>JAUWBM010000095.1 GCA_030601705.1 Thermoplasmatota archaeon
GGTGTTGAATGTTTTCTTAACTGTATTGTAGAATCAGGATTGTTATATCCTTTAATAGGATTAATAGCAGTTACTATATTATTTTTATTAATGTTTGTTATTAAACGAAATTATGAATCATTATTGGCAAGTCAATCTTCATTGACAGTCATAATCTCACTCAACCTTTTCTCCATGAATTGTGATATGTTTGCATGGGTTTGGATATATCTTGGGATAATTCTTATTGGAACGTTATTGATGGGAGTTGCAAAATATTACCTTGACCTGCAACTTGACAGAAATACTATCAGATTATCCCCCTATCTTTCTAAGATCAAACAACAGTTCAAGGTTGATATAAGTATACTTGATACACAGAAGATAAAGGCGTTTACATACAAGAATAGAATCTATCTCTCAGTTGGATTACTTGAACGACTTGAGAAAGATGAGATAATGGCTGTTGTTGCACATGAAGTGTATCATTTAAATTATAGTCCGAATAAATTTGTATCATTTCTACTCGCTCTATCTTCACTAACATTCCATAGTTTCAATGATGAACATCATGCGGACAAATATGCCGCAAAAACCTTTGGGATTAATAATCTGATCAATGCACTTAAAAAATTACAAATAAAGGATGCTGAAAAGCGCATCAGAAAATTATCTTCTATTGCTATAAATTAAGCTTCCCGTTTCTTTTGTATTTCAATTTTTACAGCAAAAGAGAGTTCAAACCTCGTTCATAAATTATACAGTATCCATAGAAATGGCGATTCGAAGATCCCCAAAAACTGCTGTTGTTCAATAGATATAAAACATCGAAATGTGACGTTATTTAGGCACTAGAATCCCAATGCGGGTATATTCTTGTTTTAAGGAGAATATTAGGATTTTTTACTGGTAAAAATGGGACTAAATCCCTTCCCCAGCGTATCTTTATTGCAAAACGTGGTTGAATTTTCGTTCTTATTACACTTGTGCAAACGTGTAAAAATACAAATAAGAGTTGTAAAAATGTAATTTGAAATTTATTAGCCTTACTTCCTTTTTACCTTAACTTTTGCTGTTATTTTTCCCTCACGTGCAAGCCATCCCAAGGCAGTATAACAATCTCTCTTTTCAATTTTTACTAAACGAGAAACAGTAGAAATGTCAATTTCGTTATTCCTGCCAAGAGCCTGCCACAATTTACCTGCATCTGATCCTATTTTCTCGGTTAAATTAGTTTCACCAATTTTGTAGGTTCTTTTATCCCTAAATATTTTGTTTTCTCTTGCAAGCCATCCGATTGCACCATAAAAGTCATCCTCTCTTAGTTTAGTTTTTTTCATTAATTTGGTTTGTACCTGGGGACCTTCAGTGCTAAGTGTTTCCCATAATCTTCCTGCATTATGACCAAAAGATTTTATTATCTCATTCATCCCGGACTTCCTCCTAAGCGAACGGGTGAGGTAACAAATTATGCTATTAAAAATATTTTGTTTTTTTACAAAAAATTATTCGAATTATAAATAATTTTAGTATATTTCATCATATATTATTGTCGGAAATAAGGGATTCTTTATTGTTTTTTTCAACATGTTTAAAAAGCAGTATTGTTTTTCATGATCTAGAGGAGTTTAATTATGAAACTTTGGAAAAGCAGTGTGTTAATTATAGGAATAGCTGTACTGTTATTTTCATCGATGACAGTTACTGCAGAAACAGAATCTGATGCTCAGGGGGATGTATGGCATTTTGTATATCCTTACTGGGAAAAGCAAACCATCGATGATCAACCTAATGTTGACATTAAAGAAATAAAAGCTGAAGTTAGTGGAGATCAAATTACATTATCAATGACTTTATGGCCTGGAGGAACATTCTCACGTTCACAATATGAAAAAACAGCATACATCATGTTCTACAATACGAGCGATGCATATTATATGATGTCATATGCGGATATTATAGGAGGAAGTCCAAGTGGAGGTGCCTTTGGATTTTCATTAGATCCAAACGGTAGTTATTTTCCATCATCAGCTGAAGTAACGGTTAACGGTAACATCCTGAGTGCTACAATGAACAAGGTTGGTGAAGATACTATAGCTGAGGAATTATGGGGAACTGCATGGATATTCGAAGATTACAGTGGAGGGGAATACACCCATGATCAATGGTTTGATTGGGTTGGAGACTATACTTGGGACCCTGATTTTGAACCTGAAGATGGTGATGGAGATGATACAGAAGATGATGGGGACGGAACCAACGGAAATGGCAGTGAAGAGAATGGCGACACATCAAATGGAACACCAGGTTTTGAAGTACTAGTACTTTTAGCAGCAATTGGCGCGATATTCATAATTTTGAGAAGGAGAAAATAAAATAATTTTCTTCTTTTTTAAACAACATAGATTTTTAACCGAGATTATTTTTTAAACAAGAGAAGCTTTGGGGAACACATTGTGAACAAGATAGAACACGTTGATGAAATCTTCAAGTTACTAAAACAAGAATCAAGCAAATATGCTCAACCTGTTGTTTCACGTTCAAAATGGGATGAAATAGTGAACACACCATTTACTACCTTGATATCCTGCATTTTAAGTCTTAGAACAAAAGATAAGATTACAGAGCAAGCTTCTATAAGACTGTTAAAAAATTATGATTCTCCTGAGAAAATATTAAAACTATCAGAAAAACAAATAGCATCATTAATTTATCCAGTCGGTTTTTACAAAACCAAAGCAAAGAGGATCAAAGAAATTTCAAAAACACTCATCGATAACTACTCAAGTAAAGTCCCTGATGATTTTGATAAACTATTACAACTAAAAGGTGTTGGGAAAAAGACCGCAGCAATAGTTATGGTGTATGGTCATAAAATTGATGGCTTTATTCCAGTAGATATTCATGTGCATGTCATAGCAAATCGTTTAGGTTGGGTTCAATCAAAAAATCCTGATGAGACTATGGAGAAATTAATGAAGATTATACCTCAGAAATATTGGTATGACTTAAATAATCTTTTTGTAACATTTGGTCAAAACATATGTGTAACCATCTCACCATTCTGTAGTAAATGCCCTATTGAGAGGTATTGCAAGAAAATTTCAGTTAAAAATAGTAGATGAATGTATCTATGCTTTCCTATCTACAATGAATTTTTCTATTTCAGAAATCGTCAATTGTTTATGATCAGTCATCATATCTACTAATTTATCTTTTTCATCCCAATCCCGATAGTATTTCTTTTGGACGCTATTTAAGCTAAAATCTATCCCTTTATGCTCAGCAAGCTGTTTTAACTGTTTCTCTGTTAATTCATTTAATAATTCCTTTTTAATTGACATTTTTTCCCATCCTCAGAATTAGAGACACGTATTATACAACAAGCATTTATCAGTTTCGTTTTTCTTAGACAAAGTGTTTGAGGGGGATTAAATCGGATGAAACTGACCGATTAATTTATTAATGCTAAATAACATTCATCCGTGGAACTAAGTGGATGGGATGCAAGATAGCGATGGGACAGTTATCTCTCCAGATATATTGAAACCTCTTGTTATACGGTCGCTAAGGAGAAGTAACGTCAGAAAAAAGATTGCAGATTACCTTTTTGATATCAGTCCAAGTGGGAGTTATACCTCTGAGATTGCGTATAATGTTAAAACAACTCCAACTAACGTAATAGGTGCTATAAGAGGAATGAATTCAAGATATCGAGGTGATGAATCTCTTATCAGTCTCAATCTAGTTGAACAATTCAATAGTGGAAAAAAGAATGATATTAAGTTATATAAACTTACAGACTTTGGAAAAGAGATTGTAGAATCGCTAAGGGGCGATAGAAGACAATTTTAATTTTTTATGACATTATTTTAGGACTAATTATATTTTGTAGTATTTTAAAAATTAATGAATTAAAATTTAAATTTTTGACTGAAGATAAGATTTGCAATCGAAACTAATAAAACATGGGTGTTTGTTAAAGGGCTGTAAGAGTGTCAGTACCATGACTAAAATAAATATAAATGACATGCTTACATCATATGACAAAAAGAATCTTACCATAGCCACTGTTTGTTCTCATTCTAGTCTGCAGATTTTTAACGGTGCTAAAAAGGAAGGATTTAAAACATTGGGAATATCTGTTGGAGAACAAAAAAAAATTTATGATGCTTTTCCTCTCGGTAAACCAGATGATTTTTTCATTGTTGACAACTATAAAGACATTGCGAAACGCGCTGGGGAGTTGCAAGAAAAAAATGTCATTGTCATTCCGCACGGATCGTTTGTTGAGTATCTTGGTGCTGAAAAATTTTTAATTTTGAATTTACCTACGTTTGGGAATAGAAACGTCCTTATGTGGGAATCAGACCGAAACAAAGAAAGAACATGGCTGGAAGGGGCTGGCCTTACCATGCCCCAGGAGATTAAAGACCCAAGAGAAATCGACAAACCTGTGATCGTTAAATATCACGGTGCCAAGGGCGGTAAAGATTTTTTCATTGCAAAAACATATGATGAATTTTTAAAGAGAGTGAAGAAAGATAAAGCCTATGCCATTCAAGAATTTGTGATGGGAACGCGATATTATCTTCACTATTTCTACTCACCTATTCAAGACAATGCCTATAGATTAAACAAAGGCAGTCTTCAACTTCTATCAATGGACAGGCGCGATGAAACAACGATTGATGAAGTCCAACGGCTAGGTTCTATTGCAGAGCTGGAAGAACTGGGCATACATCCAACATTTGTTGTAACGGGTAACATCCCGATAGTTATGAGAGAATCATTGTTACCAAAGGTTTTCAAAATGGGAGAAGCAGTTGTGGAAAAATCCCTTGAGCTCTTTGGTGGCGTAATTGGTTCTTTTTGCTTAGAAACTGTAGTTACCGAAAATCTAGAGTTTAAGGTATTTGAAATCTCTGCTCGCATTGTTGCAGGTACTAATCCCTATCCTTCTGGTTCTCCATATTCTGAATTTATTCAACCAGATTTGTCCACAGGGCGAAGAATAGCACAAGAGATAAAATACGCTACAAGACTAAAAGTTTTAGATAAAATACTCACCTAAACAAACTGATCTACTGTTTATTTAACGTTACCATAATTCCTATTTGAGCCCACAGCCTGTTTTCTGCTTCATCAAAGATAACAGATTGTTTCCCATGAGCTACTTCTTTTGTAACCTCGTAACCGTAATAGGCGGGTAAACAATGCATGAAAATAGCATCAGGTTTAGCCAGGCTCATGAGTTTCTGATTGATTGTGTATTCTTGGAATTCTTTGATTCTTTTTGTCTTTTCAGCCTCATCCCCCATAGAAACCCAGGTATCTGTAGCAACGACATCTGCACCGTCAGTTGATTTCTCAATCTTATCAGTTACCTCCACAGTTACACCAAATTTCTTTGCTTCTTCCACATAGTATTTATCTGGCCAATATTTCTTAGGTGATACAATTTTAACATTCATCCCAATCATAGCACAGCCAAGAAGATATGAATGTGCCATGTTGTTGTCTCCATCTCCGAGATAAACAAGATTTAATCCCTTAAGTTTTCCCTTATGTTCTTTTATCGTCATCAGATCAGTGATTACTTGACAGGGATGTTCTTTATCATCCAGCCCGCTAATAACAGGAACTGTTGCATTTTCTGCAAATTCTTTCATAGCTTTGTTGCTTTTTGCGCGATACATGATAATATCAACATATCGTGAGAGTACAAGAGCAGTATCTTCTATTGTTTCCCCTCGCCCTAGTTGAATATCGTTTGTACTGAGAAATATTGCATGTCCGCCAAGTTTGGTCATCCCTACCTCAAAAGAAACCCGTGTGCGTGTACTTGATTTTTCAAAAATCATACCCAGGGTTTTTCCTTTTAAAAGCTCAATGGATGCGCCACTCTTTGATTGCTGTTTCAAATCAATGGCTAGGTCAATAATCTCTACAAGATCATCCTTGACATCAAGCATGGAAATAAGATCTCGTTTCATCGAAGTGGGAAATGCCATTTCTTTCTTTAAACGTATCGTTGTGGGAAAGTCTATATTCATAAAAACTATTTTGGAATTTGATTAGATGGGAGTTGACCTTGGGAATTTATTCAAAAAAGAAAAAATCTCGTTTAACGATTTACGTGATAGAGTAGTTGTTATAGACGCTCATAATGTTCTCCATCAGTTTCTATCAATAATAAGGCAGAGAGATGGGACGCCGTTAAAGGATTCTAAGGGTCAGATAACCTCGCATCTTTCAGGCCTTTTCCATCGAACAGCCAATCTTGTAGAATCACGAATACGACCTGTGTATGTCTTCGATGGAGAACCTCATCCGTTGAAGGCAAAAACAATTGAACAACGTAGAGAAAGAAAGGAGAAAGCAGAGAAAGAATGGAAAGAAGCGCTGGAGAAAGGAGATATGGAAAAAGCCAAAACAAAAGCACAACAAACCTCACGGGTGACAGATGAGATTATCCAACAGAGTAAAGAGTTACTCGATGCACTTGGAATGCCGTATGTCCAGGCACCTTCTGAAGGTGAGTCGCAAGCAAGTTATATGGTTAAAAAAGGTGATGGTTATGCCGTGGGTTCCCAGGATTTCGATTGTCTATTATTTGGTTCTCCAATACTTGTAAGAAATTTAACATCATCAAGAAGAAGAAAACTGCCCAACAAAAAGGCCTATGTGAAAGTGAATCCTGAATTAATAAGATTAAAACCTGATCTTAAATCGCTAGACATTCTACAAAATCAACTAGTTGACATGGCAATACTAATAGGGACAGACTACAATGAGGGAGTTAAAGGATATGGTTCTAAAAAAAGTTTAAATCTTATAAAAAAAGCGGGTAACGTAGAAAATGCACTGGCTATTATTGGGGGATCTGACGTCCCTACTATACGAGAGATCAAAGAAATCCGTGAAATATTTCTACATCCTCCGGTTACAGACGATTATTCTATCCAGTGGTCAAAGCCGGATAACGAGGCAGTCTTCAAAATACTATGCGATAAACATCAGTTCTCTAGGGAGAGAATGGAACCTATTTTAAAGAAATTTTCGGCAATTGAAGACATAATAAAGCAAAAAAATCTATTCGAATTTGGATAGTCGAACAAACGACTTTTCGCAGAATATCCTCGATGAAGGTGCTGAGGCTAGTCTGAAATTATATTCTGATAGGAGTCAATGAAACTACACCTGTTGAACAGGAAGGGGAAATATGATTTGTAAGATACGTGGTGTAAACGAAACAGATAATTCTGATGGAATCTGCATTATGATTTAGAAGAGGAGGAATCAAATGATATCAAAGTTAGAATTTCCAGATGAAACACTTCAGTATTTTCTTAAAATATATTTCGAGAAAGGACTACAAAAGGAATTTGCGCATACTCTTTGTCTCAAAGATGGAAAGATATATCCTGGGGGTAGGCCCCATTGGGGTAATAGGAATAGTGTAGAACCACCGGAGAGGATTTGCGAAAAAGGAAAACCAATAGGGGACATACATAGTCATCCTGAACCACATTTTGATCCTAAACCTCCTTTTAACAAGGGTCTAACAAACATAGATTTTTTTAGGTTAATTCAGGATGGATTGACAGGCAAAATTCATTTTCCTCATATTTCATGTGTTATTTCTCCTACTGTTGATGATAAGGGCCGTTTAAGTGGCTTAAGAATAGACTGTGAACAGTATGATAATTTTACTGAAGAAGACATTAAAATGATGAGAAATGGCACTATTGTCAAAGGAGTTCCTAAACGATTTAGTGATGAGGAGATACAGTTTTTAAAAGAATGTGATCCTCCCCGGAATAATTTAAGTCTTTACATAGCATTGAGCAATCTAAAAACTCAAAAGAAAGAAAAAGGGTTAATGAAACAGGATAGCATTTTTATTGAATGCAAATATGATGGTAAAAAAATTCAATGTAATAAACCTGATAAAAATATATTAAGTTTTTAAAATTCTTGGCTAAGAAAAACTTATATTGCATTTAAATATTTAAAAATGAAAAGGGAGGTAATAATATAGTAACTAAGAATATTTTTTCATCCTGGATAGTAGAAGCACTTGAAGCAAATGAAGGTAGAGCAACAATAAGAGATGTTTCAAAATATATCTGGAATAATTATAAAAACGAGTTAAAAGAGTCTGGAGATTTATTCTATACTTGGCAGTATGATATGAGGTGGGCTGCTGTTAAATTAAGAAAAGATAGAATCATGAGAGATAGATTTTCATCTCCTCAAGGAATATGGGAATTAACAGATAGATAACATATACAATCTATAGTTATTTGATTACTAAATAATACTAAATATTACAGAATATAACATTCTAATGTCATTAGCAATATTTTTAGGTCATTAATCAAAATATTTATATATTGGTTGTATGTATATGATTATTATATGGTAAAGATAAGAATAGAAAACGAAACAAAAGAAGAAAAATTTAAGCGTATAGCAACTTTACGGGCTAATAGGATTCTGGAAGACCTCCGTCTGTTAGGGAATTGTTCAAATACATCTGCATATAGTTATTCTGAAGAAGATGTGAGAAAGATCTTTGGCGCAGTTGAAACAGAAGTAAGAAGAATTAAGACTATGTTTGATAAAAAGAAAAGAAGGGAAATTGAATTATGAGGAATTTTTATGGCTGATATAGAAAAACTGATAAAAAAATTAAAAACATTTGATACGGATTTATACAAAGGAAAAATCGGGAGAGATTATCTCGTCTTATATAGTATCTGGACATTAAGAAATAATAATATCGAAGGCTTATTTGATTACATTGTTGTTGTTGCACACATGTTATTTCCTGAGGCGGGATTTTCGCTAACTAGATTCAAAAGTTATCCCGATGCAAGAACCGTTAGAGATACAATTTGGCATCTTAAGGATGAAAAGAAAAGATGGGTTGAAGGAAATACACAAAGCGGCTATGTCATTACCAAAAGAGGCGAACTCATCCTAAACAAAGTAATGGATACCTTAAAAACTGGCTCACAAATTTCTCAGAAAAAAAGGTCATATTCTACAGATGCTCCTTCGAAGCAAAGTTATTGGATAAATGAAGTTGTTAAAAAATCAGACGGATTTAAAAAATTTATGGAGGATAAAGCCGGTAAAATTTCTAGTAGCGATATAAGATTATCTATAGGAGCGACATCTAATGTTCCAAACTATCAACTTAAGTCAAATTTAGATCTTTTATTAAATTATGCTAAAGATATGTCGGATAAAAATGTTGAAAAATATTTATTATTTTTAAAAGAAAAATTGGAGGATTGATTGATATGCCAACAATAATAACACACGATCAAAGATACTATAAAAGAAGAATAAAAAGCTCAATGGGTGAAACAGTAGTTAGACCATTGATAGAGTGTATTACTAATTCAACAGATAGTTATAATCGAATACTAAACAAAGGAGAGGAAATTTCAGGTGAAATCACAATCTTTCACACAAAAAAAGGAGGATATGTGCTTGATCAAGCAGAGGGCATGTCAAAAGACCAATTATGGAAGGTAACAGAAAAAATAGGTGGAAAAACAAGTGGTTTAGATGAAGATGAACCTGTAAGAGGTCATTTTGGTATAGGATTAAAAGAAGCTGCACTAGCACTAGAAAAAACTCGTATTATTAGTATTAAAGACGGAATCTTAAATGAAGTTACGATTTTTTTCAATGATCAAGGGGAGCCATTTAGAGATGAGACAATTAGTATGCGACATTAATTAATGGATTAATTGTATATACTGGGTCATGCATATTCTTTTTGGTGCACTCATGAATTTAGCTAAAAGAAAAGAAAGGGAATTGATTGTAAAATTAAGGGAGGACGGTAAGACTTGTGT
>JAUWBM010000092.1 GCA_030601705.1 Thermoplasmatota archaeon
GGGTGGTTTGGTCCCTACAGTTCTAATGAAACATATACGGCATCTCACTCATGGGAAGAGTCTGGGGATTATGGGATAAAAGCCAAGGCTAAGGACGAACATGGAGCAGAACTTGGAGTGTGTTGGTCTGACCTGTTAAACGTTACTATAGTGATAAGTCAGCCACCAAATGAACCAAGTGACCCTGATCCTGAGGATGGAGCAACTGATGTGGACGTTAATGCTGATCTAAGCTGGAATTGTAGTGACCCTGATGGTGACGACCTCACCTATGATGTATATTTTGAAGCGGATGACCCAACGCCTGATGAATTGGTGTCCAATAACCAATCTGGAACCACTTATGACCCTGGAACGATGGAATATAATACACATTATTACTGGCAGATTGTCGCCTGGGATGAGTATGGGTTCTCTACAGAGGGTCCAGTGTGGGATTTCACCACAGGATCAGAACCAAACGATCCACCAAATCCTCCAAGTGACCCAAGTCCAAGTGATGGAGCAACAGACGTTAGTATAAACACTTTACTAGGCTGGAACTGCAGTGACCCAGATGGAGACCCACTCGTTTATGATGTATATCTAGAGAAAGATGATCCAACCCCTGATGTATTGGTATCAGATGATCAGACTGGTACAACATATAACCCTGATGGTTTAGAATCTAGTAGTGTATATTACTGGCAGATAATAGCTAAAGACAGCCATAGTGCAGCAACATCTGGACCTATCTGGAGTTTTACAACAGAAGAAGCAATATCAGATTTAGATTGTGATGGTAGTCTGAGCTGGACTGATGTCTCTCCAGGTTCCACTGTCATAGATAGCTTCGTTATAGAGAACATCGGTGACCCAACATCACTCTTGGATTGGGAGATAGAATCACATCCCGATTGGGGTGATTGGACAATCACTCCTGATGATGGATATGACTTGATGCCTGAGGATGGACCATTTACAGTAAATGTCTCTGTTGTCGCTCCAGATGAAAAGAACTCTGAGTTCGCTGGAGAAGTGAAGATTGTCAATAAAGACAACAATAGCGACTTCTGCATTATAGATGTTTCTCTTGCAACACCGAAAAACAAACCCTTCACTTTCAACTTTCTTCTCCTGAGTTGGTTGTTTGAACGGTTTCCACGGATGTTTCCAATACTCAGACATTTTCTAGGATTATAAGATTGGTTTCTGCTAGATAAAAACAATCTTGTGGTTTTGGGAGGATAAAAAGGCGTTGGACAACGAGATAGTTTGTTGACTTTTTGTTTAATTTGTTCAAGTTTCTTCCTCAGGCCTCTAGAGCCGGCTACAATGGCATAATTAGAAATCCCTAAAGATATCGGTTTATGTGATAAACCGAAATGAGTATATGGATGGTTTCTTTTTGTATAAAAATTACTACAAGAAGTACTTAAAAAATGCCGCCAGGCGGCCTAATTGAACATGGATAAAAATCTCTTAATATTTAATCAAAAATTAGATTATTACATATAAAGGGATATACCGCCTCGTTAATTAAAGAAAAGTCATTCTAAAAATTCTAATTATTAAATCAGTTGGTTTAAAATATATAAACTAAAAAAATATGTTTAGGCATTAAATGGTAAAAAACAAATCGAATTTAAAATCGCCAAATAAAATTAATTCTCAATGTGATTTATTACAGTTGGATTTATGGGTTAATGGAGAGTTAAAAAATCTTCAAAATGAAAATGAGAGAGAAATAATAGCAATCATACTAAAGAATCTAGATGATTTTGTTAAGTTCCCAAAAGAAGCTATCTTAATGTGGGAAGGATGCGACAGAATAGATAAATATCATAAATATCCTGAAGAGTTAAAAACAAAGTTAAAAGCTGAAGGAATCGAATCACTCGATGGTCGAGCAAATGGCCCTGCTGTTGTTGCTTATCTTTTTGCAAAAGGGGAACGTCCACAAAGATATGGTAGCAAAAATAAGTGGAGCATTCACCATATTTATTCAGGTAAATTTCCTTATGTTAATTGCAATAATACGTTGCATGCAAAGAAAGATGGTTTACATTTCACTCAAAGTGCTGGACTGATTGCAATACATCCAGTAGCTGACCAAATGTGTGATGAATATCCCCTTTTTTCCTGGTATCTGAGATCTATTGCTTATAAGAAGTTTGGCTATGACCCTGATGAAGTATTTTCCAAAGAAAGACATAATAAGTATAGTTTTGTAGAAAGCTCAAAATGTGAAGTTGTTTACAAATAGGAACAATTAAAAAGATATTATTTTAAAATTAATAGATTTGCGCTCCGTTCCTTCGTCACTCCGCCCAAATCTGACATGAAGTTTAACTTCATAAAACAAAAAGAAAGAATTCTAAAAATTCTTTTATTAGATTGTGATTTTCTTTCCATACTCTGGATAAATTATGTTTATTCCTGATAGCTCTTTGAAAGCTTCAGGATTTACAGTATGAATGGGAAATAATGTTTTTGGATTGATTTTCTGTATCATATCAAATATTGCAGGTCCGCAGGCATGACCTGATGAATGTATCTTCCATTCTGGATACAAACCGAACAACCTCAGCCAATTGTCAATTCTCTTTTGATCTAGTTCCATCTCCTCGCTGAATGGCTCGCATATACTCCTTATATGAATGCTCCCTTCCACTGGTTTAATGTCTATTAGATTATTGAGTTGAAAATAGTTCATGAACATGACATAATCCTTCTGGTGAGTGCTTATCTCTTTTGCATCTATTACATTTTCTCGAGAGAAATATGTTCGTTCCCAAGTATCGTAATCCTTCTCTATCTGGTCTTCAGGGAAATCCGTCCTGCCGACAAGACCCCAGCTCTTCTTAGCATAAAATACTCTTATGTTTTTATCAGTCGATTTTGGCAATTCCTCTATCCCCTGCTCCCTAAGTAAATCCAGGAGTAATGCCTGCCTATATTCAATCACAAGCTTCCTTCCGTTGCTTACTGCAGTATTATAAAATGTCAGCAACCTTTCGGTGTCTCTTATCGGGAAGTTCGCAATCGCCAGACCTTTCTTTCCCTTGATGTGTTTGGTGCTTTCTGACTGGACATAATCTTCTGTTTTTGCCTCTTTTTCCTTTATCCTTGTTCCCTCGGAAAGCATCACCACAGGCTCTTCATTGGCTGCTATCTCAACAAATTTATGGCTCCAGTCATTATGCCTACCATGAAACCGCAGGTCCCCGGTGTAAACCAACGGCCCTTCACTGGTATAGATGATATAACCTGTTGCCCCAGGCAGTGAATGGTCAACCCTACAAGGGAGTATCTCAAGGTTACCGATCTTGAACTTTTTACCAAACTCGAAAGTCCTTACATCTCTCTCCTCTTTTCCATCTCTTGCGTCTCTTCTTTTCATACCATCTCCCCTTTTTTTTGGGATGAGCTGGAATGATGGCTTGAAATCGGTGAATTCCTCAAATCCGGAGGCCCCTATCCTGCTGAACATCTCCATAATTGCTCTAGTCTCAGCACTAACATAGATAGGAATATTCTTTCTGAGAAAATGAACATAGCCTACATGATCAATATGAGCATGCGAAATCAGGGCACCATCAACTGAGTTTTCTCCATTACAATCAAGACCCATATGCTTGCAGTAATCTCTTCTGTAAATGCCATTCAAATTTGGCAATAATCCTAGATAAATAAAATCCTTTATGCAATTGCATTTTCTTGGTGGCATGTATTCGGTAAAGAAGTCTTGATGCTCCTCAAAGTTCATACCAAAGTCAAGGAATATTCTTGTTCCGTTGTCTTTTAAAAGAATCTTGTTCCCGCCGATTTTATTGATTCCACCGTAAAATGTTAATTTCATAGTTCCTCCACTCTTTCTAAATATAATTTATCTCTATAAGGTATAGGGTTTAATCTTTTAAACCTTATATGGATTATGTATTGTGATTTGTAAAATATGTGGGATTAACGAAACAGATAATCCCGACGAAATATGTGACGATTGTAAATTCTCAATAATTAGTAATGATGATATACCACCAAATATGTAATTTTAATTGATATAATATAATTGAAATAGATTCAATAATCTAAAAAAAGGTTATATAAATGTAAAGTAACATTCGAGATTTAAAATAAATCCATATTCGTCCAACAATGCATAAATATTTAGACGAACAATCTCAGAATAATTTAACGCCTCTCCAATATTGCCAATTCCTCTTGAAATAAATTCTAAAAGTTCAGTTAATAAAGCAGATTGCTTTTTAATTACCTCACTTCGTATCGGCTGTAGAAAGGTTTTTCTCGCTCTAATAAAAGTCAAAACTGCAATGATTGTTGCTGAGGCTACAAAAATAATCGTAAAAAGCTCTCTAATCCAAGTGAGGTTTTCCTTAATAGCGTCCCATGAATTTGATAGTAAAAAGTACAAGATTACAATAATTATAATAGTAACGACAAGAATAAGGAGAGAATATATCGTAAATTTCCTCGTTTTAAAACCTCCCATGATTTCTATAATCTGAACTTTGAAATGTCTTTTACTTTATAAAGTATGGTCAAAAAACCATCTAGGCGGACTTATGATCTTGACTCATATTGAAAATTGATAATTAGAATTAATATAGTTGCCTTACTCCTATTTATTGGTATCCTCATCCTCCCCTTCTACTATCTCTTCAAGGTCGTCCTCTTCTGAAGCAACCCCCTCCCTTTTTAGAATGGAATCAATTTTTACTGGTTTATTAGGTACTTTTGATACGTTGCCTTCCCAGTTAACATATTTATCTTCTATGTATTTCAAATCCTTCTCTGTTGGCTCGTGAATATACAACCATTTCTTAAAATACTCCAAGTCAGCTCGTATCGGAATATCAAGAAGTTCTTTTAGTACATTCCAAGCCGATTTTTTCTCCTGCTCAGCTTTTTTAAGAACCATCTTTCTAAAACTCTCGATGGTAAAAAGATGACTATCATCAGTGGGCACATCGATGTTATAACCTAACTTGCTAAGACTGCCCAAATAATCACTTGTAACGCTACTAATAGCTTTTACCGCATCAATTGTTTCTTTCGTTGTACTAGCGTCACTGAAAGCCCTAAGCGATCCTTTCAAAGCTGTGTTAAATGCCTGATCAAATTTCTTAAGCAAGAGCTTGACATCTTCTGGTTTTGCACTCTTAACTATTTTATTAAGGTCATTATGGATCGTAACATCACTCACACCATATTTTCGACCAAGTTCGGATTTGTTTATGTGTATAAGACCTGTAGTTTCAATAAGCTGCCTAATCTCTTTTCTCCTATCCTTGGTAAATAATTTTTTCGACATTTCAACCTCTAAGATTTGAATTCTTTAATTTTCTCCTAACAAATTTTTACGAAATCGAATGATTTTTTCTCTCCTAATTCAAACTTTTAAAGTGTAACAAATTTCAATTGTTTATGCATCTCCTTTGTGCGTACTACTTTGTGCCGACTTGTTACCGACGTTATATGGAGTGTTACCGATTTTACCGACTTTATTGACATGTCTGCTACAGCCCTCTTCTTCTTTCTTTATTTCTATTCTTTAAATAGATAGTTGGTAAAGACGGTAACATATCTGTAAAAGTCGGTAATAAATCAGTAACAACACAGTAACAACTCGGTAACATCTTTATTTCCCTCCGTTAAACTCTATATCGTTTGTATAATTTATTCAGCCTTTTTTCATTATCTTGATAATTATAGAATACACCTCTTCCTTTTCTTGTTCTTTTTGTTGCTAATCCCATGTTTCTTAGGATATATCCTAATTTTCTGATTGTTTGGGAATCGTTTTCCCATTCCAGACCTGCCAATATCTCTGTTAAAAGAATCCCCTCCGGTGCATCACTGACCCATTTTCCCTCTTGATAATCTTTTATTAAAAATAATATCTCGTATTCAACTGTGCTTTGTATTGCCTCCTCTTCTCTCTTGTCTCTTTCTTTTGCATATTCTGTTATGTCGTCAACTTTGATGCCTATGTGTTTCCCTGTCGCAATTATGGATTCATAAATCTCTCTGGTTCTGCCCTTTAAGCAAAAATCGTTTCCTAAATCTGGAGGGTCATTCAATTTAAATCGGTAGTTTAGTAAGCGTGTTCTTAATTTGTCAATGTCCTCCTGTATATAGCTCAGTTTAGCGATTTCCGGTTCTGCTTTATCCATCCAGAATATTAACCCTCGTGATAATAACGCAGGATTGAAGCTCTTTTCTCCTGCTATTGCTTTATATCCAAAATTCCGTGTTACAATAACATTCTCTTGATTATTATTATCACAAACTGCATATATAGACCCTCTTTTGTAAGAATCTTTTATGAACTCTAAAAGTCCTGCTCCTGTCTCAGTTCTGGGATTCAGTTTCGTGTGTGCCTCGTCAATTGCTACTCCTACATTGTAGTAGTGACATAGTCTTGGTATGACCGCTTGTTTGATACCACTTGCTTTTAGAAAACGATACCCAAGTTCATAGATTATCCTTAAAGCCCTTGATTTTCCACTGTTAGGTATCCCTATAAATATAGGATATCCAACTGTATCCCAGCGCTCTAATTTCCAAGTGCTGATAATCCACAATGTAAGGATTTTATATTCAATATCCTCTGAAAATACAAGTAGTTTCTTTATCAGTTCTAACATGTCATCATAAACACTTAACATGTCGATGTCATCAGTGGGGATATCCTCCCATTTTGGAAGCTTCCACAGATCAGGATTAATTGTTTTTGTAATTGGTTTAAATGTACTGTGTCTATTACAACCTTCTTGATCCCCATAACATTCCAACGGCGGTTCAGGATGTGATTCAATAATTGCACCACATTTTTGGCATTGCCATAGTCCTTGTTTTTTTAATTCAAAGTAAGGTACAATCTCCAACGGTTCTGTATCTTGAATTTCCTGTTTAACTGTCTTTGACGGGTCACGGTGACACGGAGCTTGTTTATACTCTATAATAAGCCATTTAGGTTCATTATTATTCAACACTGGTTCTAATTTCTCCTCACCACTTCTCATTGTCTATCCTTCATCCTCTGTAATCCACAGCTTTCGATCAGGTGATGTAACCTTCTGATACACTATTTGTCCTTTAGTTTCAGCTAAAAAAATGATTTCATTTAAGACGTCAATTGTACCTCTAAATACAACAGCTCCTGTAATTCTTATTTCATTTTCTTTAGACATTTTTTCATTTTCACTTTCATTTTTATTTCTCTAAAATGGATTTATTAATTTCTGTAAGTTTATTCATTGCACAGACAAAGATTTCCATGTTTGTCTGATGACATTGTGCTTTTACAGGGCAAAACTGGCAATATTTGTTTTTCCATTTATCTATGGAGTTTATCTTCTGTTCCCTCCTGTGTTTTTATTAAGTAATTGTTCTGCTGTTTGAAAACTCAAATATCTCTCAAGAAACTTGTCGATAAAAGTTGATCTTGGTATGTATCCTCTTATTCTGTCAATATCTTTAAGTAGTTGTTTTTCAATTGTTATCGAAATCCTTTCTTTGGTCATTTTTTCTCTGTTTATAATATCACTAGTAATACTTTTTAAACAAACCCAAGTATTGCTCACTTGGTAATTACAATGGTGAGTGAGTTTAAATCAGAAATAAAAAAAGCGGTCATTTATGCATTTGTGAAAACAGAAGAAAAATATCTCAGCTACAGTGATTTTACACGTATTCTTTTTTCACAGAAAGAGAAAAAAGTAAGAGGAAAAGCTGATCTCAAAAAGAAAGAGGCAAAATACGAGAGATGGGAAAAAGAGTTCAAAGATCAATTAAAAGGTAAAGGTTGGAAATATCCTTTCAAGCATTTTGATATAAACAAAGAAGGGTACCTTTCTCAGGCATTACGAGAACTGCAAAAAGGTGGTTTCCTTAAAAAGGAAGAAGATAAAGGATATAGTCTTTCTTCTGGGTTTATAATAGATTATATTAGAAAATACGATATAGAGTCTATTGAAAAACCTCATCCTAATGAGATAATTCTACCAGAAGGTATTATTAGATTTTATGGTTTTGAATTCCTAAATTCGCAGATTAAAATAGAATATCGTAAAGAATTTAAGAGAATAATCACAAAATTTTTGGATGTAACTGCAGAATTATTTGAATTGAATTACAGGTTAGTACTCGAATCTTATCTCAACGAAATTTTTGAGCTCCATGCTGAAAAAACTTCGCCAAAAATCTCTCCGTTATATCAGTTATTGTGTGATAAGTTTGAAAAACTCCTTTTTGAGGATAAAGGTAAGGATGGATTAATAGCAACTGAAAAAATTTTAGATAAAAATAAATTATCGGAAAATTTAATGGATTTAGGTAATCTAGAAGATATTTATTATGGGAGGTATGAAGATAAATACGCTGGTAAAAATTATGATGACAATGTAGAATGGGTACTTGATGCTTTACATATTTCCAATAAAAATATAACAATACATCCAATTGATTTTCAAAGTGAAATGAAAATTATGGAAGATAGAAAAAAATGGGATAGGGATGAGAAGAAACAATGGGATGTTTTCGATCAAAATACTTATATATCGATCCTTCAAAAAATTCTTTCTAGAGATAGATTTTCATATCTGTTAAAAAAACATTTTGATAAAAATAGAGAAAAATGGGAAAAGATTCCAGTATTTCCAATTCCAACTAATTTAAAAAAATAAAAATTATCTATTATGATTCTTTCTGTTCTGATGCTTTCTGATCTATTTTCTTCATAACCATTTCAACGATAGCTTCAATATTTTGTCTATCATCTATTTTTTTCATTGCTTCATTACGTGTTTTCTCATAATCCATTATACTCCGCAAATCTAACGCCATACTGCATTTTCCACAGAATTGATTACTCGCAGGATTCTTAAAACCACATCGTGGGCATTTTCGAGGTTTCAAAGGACTTTCTTCTTTTTTCTCTTCTTCTTCGACCATACCATAAGCCGCCATCATTTTTTTATCAATATCACTACTAGCCAAGTGTGTATAATGAGATGGCATATTAGACCGTTTAGACCATCCGAACATAATCCTCATCTCCTGTTCATTAAAACCGTTCTTAGCAGCCCAAGTAGCTCTAGAGTGTCTTAGTAGATGGGGATATGTGTGAACTTTAATACCCGCCTCTTTCCCTGCTCTTTCAACTATTTTTTCAACAGCTTTTCTGGACAACGTGAGTTTTTCAAAATCTTTCTCTGTAAGGTTCTCATTATGTACTTTTTTCATAATCATTTTTGAGAAAGTTTCAGGATCTCTACTGCAGAAAAGGGGACACAGCTCATAATCTCGAAATGGATGATGATCTATTAACAGTTGTAGATATGGGCTGGAGTTAATCAATCTGATTCTTCGTATACCTGTTTTCTGATCTTTTCCCTTCTTGTAAAGAATAGCTACAGCACCGTATTTATCAAACTGTATGTTTTTTATCCTTAGATTAAGTGTTTCACTTAATCTGCAACCGCTTTCATAGAGAAAAGAAATCATTGCCCTATTACGTTCATTATCGGATACCTCTATCATCTGGCATATTTGTTTTTCAGAAAGCAGATAATCAACTGGTAAATCATTATCCCTTTGTTCTATACTTATCCATTCGACACATTCTGGATACTTTAATGCCTTGCGAAATTGTTTGCCTCTTTCGTACTCTTTTTGATTGAACAGCCATTTGTAGAATAATCTAATATTTGCCTTATATATCTGGATGGTACTATTTTCATATTCTTTCTTGAGATTGTTAATCCATCCTACAATGTCGTCTCTGGTTGCGTTCTTGAATGGTTTGCTGCCAAAATATTTGTCCAATATCATTAGAGCCTGAGTATCTGATCTTCTTCTTGATTCGGATACTTCATCTATATTTTTTCTTATAAAATTGTATTTAGTTGCAACATTTTTATGATTCTTATCTCCAAACTTATTTAGCATATGTTCAATATAATGTTCTTCTGACATGAACTCTCACGATATGGGGTATGTAACTACGCATATTAAAAACATTGCATTTTTGGTAACCAATAAGAACATTGTCAGCATTAATTGGAATGAAAACTCTGTTACTAGAAACCGAGAAGCAGGAATAATTATAGAAAACGAAGAGATTGCAACATATTATGCAGAAGTATTTTTTTATGATTGGGAACTTGGCCCGCCAACAGCGAAAGATTCTGG
>JAUWBM010000168.1 GCA_030601705.1 Thermoplasmatota archaeon
GGAAAAAAACATTGAGAAGAGTCAATACGACTCGTAATAGGCAAAAAAACAGTAACAGTCACGGTAACTGTCCCCGATGAAGATACGCTGACATAAGAGGAAACTGGCTTCGTCATTGGAAAACTAGTCCTCATATTGTAAAGACAAAAGTGGATTCCTATCCAATTGTTTAAAAGGTAAACAACCATCTTCTTTTTTTTGTTACAAATGTTGGTGCAGCCAGTAAAATAATGAGGCTAGCTGATGTAAGTTCAGCCACGGGAATTGGTTATTTGCCTGTGTAGTAATATCGGACATTCATTTTAGGGCGACCGAGTGAATGGAGGCTCCGAAGTAAAAGTGCTTGGGCGAGGTGCGAGCAACTTATCAGGTTGTAGCATTAAGCGAAAGTTGCAGCGTCGTAAGAGTACCCATCCTCTATAGCACTTGGATGGAAATATGTGGATGTCGAATCTGTTGCGACATGATGAAGACTAGTATCAATAGGGAAGAAATAACCAGAGGCACCTGTTGAATCCATCGGCGTATGGAATGTGGCATGATAAGAAAGTCTTATTTATCAAAGCTGGGAAGGTCTTACGGTCAGCCAATACCATTCTGCATGGCAAAGACCCTTCGTATAACTCCTTGTGAGGAAAGCAGACGGAGTTGATTAAATGCCATACGGCGAGTAGACAGTTTGTATGCGAGTTGACATAGAAAGGAAGACTCTTTCTGAAAATAATTATAGTCTTTGACCGAAATAATTTCTTATTAGCATAACTCAATGTGTAGCGGTTTTAAGAATTTTCTCATCCAGGATTTTGCAAAGCTCAACGATGAGGAAAATTTGTAGAACATCTGTTCTACAGAGTCTCGTACCTCCTCTCTACACATCAAAAACATACTTGAGAGTTCTTTTTTGATGCTTTTCCAGATGAACTCAATCGGGTTTAGATCTGGAGAATATGGTGGGAGAAACACAAGGATAATATTCAGGAGTTGTGCTGTTGCTCTTACCAGTCTACTCCAATGAGTCCTGGCGTTATCCCAGATGAGAATAATTGTTTTCTCAGGGTTCTCCTTTCGGATTTCATAAAGGAATCTGGCAACGTCCTCTTTTTTATTGGAGTCTTTTGACTTGTAGACGCTGTTTCCATTCAGGGCGTAAAAACCAATAGAGTTTACTTTTTCACTCTTTGTTGTATTTTTCTTCACTCGTGGTTTACCAAAAGACCAGATTCGTGATGTGTTTACATTGGTATGTTGACATGATTCATCACCCAGTCCGATCACTGTATCTTCCAGAGACGTGCTCTGTAATCTTTTTTTAAAATCTCTTCTGCATCATCAGGTCTTCTGTAATCATTCACATAGGGTTTCTGATACATCATACCAAGTTTCCTCAGTAATCGCGGTATATGCCGGAGGGTAAACTCAACATCAAACTCTTTTTTTATCAGCTCTCGTACCTCTTTGGTTGCCCAATAATCTCTTTCTTTCAACAGGGCTTTGAGTTTCTTCATATCTTTTTTGCTTAATGTTGTATTTCTACCAGGTATTGACTTTGTCTTCAACCTTTCATATCCACCTTGGTTATGCCGTTTTTTCCAGTTGCAGATAGTCCGTTCAGTCACACCAAGAATCTCTGCAATCTCATGATGTTTGTATTTCTTCTTCAGAAGAAGAATCGCGCGAAATCTATCCCTTAACTTCGGGTTCTTCTCTTTTCTTACAAGCTCTTTAAGAAAAATTATTTCTTCTTTTGCATCCCGACCCATGACCTTATGATATGATGAAAATGCTTAAGTCTTTTACTATAATCTAAAATAGTATTTAGATAGGATTTAAATTCTTTCATAGGATGACAATTTTTTACTTTTAATAAATAGTATTTACCTGGTTGCCAATGCAGATAACCAATATTCTCGTCTCTCTTTAGTTCATCTTCTGTTGACCAACAACTTAACCATACTTCCTTTTCATTGTTGCTTATAAATGCTTGGAATATAACAGGTTTTATAGTTTGGTCAGTAGGTGTGACAAGATGTTGTTTTGCTAAAATTTCTTCCAACCCATGGTTACGATTATCCTTCGAAGATTTTAAATCAATTCTGACGTCCTGAATTCTGAAATCAAATGGGTCATCATCTTTAAATGCATCAGTTCTTACATCATTATAACAAATATATTCAACATTTAATGTGTCCATAAATTCCTTACAGGCTTCTTCAGCCATTTCACCAAGATATACTTTCTCCCATCTGGTCTTCCTGGGATAGTTATACCTATCATAGACTCGGTCATCACCTAATTTTACCAGATTTCCATTTTTATCATAATCATCACAGGAACGTTTCTGATCGTTCACACTGGGAGAAATATTGAATTGTTACTCACAAAATTCCTTTTTGATTCTTTTGTATTCTCAATTATTTATTATAAATCGAAAAATCTTTGCGTTCCAATCATAGCTCATTCGATATCAAATTTATTTGTTCTCTTTAGACAAATCATAGGTTAACAAATTTAGACTGGTTTTTATTGGTAAAAAATCTATATATTTAGTGTTTTATCGAGGAATATAAAGTCTTCCTAGACGTCTACAAAGAAATATTTTGGTTATTTTAATCTCAGACCTAAAAATAATTTTGCAATATTTTTTGATAGAACATTGAATATTTCTGGTATTTCATGAGGCGTCGAGGAATATTAAAGATTCAGTTTATCAACATAATTATACCAACGATATTTTGAGTTTTGAAAACAAATTCCTTTCCCCTCGCAAATCATGTAGCAAACATTTTTATAAGCAGGGAATATTCATATTACTATATTGTGGGGAGTGAGAAAATATGGTTTTAGAATCAATATCAGATGCAATTAGTAGCGGACTGAATGATGCCATACAATCAATGATAGCCTTCCTGCCAAACATAATAGCAGCAATTATAATTCTCATAATTGGCTATATCATTGGTAAACTTGTTGGAGGAGGCATAAGAAAACTTTTAGAGCGAGCAAAGATTAGTGATAAACTATCTAAAAGCCCATTAATAAATCGAATGTTGGCAATCCTAAATATAACATTTGAAAGATTGTTTGGAACGCTTATCTCGATTTTCTTCTACGTAGTATTCATACTTATTGCTATCGATATTCTCGGAATTGAGATGCTAAGCAACTTTGTCAACCTTGTGCTCTTGTATCTGCCGAATCTGATAGCAGGTATCCTTGTCTTAATCATTGGACTTGTAGCTGTTGAATGGATTGTGGCATTCATCAGAAACACTATTAAAGAGTATAAGGTCGCAGGCGCTGATGTAATATCATTTGTTTTTAGAGTAATCTTGATACTGGTAGTAATCGTAATCACTCTTGATCAATGGAAAATTGATACATCGATTATCTACACGTTTTTACAGCCGCTAGCCTGGGGAGTTGCCGCTGCTATTGCCGTGGCATTTGGATGGGGATTCAAGGACATTGTTGGTGAGTGGGGCAAGAAGATAGCATCAGAATGGAGCAAAGAAGGAAAATCCAAAAAGTGAGAGATTTAGTTATCTAAAAAAATAATTATACCTGCATCGGGGTTTGAACATCGAATCTATTAGTATGTCTAACATATTATACTTTTACTATGTTTAAAAAGTTTGAGGGTGATAACCAAGGAAAAACTATAGAAAAATAGAAAAAAATGAAGGAAAACAAAAAAAATTGTGAAACATTCTTCTGCAGCATAAAAATCGGTAGAAAGTTAGAAGATTATTGGATAGAAACTTTTTTAAATCGATAGAAATGCAGTAGTCAACTGGTAATATGGATAGTTGTTGTATGGAGTTTAAATGCATTCAATGCTGTTTAGATACCAATATGGTTTTATCAAATGCGGATATCGAGCGGATAAAAGAGTTGGGATTTGACACAAAATTTTTCGTTAGCAAAAGCAGGGGCTGCCTACAACTGAAAAATAACAATGGACGATGTGTTTTTCATGACAGCATAAGCTACTCAATTCATGAACATAGACCTGAAGGATGCAAATTATATCCCATAATCTATGACA
>JAUWBM010000037.1 GCA_030601705.1 Thermoplasmatota archaeon
TATTTCCATTTTTTCACTTCCTTTTATCTCCGCAATGTTATCACATAGCACGACACTTTCTTACAATAATGTTTTATAAACCTATTGTGTAAAAATGACAAAATTAAAGAATACAATTTTTGTGAGCAACGGGGATTTTTCTTCCATTAGTTGAATCTCCCTAAAAGTCATATAAGCAGTATCATCGACTTTCATTTTTTAATCCCTAGGTTATATCGTAAAACATGTTAAAATAGATACTTGCTCTTCTTTTTTCTTGAAGTAAATAAAAATGTAAAACATATCTAATATTTTTGACCAGTAAGTCTGCTGATCATTCTTCTCACCACTATTACTTTGGCGATAAAATCAATTTCTTTCGCTTCTTGTTCACTTGAGATATTTCCAGCTATCAACATCAAATAATTTGTTCTGTTCTATATATAAACATGTTATTGTTCATCTGTTACCAAAAATCTACCTGGGAGTATTTATATAATGTAGATTATTCCCTCCTTGGCACTGTTAGACGGATTAAAGGATTTTTACGGGTCTGATTTAATTGGCAAGCAAAGGGAAACAAAAAGTGGAGGAAATCATTGAATGCCCTGAATGCGGTAGTACACATATTAGTAGAGACTATTCCAGAGCAGAGCTTGTATGTAATGATTGTGGATTTGTTATTGATGAAGATATAATTGACCATGGACCTGAATGGAGAGCGTTTGACAGTGACCAGCGGGAGAAGAGAGCTCGAACAGGAGCGCCAATGACGTATACTATTCACGATAAAGGACTAAGTACGGTAATAGGGTGGAAAAACAGAGATGCTTATGGAAAATCTATCCCAACGAGGAACAGGGCACAGTTATATAGATTGAGGAAATGGCAGGCGAGAACTAGAATTAGCAATGCAACGGAGAGGAACCTTGCGTTTGCTCTCTCTAATCTTGATAGACTGTCGTCAAGCTTGGGTCTTCCCAGAACGGTTCGGGAGACTGCTGCTATGATCTATCGTAAAGCGGCATTAAAGAATTTGATCCGTGGTAGAAGCATGGAAGGTGTTAGCGCTGCTGCTTTATATGCTGCATGTAGACAATGTCATGTACCACGTACACTTGATGAAATAAGTAATGTAGCACATATTTCACGGAAGGATATTGGGAGAAACTATCGATATGTTGCCCGTGAATTAGAATTAAAACTGATGCCTACATCACCTCGTGATTATATATCAAGGTTCTGCAGTGAATTAAAGCTAAGTGCCGATGTTCAAGCGAAGACATTAGATATACTCAGAGAAGCGACAAATAAAGAACTTACCAGCGGACGGGGTCCGACAGGTATTGCAGCAGCATCTCTCTATATCGCAACAGTACTTTGTGGTGAACGACGAACACAACGAGAGATTGCAGATGTTGCGGGCGTAACAGAGGTAACCATTAGAAACAGATACAAAGAACTTACAAAAAAACTAGATATAGACATCATCCTGTAGACTTACCGTTCAACCTATTTACCCTTCTTTTTAGTTAAGTATATTTCAATTGAAGATACATTAGATGATCTTCCTTCTTCGTTCGTGAGTGATTCTGTTCCTATTTTTATTTCTTTGATTTTTGCATCTGTAGCAAACCTGTTTCTTGTAATTTCCGCCGCATCTACCGCCGTACTTATTGCCCTGCCTCTAGCTTTTATTACCACTTCAGTTGAATCGCTAAATTGAGTTACTACTGCAAGCACATAACTCATTGGCGGCTTATTTCCAACATATATTACGTTTTCATCTGTTCTTCTTTCTTCAGCTACTTTTCCTTCTCTGGTTTCTTCTACCATAATTTTTTCATCACTAAAATCTACAATTTAATAACATCTATTACTTATATAAACCCAACCTTGTGTTTTTGGGGGAGGATAAAAAGGGGTTGAAAATTACGAAAACTTTGTTCCCGTTAACGTCTTGGTCTCCACAACCCCTTCAATTTTTCTAATCTTGTTTACAACGATGCTTCCAAGTTTTTCAAAGTCTTCCGCTTCTATTTTAGCTATAAGATCGTATTCGCCAAATAAAGGACGAAGTTCAATAATCTCTGATACTTTGGTGAGTTTGTGGTATACTTCATGTTCGTGTGCAGGTACGGCAATTATGAGTACATAACCTATGGCCAGATATATTCCTCCTTTATCACCAATTTCACAGGGTTTATCGCTATATAAAACCAATCCCTCTTTTTTTGGGTTTTTGCGGATGATAAAAAGGGATTTAGAAACAGGTTTATTTTTTAAAAAAAACATAAAATATTTCAAACACAATAGTATTACACTATTTTGATTATTTGTTTAATGGGATGTCGAGTCTTCATGGGTTGAGAAGGGATTGTAGAGTTGTCATCACACATGAGGAGGAGGACGATGAGGAGAAGAGATGGAAAAAGGTTTATCTTCCTCATAACTCTACAACCCCCGATAAAAACAAATAATGAGTTAATATAAAGTTTACGTAAACACTTTATAACTTTCGGTCTTCCCTTTTCATTAGGAGTTTTTGGTGGAGGATAAAAAGGGATTGAAAATTAGGTTTTAAAAGGTTAAAAAAAGAAAAAAGAGGAAAAGATTAGGCTTCCTTTCCAATGTCCCATATAGCCTTTATAGCTAATATGCCGACAGCCGGAGCAACGAATATTGCTAGACTCATTGATATACCAGCTAGCAGGGCCCCTATGTATGGCGTTAATTTTATACCTTGGAATACTCCATACATGACTACTAATGCTATTCCTGCCATCAGAAAAGCAGGTACTTCTTTTTCGGTGATTGTTCCTTTTCCAAAAAATGCTAAGATTCCTACGATTGCACCGGTTATTGCTAGTATCCATGCTACCCAACCACCGTCACCTTCTAAGAACGGGGCAATGTCAGCCGATTCAATTGTATATGCCTGGTACAGACCAACGATCAAGGCAATTACTATGCCGATCAAAAATGCCCAGCTTCCTAACTTCAGCATCATATCTTCTTTTGCCATATTCTCTCCTTTACTCATATTCTATATATTTTAGTAGTTAATTGAAATATTTCCTTACTTATAAATATTCCTGTTTTGCTATATGGAGAAATATAACGAGAAAATAATTAGAACAGTTATTCAGCGAGCCATCCCTCATCGATTCTCTTGTAATCTGCTATTTCCTCAGGTTTGAACCATAGGTTGATTTCAAATTCGGCTGTTTCTTCGCTATCCGAACCATGTACAATATTTCTTCCAATGAATTGACCAAAGTCTCCTCTTATTGTCCCCATTTCAGCCTTTTGAGGATCTGTTTTTCCCATCATGCCCCGGACCATGTCTATAGCGTTGATTCCTTCTAAAACCATGGCAATTATAGGAGATGAAATGATATATTTCACAGTTGGTTCAAAAAAAGACTTACCTTTATGGATGCCATAGTGCTTCTCTGCCAGTTCTCTACTCACTGATACGAGTTTCATCGCTACAATCTTGATTCCTTTTTTTTCGAAACGATTTATAATCTTCCCAGCAAGACCTCGTTGTACGGCATCGGGTTTTATCATGACGAACGTTCTTTCTTTTTCCATATGTTCACCTTTTGATACTGGCATATATCGCTCATTTATAGAATTAACGATTCGAATAATAAGGATCTTGCAAAAATATACAGGGCGATACTGATAACATTATATGTAATATGAGCGATGATTCCGGTAGTAAGATTCTTTGTTTTCGTGACCGCATAGGCAAATATCATCCCAAGAATTGCAGTAAGGATAGCTGGATAGATATTTGCATAAGTTAAATGTGCAATACCAAACAGAATTCCTGTCGAAACAATGGCAATTTTTTCTGATGTCAGAGAGGATATCTTATCTAAGAGGAACCCTCTATAAAATATCTCCTCACAAACCGGTTGAACCGTTATGAGAACCAAAATCGAGGGAAGCGAAAAAATAAGTTCCATATCGGGAATGTTGCTGGCTTCTTGGAGATTATATTTAAAATAGGTCATGATGATTCCCACGACAAAGATAATTGCAAATCCAACAATGACTGCAAACACAGCCCAGGGAATTGCCATATCAAGGTCTTTAAAGCGAAGTTGGATACGAGAGCGAATTTCTTTTAATGATAACTTATTGACAAGAACATACCACATCAGAGGAACAATTATGAAGGCAAGAACGACAATGATTAGTTGAAGTGTTAAGGCAAATATTTCAAAGAGGACCCGAGCATATTCTGAGATTGTTTCAAGATAGTTAAAGGATTCATAAGGACCGATAAAATAATAGAGAATAGGAAAAAAGATTGTCAGAGAAAAGGAACCTAAAAGGAGAAAAAGCAGAGCAAGAATATGTGTAGGTTTTTTAATACTAAAGTCCATGCGCTCTCGAAACATAAAAGATTACATAAAAGTTTTTAATTTTTGAAAACCAATTAGATACCATTATATCTTTCAACAAACCTGTATATTTTTGTAATTTGGTTTTTAAAAGAATTGTTTTGCAACTGTATTCAGTGATCTTTAGTTGTTGCTCAAAAGAATTTGGATATTTCCTAAGGATATGTTTTTAAAGAAATAATTGATTCATGGAATTAATTAAAAGTGAAAGCATGAAAAATAAGATTAAAGAAGAAATTATGGAGTGGTATGAAAACTTAGAAGATCCTGATGATGAATCCCTGGAAGATTTTATTGAATTGGTAATGGATAAAACAACAGATTTTATATTAGAGGAAATTAAGAAACAGTTTAAAGATGAATTTCTTAGTGGTAATTTGAAACATGATTTTGTGATTTCTCCAGATTATTATTTAGAACTTAAATTGAAGGAAGTTAAACAAAATTTTTTTAAAGATGCTAACGTGGACTTACCTAGTGATGAATACTAGCAGAGAACTTTACAAAAGAATTTTGTTTCAGAAGCAATTATAGATAAAAGTTTTTAAATATTTAATGTTGTTACACCGGCAGAAGTTGGGCCCGTGGGGTAGCTTGGTCAATCCTTTTGGCTTTGGGAGCCAGAAACTCCAGTTCAAATCTGGGCGGGCCCACTGAGATTTCGCAATTCAGAATAAAAAACCTAGCAGATTCCAATCTAATCCCAACTATAGGACTATTTAATAGCAAAAATCTGCTGTTTCTAATCAAAATTACTGATTGTTATATATAGATTATTTTTTACGTTTGTATATTTTATTGTGATGATCATAATCTTCTAAGATCACGGTCTTTGTGTCCTCATCAATTGAAAAAGTCAATACAAAATGTCTATCGATATGAACCCTTTTCCAATTGTTTAAAGGATATTTTAGATTTTTATATCTGTGAGGATCTCTAACAATTTCTTCAGCCTTCTTTGCAATACTTTCAGCTTGCTTGGGAGCCTTCACTCCCAATTTAACCAATTTTTTCTTAAGAGATGGTTTGATATCAAGAATATACATTTTACTTCAAACCCATCATCTTCCTTAGATCCTTGGGAGTTCCAATTCGAATCGGTTTTTCCTTCATTATTTTCTTAGCCTTTTCAATATATTCAGGTCTAAGTTCGGGTTCAAGAATTTCTTGTTCGTATTCTTTAGCCATGATGTCAATTGCTTGACTTTTGTCCTTGAGCCCGTATTTTGCCTTGAGAATATTTAAAACCCTATTGGTATTTTCCTTAATGTCTATTATGGCCTGAACCATATTAATGTCACCTTAATATGATATATATGCCGTGTTAATACATATAGTTTTCTGTCAAACATATCAATTACGTATAAATACGTTACGTAAAAATACATAATGGAATAATTTGAGTTGCGTTATCCTTTATAATCATCTTGCGACTCTAATTAAAACCATCAAAAACCCATTTTGTTTTACCTGGATTTTCTCCTGTTAACCTGTTTGCCTCTCGGCGGCCCCATCAATTTTTAAGTTAATTATAATGATCATTCAGATTTTTTACCCGTCATACTTGTTATCTCAATTTTAATGATTCCAACTTTGTTTAATGCTTCTTCAGAGTATTTAAATTTCGCCTTTGGTGAATAATGATTTACAATAACATTTAAAGCAAGTTTCTTTTCAATGGGGTCTTTTACCAATAATGCTTTTCCAAAGCCTATCACACTTGAATATCTTGTTGACCAATCACAAGGAATTCCTGTATCAGTAATTTCATGGTTAATATCTACTTCAAAACAAACATTATTATTTTGTTTGATAATATCAATTTTCATTCCCTCTTGTGCGCAGTGAAAAAAGAGATAACCATCTTTATAACCAAAATTCATTGGAACAATGTAGGGTTTATTATTTTGTGAGAAACCAATTCTACAAATCCTAGCTTGAGATAGTATCGACTCGATTTCCATTCGATCTGTAATTTCTTTGTCTTTCCGCTTCATATAATAATCTACATTTTTGAAAAAGATTGATTGTTTAAATAATCATTGTTTTTTTATTTTTTAATATCACAATCCATCTATTTTCGTCAAGTAGAAACAGGGTTAAAAACCATTAGATGCATAAATGAAAAGAACAGTATCCTTTAGAAAACCTGTTCTTCCGATTTATGCAAATTTCAGTTCTAGAAAATGTAGATTTACTCCAATTTTTTCAATTTCATAAAGATATTCTTTTCCAAGTTGTTTTTTAAACTCCTCAATATATGAAGCAGTGCTTTTATTGTCAAGGAACGTGCCGGTTATCTTAATGACGTCTCGAAGTGCCTTTCCAAGTTCATATGATTTAACAGAATTTATCTCTGGCTTAATGCTGATAGCAGCTTTTCCTTCCGAATATCGTGATCTATCTATCTCGATATATTTTAAAACATCATGCATATTCCCAAGTTTTTTAATTACTTTGTCTGCCGTAACAATTGCAAACCCCTCAGAAGTTGCTCTACCTACTACTGTTACAAGTGCTTCCAATGCTTTTCCGGCCACTTCTTCATGTCCTTTTTGCAACAATGCTGTTTTTATGTGACTTAGATTTACACCCATCTTTTTGATCTTCGAAAGCTGTTCCTCTCCAAGTTCATTTTTTAAAGATTCAATAAAAGGTTCCCCGGCATCCCACACAATGGATGTGCTTACTTCTCCAATAAGTTTCTCTATTGCTTCAGCCATTTTAACTGAAAAAACATTATCGATATCAGGTAAAACCTTAATGGCATAGAAACCCTCTGAATTTGGTGTATCGCCCATTTCAATATATTTTAAAAAATCGTAATTCTTCTCCAGTTTTCTAACAGAGTTAGTCACAGTTTTTACTGCTTGTTTTTCAGGAAGTATTTTTTTTAGCAAACAAGTCAGCGCTCTTATAATGTTCTCTATCACTTCAGAATTTTTTATCTTAAGAACTTGCTTTCTATTGACAATATATTGGACCTGCATATGTCTCAGATCTATACCTTTCTGTTCTAGTTTTAAATCCGCAATGTCGTCAATAGCTTCTCGAAGCTCTCTTATGAAAAAGAAGTCAGCCCCTCTCTTAAGATGTCTAACCGCGTATCTGATAAGGTCATTGATGAATTTGTAAAACACACTAGATTCAACAGAGTCTATATCAGGTAGAATGTTAACAGCACCCATTCCTTCAGAATAAATTGTATTCTGCACTTCAATATATTTTAAAAAATCATATTTTGCTTCAAGCTCCTTTAGTATTTTGTCGATGGTTATAACTGCAAAACCTTCAGAGGTTCTTCTACCTATCTTACTGATGAGTGCTTGTAATGTATGCTCAACAACCTCAGAATTTGTTAGGTTAGACATTTTTATCTAGCGGAAAACTAGTTAATTTCTAAAGAGAGTTCTTCTTTTTAGTTTTTTTCAAAATCTTTTCAATCCTTTTTTTTAATTCCTCTAGATCATAAGGTTTTTCAATATAATCGTCAGCAGATATACTTCCGAATCCCTTGCTGTATTCATCTGTTAGTGCTGTTAGAAAAAGTATTGGTATTTCTCTCCATTCTGTTTTTTCCTTCAGTTGTGCAAATACGTCCCATCCACTCTTCTCAGGCATCATAATATCCAACAATATAAGATCGGGAATTTTCTTGTTTTTCAACAGTTCAACGCATTCCATACCACTATTAGCACCAATTACTTCGTACTTACCACTAAACTCAAAAAATTGTTTTATAGTATATACTTGATCTGGTTCGTCATCAACTACCATTATTTTCTTTTTCATGATTCTCTCTCCGCTCCTCTTTTCCTAATCAGCTCATATCTTCTTAACTTTTTCTGAGACATCCTTTTTATTTATTTTAGAACCAATTGGAATAGTGAAATAAAACGTACTGCCCTTACCTTTTCCAGAGCTTTCCGCCCAAATACGACAACCGTGCTTTTCAACAATACGCTTACAAATAGAAAGGCCAAGACCACTACTATCAAAATCATGTCGAGATTCATCAGTCTTGTAGAACTCATCGAAGACGCGATCAATTTGTCCCCCAGTTATACCCATACCAGAATCCATAACTGAAACAGTAACGAAATCCCCATCCTCATGTGCTTCAACCGTAATAGTACCACCATATGAATTATACTTGATAGCATTATTAATAAGATTACCAAATACCTCACCCAGTCGTATTCTATCAGCTTTTACAAAGATATTTTTGCCGATCTTGTTTTCAACCGTGAAATCCTTTTCATCACACATAATCTGTTGGTCTTTGATACTACTCTCAGCCTCTTCCCACAAGTTTATATCATCCATATAAATCACATTGCTAGGATCATTAAGCTGTGCAAGCTTAATGGTTTTAACCACGATATTCTTCATACGATTAGTGTTTCTATTAAGTATCTCAAACATTTTCTTTGTTTTAGGATCGCTTTCCGTTTTTTCGAGGATAGGCAATAGATTTACAAGCAGATTCAACGGAGTCTTAAGATCATGACCAAGCTGATTAATAAACTCATCCTTCTGCTGTAAAAGTTTTTTCACTTCAGATGTTCTCTCCTCGACCTTTCCCTCAAGATGCATATTTAAAGTTTTGAGTTTCTCATGTGCTTCTCTCAATTCTCTTTCTGCCTTCTTCCGATTAGTAACATCTTCCATTGTTGTATGTACTGATTTAACGTTTTTATCTTTATCAAACGAGAAAAAATCATGTATCACAAATATTCGTTTCTCTCCATTTCGGGTTATATATGTTCTTTCATTAGCTTTTGAGTAGGAGTTTTTGTTAAGTATCTTTTTCTCAAACGAAGATTTTGCAGATTCTTTCTCATTTTTATCTATAAAATCAAAAATTGATTTCTCCATAACTTCTTCTTTGGTATATCCAAACGTCTGGCACCATTTTTTATTAACATTGGTTACTTTGCCTGTAGGTGATAATGTATGATATGGAACGGGGGCGTTTTCATAAAGTCGTTTAAATTTTTTTTAAGATTCTTCTAATCTTATCTTAATCTGTTTACTTTCTGTGTTGTCTTCAATAACGCCGATGGAACCTACAATCTCTCCCTCATGATTTTTTAAAACACTTACCGATAAACTTACATCAACGGCTTCATTATTTTTTTTCAACATCTTAGTTTCCAAATGATGTTGCAAACCTTTTTGTCGTATGTTTTCTGACCGTATTTTCTGCCATTCCTCAGCAGGATACATCGATTCAACTGGTTTCAAATGCAGGTCCTCTTTAGTCATGCCGAGAAGATTCTCAGTAAAGTTATTCCACGAGATAATCTGTCCGTTTTCATTTGCTAGCATTATTGCAACCGCAGAGTTTTCAAATATTGTTTTATATTTCTCCTCTGATTCAATCAATTCTTTCTCTGATTTTTTCAGTTTCGTAATATCTTTTATAATTCCAATAGACCCTACTATTTTCCCTTCAGCACCTTTTAACACACAGAGAGATAACTCCACATCTGATGTTCCTCTATTTTTTCTGATCATTCTGCATTGTGTGAGAAATTTGTTTCCTTTTTGTCTTATGTTTTCTGCACGTATTTTTTTCCATTCTTCAGGGGGATACAACGAGCTTACTTGTGTCATAAACAACTCATTTTCAGTCATATTAAAAAGTTCTTCAGCATATTTATTCCATGAGACAATTCGCTCCTCATCATCTGCTAGAGTTATAGCAACAGCATAATTATCAAATAAGGTGTGGTACTTTTCCTCGATACTTCCTAGTTCGATACATTCTCTAGTGATTTTTGCGTCATCTTCGTCTTTATAGGATGGCTCAGGGGGTGTTTTATCTAATGGCTCCTCTGGAATATGCTGTTCTTTATAAGTACTCCGCGATTGGCTCTGAAGTAATCCAAGTTTTTCTTCTTCTCTCAACTCCTTAATGATCTCATGTTCTTCCGTCATAAAAACCCTCCAAAAAATAACATTTTAACTCTGTCTCTATACCAAATATTAGTAACAATTTTTCCATCCACACAATAATGCAATAAAGTGTTGCTCATCTGCTGTCCCGTCCAAATGAAATACTATAAGGATAATCAATTTTTGATATAAAAATATATGTCATCGGGTAAAGTCCATTATGCCTTTGTATATTTTAATTAAAAAAATGATTTAGTGAGATAGGTCCAATCGCCCTGAAAAAACAGAGTTTACTTATTTTGTAAAATTCTCCAAAAATCTCTCCTGTTGATCTTTGTAAATCTGGGCAGACCCGCCGAAATGTGAACAGGATAACGGGAGGGAATCTAGGTAAAACATTTGCAAAGTTATATGGCTTCAGTTTTTGAATGTTTTTTGAGGATAGATTAATATAGTGTTTTATATTTACGGCAAGTATGGTTCGAAAAAGTGAACATATGTTCGAAAAAGTGAACATAACTCCTTTGGGCTTACAGATTCTTATCTTTTTAGCACGTAATCCGGATAATCAATTTTATCTTAGAGAAATAGCCAAGATACTAAACAAAAGTGTAGGTGGTACACATAAAACCTTGAAATCATTGTATAAGATGGGTTTTGTTAAAGAAAATAAAAGCGGGAAAAACTTGTACTATCAGATTAATCAAATGAATCCCTCAATCAAGAATTTCAAAATATTTATGACTATAAATGAACTAACACCGTTAATTAACAAGTTTAAAGATGTATCAGAAAAAATTATTCTTTTTGGAAGCTGTGCAGCTGGTGAAGATACTAATGAAAGTGACATAGATTTATTTATACTGACAAATGAAAAGGATATAGTTATTAAATACACAAATAATAGAAATTTTGAAAGGGAGATACAAGCAGTAATTGTAAACGCAGTTGAATTTATGAAATTAAAAGAACAGGACAAAGCATTTTATCAAGAAATTAAAAAAGGAATAATACTTTGGAATGGTAAAAATGAATGAATTTGAACAATGTGTAAAAGAAAGAAAATTAATCAAGATCAAGCCCTCACAAGATATGATCCAGAAGGAACTATCTAGCGCTGAATATGATTTAGAGCGGGCAAAAAACAGTCTAAACGAAGAGGATTTTAAATGGACTGCTATTCAATCATATTATTCTATGTTTCATGCTGCAAAAGCTTTAGTCCTGAAAAAAGGATATCGGGAGAAAAGTCATTTTTGCCTGATTATTGCTCTTAGAGAACTTTATGTTAAAGAAAATACATTAAATGTAGAAATGGTAGATAATATTGAACTTTGTATGCATCTTAGACATGAAGCCGATTATGGACTAATTTACAATCAAGAGAGTGCGGAAACTGCAATAAAATATGCAGGAACATTTCTAAATAATGCATTAAAACTTCTTTGATAGTCTAGAATCTAATAAGGATTACTTACTTTTTATAAGTAATACTATGTGTTAATTAGTAATATGGACCTACTGAATCTTCCTCCTATGTATTTCTTCCACTATGAACTACAACTCCTGTTATCATTAATGGCAACGATTTTTTTACTGAATGTATAACAAAAACCTTAGAAATAAATCAAAAAAACCGTTTTTATAGGATAAAATAAGGAGAAAATTTAAATAGACAGTATGTATACTACCTGTTGGAGGTATAATATATGGCATATACACATGAAGGATGGACATTATATACGAGGGATGTTACCCTAAAAGGCGGAAGAAATCAAACTATTTATTACTTCAGTAAGAGAACTCCAAAAAGCGGCTCGCCGTGCGACAAGCCCGACAATATGGTAGTCGGTGTCAACAAGAGAACTGGTCTTCCTTACTTGAAAAAGAAATAAAACCAATTTTCCTCTTCCCCTTTTTTTTCTTTTTTTATTAGCTTAATTGGGCTATAGTAATATAAAAATGGAATTTGTAGAACAATGTGATAAATGTTGCAAAAATTTAGGGAAAAATATGTAAGCTAAATTATAATATATAAATTTAATTATTTTTATTTGGGAGGTTGGAAAAATGAAAAACATCAATAAAAAATACAATATTCCAAATACATTGAGAAAGACGGTTGTTTTTTTTATAATTCTTCTATTTGTTATCAGTTCAGCTATGACAATTGAAAATGTTAATAGCACAACAGATGTCGATGAAAATGAATTGGAGGTAAGGTCGGGCTTCTATGGACTGGATGGAGGGACTTGGTGGAATAGTAGCTTCGATTATCGCAAACTTATCACAATTAATCATAGTCAGGTTGATGCTACGCTGACAAACTTTCCCGTCCTTGTTTACAGAAACGCCGATGGTGATCTATCGTCACATGCTCAAGCGGATGGCGATGACATTGCATTTGTATTATATTCTGATAATTCCACGAAGTTGAACCATGAGATTGAGAATTACAGCAATGGCACGTTGTGGACGTGGGTAAATGTAACAAGTCTTAGTTCTTCTATTGATACTAAAATTTGGATGTATTACGGCAATGCTACTTGTAGCAGTCAGGAGAATGCTGAAGGAACATGGAATTCTGACTACAATGCGGTTTATCATATGAATGATATAGCTTCAAATGATAAAATCGAAGACAGCACAAATAATAGTTATGATAGTATTGAAACAAAGGGAACACCTGATTATGAACAAACAGGGAAAGTCAGCACAGCGGTTTACTATAGTAACAAAGAATCACATGAAATACCAGATGCTGTATTAGCCGAAAACCCCACAGAGTTTACAGTTTCTTGTTGGATAAATTTTCAATCATTTGAGAAAAATAAACAAACCCTCATAGCCTTGCTTGAAAATACGTATGTAAAGCTCCTAACTGAAGACATCGAGGAAGATATCTACAAAGCAGTGCTCCATGTAAAAAACGGAGGAGATGAAAAGGCATTTGGAACAATTACACTGAATACGGATACATGGTATTACCTTGTTGGCACCTATGATGGAGAAGAAATAACGATATATACCAATGGAAGCGATGCACAGTCTATAACTTGTACGAGTATTAAACATGAGGGCAAGGGCAATTTTGTAGGCGCTAAATATGATGAAAAAGATAACGCTTACGGAGATATTGACGAGGTAAGAATATCAAGGATAGAACGCGGTGCGGACTGGATATTTACTTGTTTTGTCAATCAGAATGATCCTAGCTCGTTTTTGACTGTTGGGAATGAAGAAGAACCTAACAAGCCACCACATATACCAAGTAATCCTTATCCAGCACACGGTTCAACGAGCGTTAATACTAACGTGGATTTGAGCTGGACAGGTAGTGACCCAGATGGCGATCCAGTAACCTACGATGTCTACTTGGGAACAAGTAGTACACCATCCAAGGTTGCTAGTAATCAAACTGCTACTTCTTATGATCCTGGAATATTAGACCTTGAAAAAACCTATTACTGGAAGATTATAGCATGGGATAACCATAGTGCATTTACCGAAGGTCCTGTATGGTGGTTCAGCACAGGAACGAATCAACCGCCTTTCAAACCAATTATACTATCAGCACCAACCTTTGGAAGACCTGAAGTTCAGCTTGACTTTTCTACTGTAGCAATGGATCCTGAAGGAGATCAAATCTATTACATGTGGGATTGGGGAGACGGTGAATTAAGTGGTTGGCTAGGACCATTTGTTTCTGGTCAAACTACAGAAACACATCACACATGGGATGATTCAGGAGAATTTGAGATCAAAGTAAAGGCCAAAGATTCTAATGATGCTGAAAGTTACTGGTCTGAACCAGCGCAACTAATTATTGAAAACATTCCTCCTGATGTAGAGATTACCCAACCACTTCCAAATGTGTTATATTTTGGGAATAGACCGCTTTTACCCTTTTTTGCAACATTGATAATAGCGCCAATAGACATCATAGTTAATGCATCTGATGGTTTATCTGGAATGGGCAGGATTGAGTTTTATATTAAGGATAGTCTAAAGAAAACTGATACTTCTGCTCCATACGTTTGGCTATGGAAAGATATAACATTTGGTTTAAAGGCATATGATATAAAAGTAATCGCATATGATAACGTTGGGAACCATGTCAATGATACAATCCTGGTATGGAAAATCTTCTAAAAATTATCTTTTCTGCAATATCCAGAAATCACAGCACATAATGGTGTTTTCCTAATATAATAGAATTTCTTTTTTTATATATTTTTTACCATAATTTATTAAAAGGATTATGTTTAATAGTACAATTGTGTTAATTATTAAAGGAAATTTATTATGAAAGTTACATGCCCTCAATGTAAACGGAGAATTCGCCTAAGAAGGGGAGAGGATGTTATTTGTAAATGCAATAAGAGATTAAATTATATGCAATTCTTTCGTAAAAAAATAAATTATGTTGTCTATCTTATAGACGCAAATATTTTTATCTATGCTGATAACAAAAAAGATAAAAGAAATGAAACTTGTAAAAAGATCCCCGTCTTTAATTCTCCTAGAATAAAGATTGGAACGACGGATGTTATAATAGATGAGATTAAAAAGAATAAAAAAATTGTGATATCTGAAAAAATAAAGATTTACAAAACTGGTAGGATATCAGATGAGCTAAAAATTTTAAAAACAAATTATTTAAAACAACCGTCTAGGACAGATTTATCGCTTGTGCAGGCAGCAATTGAGCATGCGGAAATTAAAGGTATTATTACTTATGATAAAGATTTTGGAAGGATTGCAACAAAAGGAATCGTGCAGAAGAGATCCTCGACAAATTTTTGGCTGGGAAATGCGGGCGAATTTTTAAGGAAGTATGAAATAAAATCAAAAGTCAGACGTCCTTCATATATTTAAGTTTTCCACCAGCTTAAAAATCTGAAATTGATAATAAATACTATTATAGAATATTTGGCTATGTTGCCGTCGGTATCAACTGCGACAACTTTTATTATATGGCCAAAGAAAATTCTTTCGTTCCATGTCCAACGATATATCCCATTTTCATCTGTTTCGTTTACATTGGCCTTGAGATGATTATCTATGTAGAACTCGACTTTTTCGATGCCTTCGTTATCCTTTGCTTTTACTTCTAGATCGATATAACCGATGATGAAAACAATCGGATAATTGCATATGCGTCGGTTTCTAACATAAAACCCCCATTTTTTTTCACCATATTTTAAAGGTTTAATTAATCGTATGGTCGGTAGATCATTAGTTGAGAAATTCCATTCTTCACTTACATTACTTTCACCATAGCCATCCCATGCTACAATCTTCCAGTAATAGGTTGTGTTATACTTCATTGTCCCGGGGTCATACGTATTCTCTGGGTGATTGCTGGCAACCTTTGGTAGTGGACTAGTCGTACCAAAGTATACATCGTAGGTAAGAGGATCATCATCTGGATCGCTGCAGTTCCAGCTTAAATCAACGTTAATATCTACACCTGTCTCCCCATTATACGGGTCAGGGTTAAATGGTTGATTGGGGGGCCTGTTTTGTGTTGTTGCAAATGTCCATGTGTCTGATCTGTTGTCAAATACTGAATCGTTTGCTATTGCATACCAGCTGTAGGTTGTATTATATTGTAGAGAAGACCAGTTTACTTCTGCTCTACTTCCATTTGAAACATTAAAATCGCTCCCTATGAGACCGCCCGATGCATTATAGAAAGAAACATTCATTGTATCATTATCTGGATCAGTTACAAGTACGCTTATAGTTGGGTTTATGGATACATTTGTAGAATTATTTTCGGGTTGAGGATCACTTGGCTTATACGGTGGATCGTTTTGAAGCATTGTTGTAAATGTCCATGTGTCTGATCTGTTGTCAAATATTGAATCATTTGCTATTGCATACCATTCGTAGGTTGTATTGTATTCTAAATCTGACCAAATCACTTCTGCCCTGCTGCCATTTGGAACGTTAGCAGCGGTCCCTATGAGGCTATCATCTGATGCATTATAGAAAGAAACATTCATTGTATCGTTATCTGGATCAGTTACAAGTACGCTTATAGTTGGGTTTATGGGTACATTTGTAGAATTGTTTTCAGGTAGTGGGCCGATTGGTTCAAAAGGTGACCCCCATACACTATTTGGAGCACCCGGTGTTCCACCATATATAAGGCTTACATCCCAAATGTCATCTGTTTTGTACTCTATAGTCATCCCAGTACCATCAGCTCCAGACTGTGGAGCATAGGTTACTTCATCTATAATCTCTAAAACATCGTTTTTTATTGCAAGATATTCTCCTGTGTTGGATAACTTAAATGATGAATCAATCAATGTTCCAGAATAACTTGGATAATCTATGAGAAAAGTTAGGTAATTATCTGCAATTACCGCAAAGCCATCAGCTGGGATTTCCATACTTCCGTTCTTAAGACTTAATGTATGATTAACGCCTTGTTCATATAGACGCCAGCCGGTTATGTTAATTGCATAATCGGCGTTGTTGTATATTTCGATCCATTCATGTCCAGTATCTGCTCCCGCTGGATTGTACATTATTTCATTTATTCGTATTGTTTCCACATCATAAGCTATTGTCATTGAAGAAAGGGTAAAAGTGGATAAAACAAGTATTACAGCAAGAACAATTGCGCTGGGTATACTTGTAAGTTTATTTTCATCTTTTTTTGTTCCCCCACAATACATATTTTTTCCTCCACACAGTTATGATACGTTAAAAGTAACCAGATATTGATATATAAATATTTTCACATAAAAATATGTATTTTTTGTAACATATGGTAGTTTTTCATTTTGCCGTTTTGCCGGGCAAGGTTTAAATACATTTGTTGACAGAGCTTAGCAAGCTATAAAGTGGCACGATAACCTTTGCTCAGGCGTGGAAGGAAATGAAGGGAAGAAAAGTAATAAGTGCTATGTTTCTCCTATCAATTTTTATAGTTTCAACCATTAATATTCATGCTGAGACCGAGCTCGAAAATAAACCCGAAGGTATTGAAGAGTCGAGCATTATTAAAAATGAAGATCACGATTCTTATGACAAGATAATCGTAGATAAAAATAGTGATGATGCAGATTATAAAAGTATACAAAAGGCAGTAGATGGTGCTTCAACTGGCTCAACAATATATGTAAAAGAAGGAACCTATAATGAGATAGTTCACATATATAAGAAGATTAATTTAACAGGGGAGAATAGAGAAAAAACCTTTATTAATTATGAGTCAAAGAAAAACGGTTATGCTGTTAAAATTACTGTTGCAGGCGTTAAACTTAGTGGATTTAGTATTAGTAATGATGGTCCCGGCCTGTATGCTACAGGAGTGAAAATAACCGCATCACAGACAGCCATGGAAGATTGCACTGTATTTGATACGCCTGTCGGAATTGCAGTCTGGAGTTCAAAAAATACCATATCAAACTGTATATTTTATGGCTGTAACGATGAAGGAATTGCATTTTTAGGAAGTCCTACATCAGAATGTAACAACAACTTGGTAACTAATTGTGTATTTTATGATAACTGTGATGGCATAGAATTGCAGTACTCATCAAATAATGTCATTTCATACTGTGAGTTTTATGATAACACACATGCAGGCATCGATGCTATAGGTTCATCTAACAATAATAACATCATTTCTCACTGTGATTTGTATGATAATGATGTATTTGGTATATACTTATCAAGATCTTCTGGAAATCAAATAACACAGTGCATGATTTCAAACAATCAGATAATGATGAGCAGTTCTATAGATAGTACAATCGATAACTGTGAATTGGAAAGCATTTACTTAAGAGATGCGACACTAAACATAAAAAATTGTGAGAATTTTGAAGAATCTAAAATTAAAACAGTAAATTCAGTGTATGAAATATATAATGAAGAGAATGCGGGAAACAACCCCGTGGGTTATAAAAAAGAAAATGGTTTTTTCTTATCAACTATCTTGAATCTGATTAGACTTCGTTTAGAAACTATTAAAGAATGGATTGCTAATAAAAGATAAAAAAAGAGTATTATTTTTTGTTTTTCTTTGGTGGTTCTGGTTTCTTCTTTTTCATTACCATGTAGAAGAAGATTATGAGGATGGCAAAGAAACTCGCGATGGGATCATTAGAAATAAGCTTATTGACAAAGTAATCAATCTTTTGACTACTATTCGATTACGTCTTAAAGCACTTTTTTATCGCTAATAAGTAATTGTATTTATATGGATTATACTATTATCCCCTAGTTCTAGATATGAAATATTGCAGTGGAGATGAAAAATGAGAATAAAATTGATAACATTTGCCATTTGTTTTTCTTTTATTATATCTTTAAGTGGTTGCATTGAAGAACAATCGTTTGAAGAACCTGAGGAGAAGCCAGTTGAAACCAATATGATTTATGTAGATGATGATGGTGGACAGAATTTTACAAAAATTCAAAGTGCAATTGACAATGCAAGTTCAGGAGATACAATCTTTGTGTATCATGGAACGTATAATGAAACGGTAGTGATAAACAAATCAATCACTTTGCTTGGGGAGAGTAGTGAGAAACCTGTTATTTTCTATGAACGAGGTTTAGGGGACACTGCAAATATTGTTTTAATAGACACAAATAACTGTACGTTTAATGGATTCAAAATAACAGCCTCTCCTGGTTTCTCAGAGGTTATAGGAATTACCATTTACTCATCAAATAATACTATTTCGAATAATTCTATCGCAAACACAACTAAAGGTATCGAGATAGGACCTGGTTATGAAAATAATACGGTTATTTGGAATAACATTTCATATAATAAATATGCTATTCGTGTTCAAGATGCCACGAAGAATAAGATTTTTTTAAATATGATTGCTTTTAATGAACATGGGATTTTACTTTGTTGCGGATCTATTGGTAATATGGTTTATCTGAATACATTTAAAGAAAATAGTGTGTGGAATGGGTATGATTTATTTCATAATCAGTGGGATAATGGTAGTGTTGGAAACTATTGGGATGCCTATATGGGAAGTGATAACGATGGAGATGGGATTGGGGATACTCCCTATAATATAACTGGGGATAGAAATCAAGATAACTATCCTATGATGACTCCAGTTTAGTAAATTGGCTTTTGTTCTTATTATAATGATGAAAATAGAAAAAATATATTAAAAAAATGAAAAAAGAGAGGATTACTTTTTCCCTGTCTTTTTTGATGGTTTTTTACTTGTATTCCCGGTTTTTTTTGGAGGTTGCTTCTTTTCCTCGGGTTTCTTTCGTTTAATGAGCCATAAGAGTATCAGCAGGATAATAATTAGTATGAGCAGTAAAATGAGCCATGTATAGTCATATTCTTCTTCTGGTGTCGGTTCTTTTTCTTCTTCTATTGAAACTAGATATTCTGTGGTCCCCGATGGTGTTTCATTGTCTTGGGCAGTTACTTTGATAGTATAGTTACCTGGTGTGCTCCAGGTATGGTTTAGTGTTACTTGGGTGCCGTTTGGTACGAACGCTGTTTCGTTCGTTTGGTCGTCGCCCCATTCGATATAGTAAGATACATTGTCACCATCATCATCTGTTGACATGAAAGTAAACTCATAGGTTGTGTTTATTGTTCCTTCTTGTGTACCGTTTACTACTACTGGATCTGTTGGCGGAATGTTAGGTTGAATTATCTCAGCAGTCGTTTCATTGGTGTCTTTAGCTCCATCATCATCTGTTACGGTTAAAACTATTGTATATTCTCTAGAGGTATCGTAGGTGTGTGTTGGATTGACTCCATAACCTGTAGTGTTATCACCGAAATTCCAAGTATAGTTGGTAATAGTTCCATCGGAATCGGAACTGTCAGATCCATTGAATGTTATTTCTTCGTCGATAAATCCAGAATATGGTCCATTTGCATCTGCGGTTGGGTTTTGATTAGTATCCGGCGGATTGTATGGTGGATCGTATGGTGGAGTATATGCTGCTGTTGTAAAACTCCAAATAGGACCACTTGATGTAGCACCATGTTCATCCCATGCTACGATCTGCCAATAATAATGGGTGCCGTAGTTCATTGTCCCTGGGTCATACGTTGTTTCTGATTGATTGTTGGATACCAACTCGTCAGGTGTGGGATCGTTAGCCTCAAAATACACGTCATAGGTGAGATCGTCCCCATCTGGGTCGCTGCACGTCCAACTTAAATCAGCATTAATGCCCACACTACTACCAGTTGGCGAAGGGTTACTCGGCGTATTCGGCGGATTATTACCTGCTGTAGAAACAGATAAATTCACAAGGTGATATTGTTGATCCTCAAGGTCAACAGTTGATGGTGTTGTAGGATACCAGACCCCTAGGTAGTAAACAGAGAAAGTACCTTCTTCCCAATCATCCTCCGAGAATCTCATTACATAATGGCCATCTTCATAAGTAACATTTGTAATCTCTTGCGTATCAAATTCTAGCTTTACCGTAGTTCCATTAGGTGCAAAACCTTCATCTATGGACACCTTGCCATAAACAGTACGAAGTGTAGCAGCTTGTACAGTAAAGGCTGATACAGCCAACGATAAGAGCATTATTATTACTATTAATACTGTTGAACGTCTCTTTTTGTTCATAATCTTGTTCCCCATTTTCCGTAATGGTAAGTTGTTTTTCTGGTTTAAATACTTGTTCATTTTTATTATACCGGGGTTACTCTTCTGGGACTGGATTAAGGGTTAAATCTTGCCCTGTTACATCAGCTCCTGATACCACTATTGCATCTGGCCCAATAGACATAAGATGTTCAATTGTCACGTTGAAAACTGCACCGCCTGCATAAGGCATTTCTCCGCCATAAGTGTCATTATACAATAAACCAATTACATAGTATGTTCCGCTTATAACGTCAAAACTATATGGCATTGGTAATGTTGGGTCAACTATTTCTATGTAGTCTAACAAAGCTTCTGGTCCAGAACCTACTGGAGGCCATACATCCGTTAATGCAATAAGAAGATGATCTCCTGGTTCCAAGGTTAAAGTATCATTTAGATAGACTGTGCCACTAAGAGTGTAGGATACCATGTCAAAGGTGTTTGTGTCACCTGCAAGGCATCCCCATTCATCGTATGCTTTTGCTTTTACATAGTGAGTCATACCAGGTATCCATTGTACCCCACTGCTGTTCCATGACCATTGTTGTTGGTAGCCTGGTTCTAGATCACATAAGAGTTTCTCTGATGTTAGCGACCAGGCTGTTCCATTCCAGTAACATTTTACATCGCTTTCGTTCTTGTAGTAAATTTGGATTTCTACTTTTTCTATATCAGAATCTGAACTCCACACAGTTCCATTGATTTCATCGAGACCGTCATAGGTTTCTCCATCCATAGGAGTCAAGATTTCTATTTCCGGTAGACCAATGTAATATCTGATTCCCGCTGATTCAGTGCAGTGTATCCAGTATTGTTCGCCTCCATATATAAACCACAAATTATTGTAGATATCTTCAAGGTATGGCGAGTAACCTGTCCATTCTGGATCTTCACCTTTGCCTTCGTAATGATATATACCATCGTAGCTGTAGACGCCACTGTGGTTCAAACAGTTTAACATGCGTTCCACACCCTCTGCATCTGAGCACATACCAAATGGAAGGCTTAATTTATTCCATCCGTACTGCAACCATTGATCCCAAATAGTGGTGCTACTAACTTTGAATGTTACAGGAGGTGCTGCACCAGTATTTCCATCTTCATCCATTGCGAGTGCTTTTAGAGTGATTTGTGCTCCATTCTGGTACCAATAAATAGGTACATATGCTATGTAGGTCTTGTTTGTAGCATCTAAAGGATAAACATCGTAGTATAGATACGGTGCATCTCTTCTTCCACCAGGTATCCAGAGATACACTTCCAGATCCTCCCATGAGGTCTCGTCATCATAAGCGTGTATAATTACTTCAAGTATATCAGTATTTTGAGTGGAATTATGCTCTGGGAATATTATTTCTACATTTGGATTATCTGAGCCTCCGCTTGGTCCACAAACCCAGAAGGTTTCATTATCAATTTCACCGGCATTGCCAAGGCAATCTACGGCATATGCTTCCAGATAATGGACACATCCTTCTTCAAGATTAATGCATCCTTCGTATTCCATCCAGTCGCTCCAATTTCCAAGATACCAGTATCTGTAATAAATAAATGTTTCTCCACCCTCACAGCAACCAAAGTCCTCTACGGTAAAGCAAATATCTGTTTCAGGATATATCAACCAAACATCATGGCCATATGAATCATTACCTAGGTAGAAATTTGGATCTCCAACATCTTTGGTAAGATTAGGCGGCGTCTCATCAACATAAAAGATCTCAGAATCATAATCTTGATGCCCAAGACAATCCCACGCCCAAATCTGAAGCAAATGCTCACACTCCTCAGCAAAGGACAAATCATACGGTAACAGATCTGTAATCTCTACCGGATCACCTCCGTTGATAGTATACAAAACAGTAAGACTGTCACAACAACCATCATCATAAGCATCAATCGTAATAATTGTATCCATAGTGACACAGTATTCATCTTCTTCTATGAAACAATTCGGATCTCCCACAGTCTTCTCGATAACCGGATCAGTGTCATCAA
>JAUWBM010000001.1 GCA_030601705.1 Thermoplasmatota archaeon
TCTCTTATTCTCTGGGGGATGAAGATATCATTATGAATGTTGCTGCTGATTCTGACGTAACAGTTAATAACTTTTTAAGAGAGAAAATACGGACGATGGATGGAGTGGATTCTTCGTCATTTTATCCAGTTGTTAAAGCAAAACGATTTGCTCCTCTTTCAAAATTGATAGAACAGCAGAAAAAATACCTTGCTGAAAGAGCAAAGAAAACACCTGAAAGTGAAACAGATAAGGAGTTTGACTGGGTTGAAGATTTTGAACATCATGCAATGTTAACAGGAGCGTTCCGTAGGGATATCTAATATTTTACTTTTTATTATTTATCTTTCTCTTTTTCGATTTTTGATTGTCCTTTATGTTAGATTGTTTTTTTTCTGATTTTTCTGTGTAATTTTTCCAAGTGTATGAGATAATAAGTGTTAAAATGATGCTAAGCAGCAGCAATAATGTAGGCGTAAGGAAGTTTTCTAAGATTTGATAATCAATAATAAATATTAATCCGAAAGAGAAGATCATTATTCCTGAAAAAAGTTTTAGTTTCCGACCTTGCCATTCTGTTAGTTTCATTCGTCCAAGTGTGTATACAAAGACAAGCAAAATACAGATGAGGGGGATCACATATACAACGTTATAGAAGAAGATATATATGTAGTATCCAAGTGGCGACATATCGTACAATGCTAGCCGATTGGTAAAAATAAATGGATATACCATCGTACATATCAGCTCATAGAAGTTAACAGTGACGGCAAGAAAAACGGTTCCACCGATGACTGCTGGAAAATGTTTTGTTTTGACCAGTTTACGCATCTTCTTGAAAACTTTTGGCCTCTTACTTTCAGGGATACTGAGAGAAGGTCCTTTTTTGAAAAAGAAGAAATCCTTGATATTGATAAAACCTATTGCAATAGCAATAATTCCAGCTACAACAGAGACAAAATCTATAACACTATTAATGAACAAGATTAAGTTTAGCATGGCACACATGAATAGGAAGTAAAAGAAACCAGAAAAAAAGATGAATATACCACCAATGAGTAACTTTCTTCTTCTAGATCGTACGTATAGAAGAAGATTAAGAAGAAAGATCAATATAAAAAATGAACAGGGGTTAAAGCTATCAAGGCCGCCCAATACAATAGTAAGAATGGGTAGAGAGAGACTAGATGTATTCACGCTTCCAATAAATGGTATATCTATTATCGTATCATCGAAGGTTTGATTGACTTCAAGTTCTGCGATATACGCGTTTATAAATTCTTCCAAGGTTTCATATGTAAGATTGCTTTTCGGCACTTTTGTTTCATTATTTATCACAGCAGCAGGATAAGTATTAAAACCATGATCGCGCCATTCATTCCAGTTCTTTGTATCTGATTTTATATCTTTTCTATTTACTATGATTTTTTCAGAGAAATTCGCTTCTATCGGATCAATGACTCCTTCCGTATATGCTTTACAGCTTCCGCATTTTATTGAGTAATAATAGTCTACGACAATCATGTTTTCTGCAGCAGCTGATTGCACCAGGATTGAAAAAACCAAGAGAACGAACAAAATCAGGATTCGAACGCTATTTTTCATGCACACTATCCGCCTGAAACTACTGGAGGAGATATCGTTACTGTATCCCCCTCTTCAATCTTTTCATCAAACGTTGTATAGATATTATTCTTTGAAACCATAATGAATTTTTTGTCTTTTTCAATTGCAGGATGTTGCTTTGCAAGCACATTCACCACATGCCAAATAGTATCCCCATTTATTACAAGTTCGAGTTCTTTTTTTCTAGTTATGCCTCTGTATCTTCCAAATAACCTGATTTTTATCTTCATTTCAATTGTCCCTCTAAAGCAACTCAAATCGTTCTTTACCGCAACATGTGCACTCAGGGTTTTTCTTTACATTTATCTGTTCAAAGCGTTGCTTCCAAATATCATACATAATCAGGCCAGAAAGTTGTTTTCCAAGGAGTATCTTCGCTGCTTCTGTACATTGAATGGAGGCGATAGTCACTGGAAGATTACCCATTACTGGTATTTCATCCGTTTTGTTGTTTGCAATACTATGCGATATACATTTTAAACAGGGCGTCTGTCTTGGAATTATTCCCATAACCATTCCTACAGTAGTGTGTACCCCTGCATAAATCCAAGGAATGTTACTTTTTACTGCTACTTCATTTATTAGAAATCGTGTTTCCATATTGTCTGTGCCATCTAGAATGATATCTGCATGTTTCACAGCCGATTCTATATTTTCTTTTGTAATTCTTTTTTTGATCCCTCTCACCACTACTTCAGAATTTACCTGTTGTAATTTTTCTTCAAGAATCTGGCATTTAGATTTACCAATATCTTCTTCATTAAAAAGTGATGTCCGGTGAAGATTTGTTAAGTCTAATAGGTCATTATCAATAATGTCAATGCTTCCAATCCCTGTTCTTACTAATATGTCAGCGCTATTGCTTCCCAGTCCACCACCACCAATAACAACAACATGTTTTTCAGAAAGAGTATATTGTCCTTTCTCACCAAGTTCTTTTACAAGGATTTGTCTTCTATATCTATTCAGATTCATTTTTTAATCAACCGATTTCTCAAGTAAAATAGTTTTGTAGAAATGACATAAATTTATTTATACCTTGCTAGAATCGAATCTACTGTGCTTATGGTTAGGGTGACGTTGTATTGAGGTTTTATATCAAATTTAGTAGACGAGAAAGGATTCCTTGTTCCATCATTAATCGGACGAGTATCATCATTGGTCTTGATGATATAAACTGAAATATACTTCCAGAGGCAACGGTTGGTTCTGCTGATGCTGTTTGAACTACATGATCTGAGTCTGCATCAAAAACAGATGCTATTACAATGATGTTTTCTTTAGTGATATCTCCAAATCCAAAGATTGACCCGAACCAGGTTTTCGTAAACGTGTATGTATCCCCAAGTTGTCCGGGTTGACTCTTGGCTACAGCTAAGCTTCTGTCTATTGGAATGTCAAGAGCAGCATAATGGTAAGGGTTTCCGCCGTTATCATTCCATCGAGATTCCTTTTCAACTACATATGTTCTTATATGGCCACTAAACTCTTCAACTTCATTGTTGGTCACTGTCACAGCAATTTTTAGCTTTCCGCCCCCTAGCCAAGCGACATCCACATCAATGTCAATATCTGGAACTTCTCTTTCACCAGATTGAGTAATAGCCGTTCGATAAGAATTTTCATCGGGTTGACCTCCTAAAACCCGTCTATATCCTCCATCGAAATAAACATCTGGTACACCAACTACTCCTAAATCTGTGAGTCTTCCACGTACGTTAAAATTACCTTCATCCCACACTAACGTAACATAATAAAAATCAAGATCACCTGTATTATATATATTGTACAACTGACTAGATGCTGTTACACAAGGCGGACAAGTTGTCAGCGTTCCATATTCAACAAATACTGTATGAGTAAAGTCTTCATTTGAGATACTCATTGGTGTTTTTGCTTCGGTTTTATTTGTTAGTAATATGTTTGAAGCTCCAGCTATCGGCATTATCATTATGAATGCCACAATACCTACCACGAGATATTTCTTCATTTTTTTTATTCCCCTTAATATAATTCTATCATAGATTTATTGTTAAATGCGTATTTAAAGTTAACGATAGTTAAATACCGTGAAATAACACTTCACTTTTGTATAATATGATGATTCTTTTTCAGCTGTCTACTTAATCTCGCATCAAACCGTAGGAGTGAACCAAGTAACCATATTGAGCAGAGTGGATGATGTTTCGAATTGGAAAATTATAAGTCAAACAGGAGTATAACAACAAACGAAAAATGCCGTACAATGTTTATATTATTGAGCTGGACAAAGAAGTGTTGAAATCACGAAAATTTAGGAAACGTAACCCCCATATGAATCCCAAGCTTGCCTGCTACTATGTTGGGCAAACATGTCATGACCCAGATACTAGATTTAAACAACATAAGGATGGATACAAAGCCAATCGTCTTGTAAGAAAATATGGATTTCGGCTACGACAGAAAAAATTTCAGAAATACAATCCTATCAAAACCCGTGAAGAAGCTGAAAAAATCGAACGGCAACTCACTAACAAATTGAGGGCAAAAGGACATGGTGTGTGGTCAAATTAATTAAATTAACCATACCTAGTAAGATATCAGACTTTTCTGAAACCTTTACCCATCCAACAATATAGACATAATTTATCCTTTGGTAACCCTATTGCCTTAACCATATCGTCTAATAGCTGATATTTTAGTGAGGTTACGTCTAAATCTTTTGCAATCCAATCAATCATTTTCTTATATTTCTCAGAATTAGAATCCAAATATTCAGAAACATCTTCGATATCTTTTCCTTCTAGAGCGCGTATTGCTCTCCTAGCAGCCAATTCGTGAATGCTTCTTGTGGATAAATTATAGATGCATGGAAACATCAATGGTGGACATCCAGGTCTTACATGCACTTCTTTTGCACCAACGTTTTTCAATTTTGTAATTGTGAAATTCTTCAATTGGGTTCCTCTTACAATGGAATCTTCACATAACACGATCCTATTGCCTTCAGTAATGTCTTCATTTGCTATTAATTTCATTAACGCAATCCTATCCCTCATATCTTGTGTTAATGGTGTGTAACTTCTTCCATAGCCTGGCGTATATTTCAGTAAAACTCTTCTAAATGGTTTACCAGATTCCATGGCATAACCTATCGCATGAGCTGTTCCCGAATCAGGAACTCCCGATACTAAATCTATTTCAACATTGTCTCGTTTTGCTAAAAATCTCCCACTATTCTCTCTCACTTTCTCCACATTTATACCTTCATAACATGAAGCTGGGAACCCTGTATAAATCCATAAAAATGCACATATTTTGTTGAGATGCTTTCCCTCTTTTTTTCCCTCCATGCCTTTTCTACTGATAAAAACAATCTCGCCAGGATCAATAAATTTTTTTATTGCAAAGCCCAAGTTAGGAAATGAACAGGTCTCACTGGCAACGGCTGTCTCTCCCTCTTTTTCTCCGATAACTAATGGAGTAACCCCATTCTCATCTCTAGCACAATATATTCCTTTCCTTGTTAATACAAGCAAAGATACGGACCCATTAATATTGTCATACATCTTTTCAATGCCATCGATTATGTTGTCGCCTTGGTTTATTAAATGTGCAACAAGTTCTGTCGTGTTGATGTCACCGTGGTCTATCTCGCTGAAAGAGACACCTTTTTTAATTAACATTTTCACCAATGCATCTTTGTTGGTTACCAAACCAGCGCAACATATGGCAAAAGGTCCAAATTTACTTTCAAAACTTAATGGTTGGGGGTCTTTATCAGAGATCACCCCAATGCCCAAATTACTTTTTATTTCATCAGAACCTTCATAAAATTTTGACTTAAACTGTGAATTAGCGATATCATGGATCTTCTTAACAGGCATTCCATCTTCATCAATAAAGGCTATGCCACCGTATTCAGTGCCAAGATGACTGTGGTAATCAGTTCCATAATAGAGACTAGAAATACAATTATTATTACTCACAACACCAAATAAGCCGCTCATTGTTCCCCAAGCTAGGTGGAAACAATGAGTTGTATTTAAGGATTATTAAATTAAAAAAGAATAGTCCTCCATTAAAGGTCAAATAGTTTCGCATTGTTCTAAACACATTCAATTAATGGCATCCAGATTTCGTAGACCATACCTAGCAAAAGATCAGTCAGATTAACGGATATAAAGTCCTCCATTGACATTTATTGTTTCACCAGTTATATAGTTTGACAGGTCAGATGCAAGAATTAGACAGCAAAGCGCCGTGTTCTACAAATTTTAGAGCCATTCCTTTCCCTATCTCTCTTGAGGTGCCTGTAATAAGAGCAGTTTTTCCCTCAAGCATAGTAGTGTACATACTTTGAAAGAGTGAAAAATTATGGTAAAAATCATAGCCTTAAAATGGTATTAAATATATTTGAAAAACATGTATTATTTCTGAGGATGTTTTTTCATTATGAGATTTTGACACAGTAGGTTTAAATAGAATCATTGATAGAAAATAGCACATTAGGTTGTAACTATGCCTAAAAAACGTATCAAGAAGAGGACTTGTTCAAAAAACACACCGGATATGAAAAACGAGTCATCTGAAAAAAAGTCTAAATATTATGCATTTGGATATCTGGTTAGTGACTATTAGGAAACAGTAATAAAAATGTGTTTTTTTTAGATATCTAGTTTCTTGTACTCATCAAATGCTTTATCCATGAAATAAATGTTGTCGTTGATATCCTCTGATTCTTAGAAAGACTCAGGACGTGTTTCTCATTACTAAAAGATACTTTTTCACTAAAATTTAAAATCTTGGTGAGCAGAAAATATTAAATAATAAATAAGTCTATTATATATAATATATATTATCAAATAGGGAGAAATTAAAATGAAAGATATCATGTTTAGAAAAGTCTTTGTAGTTGGAATAATAGTCTTGTTTGTTGGAGCTAGTGTTGCTGTACCAAATATTAAAATGTTGACCAACGTTGAAAATGTATTTTCTGCTCGTGCTATGGAGACACTTGATGGAGCACCTTTTGAACCAATCGATCCATTGCCTGAAAATAATTCTGAAAATATAAGTATAAACCCAGATATAAGCGTATTTGTAATTGATCCTGACAACGATACAATGAACGTTTCTTTTTATAATGCATTGGATGATAGTTTTATTGACGATGCCGAAGATGTGCAAAACGGGACTAGAGCAGAAGTGATCTGGTCAGATTTAGAATACAACACAACCTACAGTTGGTATGCAATTGCTAACGATTCAATATTTGAAAATAGATCAGAAACATGGTTTTTTACAACTATAATAAATCACCCACCAAATGAACCGATTGATCCATTACCTGAAAATAATTCTGAAAATATAAGTATAAACCCAGATATAAGCGTATTTGTAATTGATCCTGACAACGATACAATGAACGTTTCTTTTCATAATGCATCGGATGATAGCCACATAGGGACCGTTTTTAATGCTCCAAATGGAAGTAGAGCAGAAGTAGAATGGTCAGATCTTCAGTATAACACAACGTACAGCTGGTATGCTGTTGCAGATGACGGCGAATATACCAATCAATCTGACACCTGGAATTTTACAACTACAGCAAATCATCCACCGAATGAGCCAAGTAATCCGAATCCAGAAGATGATGCAACGGATGTCGATATTGATGCTGATCTCAGCTGGATAGGTGGTGACCCTGACGGCGATTCTGTCACCTACGACATCTATCTTGAGGCAGACGATTCGACGCCGGATGTTAAAGTTGCAGATGATATTACTGAGACGACGTTTGATCCAGGGGCACTAGAGTATATTACAACGTATTATTGGCAAATCATCTCCTGGGACAGCCAAGGTGCATCAACTGAGGGGCCAATATGGCATTTTACAACAAAAGCTCTTCTGCCACTAGAAGTAAATATAATCAAACCAGAAGAACGTAGTTTTTACCTACAAAACGAAAAACTGTTTCCGTTAATAATGAATACCATCGTCTATGGTCCTATTGACATTGAAGTGAATGCCACATCGGGAGCAGAAATAGATAGAGTGGAGTTTTACATCAACGATGTATTAAAGGATACAGTTAATGAGGCAAACGAAGATGGAGTATATACCTATCATTGGTCGCAACCACTCTGCTTTGTATACACAATAAAAGTCATTGCCTATGACGATGCAGGGCAGAATGCCTCTGCTGAAATAAAAGTATTAAAATGGAGAATACATCCTGTCATACTCCTCGCCGGTACTATGTTCATATTTAGACAATTAAGATCAGGAACACCATTTCAATGGACAATACTAAGAGGAACAGTTTTTAACCTTAAACAAGTAGGAAATAAATACCATGGGCGAGCTATACGACTTCACTACACTGAAATCGCGCCTTTCAGCTCGGTTTCTGGCACCGGCACCATAAAACTCAGAAAAATAACATTTGCACGTGCCCCATTTATGTTAAGCCATGATATTGGTCCAGTTGGTTTAACTACCTACATCTTTGGGATATTCCCCGGGAAAATAAACAGAATACTAGCATGACCAAGACCAATCCTAACACTCTTCTTCCATTTTTTCATTGCAACAATTAAAAATTTCTTTTAAATTTTTCAAATTTTTTTCATCTGCTAAAAAGTAATTCTGTTTTCTGAAGACTCTCAACTGTAACATAATTAAACTTGTTCTAGAAAATAATCTTTTTGTTTTACTACAATATTTCCAAGCTACTTTAAAAACTACTGATAGTATCTTGTGTTGTCTTTTGTTACAACGAGTTTTTTCGATTCTAATTCTAAGTAGTTTTCAATCTCTGCAAACGATTGAAGTTCGATTTCTCTATTTTCATAATATAGGTATTGTATGCCGGAAAGAGAAATATTGAGGGACTCATTACTTCCTTCGTCAACAAATAATCGTAAATGAAAAGCATCCTCCATTCCAAAATTCTGATTTATATCGACTTGGATCGATGTCGTGCAACAGGCACATTCAACAGGTACCCATCCCTCGTTTCCCATTAATTTGCCAACAAAGACTTCTACCCATGCATGAGCCGTTGCAGTTACTTCCCCATTTTTCTCCCTCTGTAGAAGATAACCTCGGACAAATCGAGCAGGAATATCGACCGCCCTACATAATGATATATAAAGAAATGAGAGATCATCACAATCTCCTGTTTTCTTTTGAAGTGTTACAGATGCAGGTTGAACATCTCCTTGACCGTTATGTATTTGATAATTTGTGTTTTCTTTTAGCCAGATGAAGAGCAACTTAGCAATGACAAACGAATTGTTCGTCTCTGCTTGACGCAGTACAGTATCAGCAATTGTTTTAATATTAGGATCATTGGGATCCATGAGATTTGTAGTTCCGTTGGATTGTTCATGACAATACTGTTCTACGATCTTAGGATAAAAATTAGTGATTTCCTGTATTCTCAGTGCGCTATCGCCATTTAAATCAGAAACAAGAAAACTTTCAGATTCAATGCTAGCTGTTACCCCCAGTTCATACGTCGCATCATCTGTCCCTGACACATTCCATCGTATAAAACTATTATTTACCAATATTATGTTCTGCGTGTAATTTTGGTTGTATAGTAAACTATATGATATTGTTTTGAGAGATTCAGGTAGATTGCATCTATAATCTATCTCATATTTTCCATTGCCAGTACAATTTATTTGATAGCCATATTTGATGTCATAGCTTACTTTTGTAGGGTGAGCTACATATGTTGTTGGGATATCCGGAAAAAAATCTAAGCATCCAGATATTACAGGTACTATTAATAAAACGACGGTTATGATGAGGGTGACTTTTTTATTTTTCATATGATCGTTTATTATCTCTTAAATAATCCTCGCTTTTTAGGTCTCGAGGCCCTGTATTGGCATCCGGTATTCATAGGACACCTAATGCATTCAGGATTTTCGTCATGGCAGAATTTTTTCCCAAGTTTTGCTAATGACTCCAGATATTTGTACACGTTTTCTTTCATTTTTTCTGCTTCTTCTGTCAGTTGTTTTATTGTTTCCTCAGTATCGTCGGTTGTAACCCACCCCAGTCTTTTTGCTACTCTATTTACTATCACTGCTTTTGGGGTAACATTACTCCCCCTATCTGCAGGTTCTGATTTTGGGATAGGTGCAACATGTTCTTTTTGGAGGGGTGGAGGGGCAGGCATTTTTGGTATATTTGGCTTAAAATCAGTCGGTTCACCATCTTTGAAAATGGTTACGGACTTGCCACCATGACTCGTCTCCCTAGTACGTATCTCGACCATTATAGGGATCTGAATGGAGGCACCCGAGATCAAAGCAATCCCGATAGGAAGTCTCTGTATCTCATTATATGTCTGATTCGTTAAGCCTTCGACTGATTGGATTATTGCTTTTAAGTCATTAGGATTTGTCACTTTTAGAATAATATTTGTGTTACATTGTGAAATGATATTTTTATCAACCTTTGCAGGACGCTGACTTACGACACATAATCCCATACCAAACTTTCTACCTTCAGAGGCTACTGTTCTCAGCATATTAGACGAAACAGAAGTGCCAAATCCACGTTCAGGGCAGTAATTATGTGCTTCTTCCACTATAAGTAAAAATGGAGGGATTTTTCCTGCTTTACGATCATCGAATAACTCTTTTGTTAAGCGCGCTACAACAACATCTTGTATATCTGGCGGAACACCTTTCATATTAATGACAGAACATTTTCCCTTTCTTACAAGATCGGTAGCCGAGGTTCCTTCTTCAGAGAAGACACCGATAGAATCAAGCGATTCGAGCGATGCAATAACATTCCATCGTGCATTACTTTTGCTCCTGTTGACTGCTTCAATAATGTCTCGGATAGTGTATATCTCCTTGTATTCTTTTATCTCTTTAATTGATTGGTATAAAACGCCTATCTGTGGTCCCGAAAGTTTCGCATGAAGAAGATCAATAATTTCTCGTGCCTCAAGATTCGTACCATTTAATGTTAAATGTTTAATGTCTCCTTTACTTCCAAGCGGAGAATATCCAATAAGTTGGCTAGAATATTGGCCTGGTTTGACACCGAATTTGTCCATGTTTTTTTGTTCTTTCTTGTCTTTGTTTGATTTTGAAAGCGATATATATTCACCATGGGTATCAATTATAACCATTGGCACTTTTTTCTTGAGAAGTTCCTCAACTAAGACGCCGCAGGCATAGCTTTTGCCACCGCCTGTTTTCGCCAGTATACAAATATGTTTTTGAACAAGAGAATCTATGTTCAAAAAAACCGGCAGGTTAAGTCCCTTAAGAAGGCCCAGATATGCTCCGTTTTGCTTCTCAGAATACAGACCGATTACATGTCTTATGAGATCTTCACTGGCAGGTATTATTCTGCTCCCTGTTTCAAAAGGAGTTCGTGGAGTCTGTAAAAGGCCCCTTTTATCCCTATATCCAATTACATCTGCATATGCAGAGACATTGCTTTTAATATACGGAAGTTCGTCGTTGCTTTGTAGCATAGTTGCTTCTTGAAATTTAAAGTCCGAATATCTTTTGATATCCATTACTTGAGCAAGTACGTATCCTTCTTTATGCGGTGCTGCTACATAGTCAAATTTTCTTATATTATAACCATCGACAATGAAATTAAATTCAGTCGAACCGACATTTCCATAGATAACTCCTATAGAATCATTTTTTTGTGGCATCCATACCCCTTTTAGTGCGGAATAATAGCAAGGGTTATTATAGTTTTTGTAATTTTTTACTAATCGCTTTTGGCAGATTTGCAAAAACTTCTAAAGCTTCAACTTCCTTAAAATGGAGATTTCCAGGGATAATCAAAGTGTGAAGTGGTGGGCCAAAATCTTTGTTTAGTAAAGCCTTGACTGAATTTGCTACCATGACAGGATCTGGTGAGCCGGCACGAGCAACGACGCAGATAACGCCATCTTCACTAAGTATCTTTTCTCCCAGTTTTTCTTCCATTTTTAACAGAAGTTCCATGCCCTGATTTGCAGTCATATATATATCTCTATCCGCCTGAATATCAAGAAGAACGAGCGTATGCAATCCCATTTCTTTATTTTCTTTTATGATAGTATATGGACTTGTTGGAAAGTAATCTTTTTCTGGAAATGCGAGTGTTGTTGTCCTCCCAAACTTATAGTTTTGTAAGCCGAGCAGCCCAGGTGCAGCAGTGACAATACTTCCACTGTGAAAGATTTTCGTTTTTATGCCTCTCTTCGTAGCCCGTAATCTCAAATCGACATGAGTTGTTGCAATCATGGGGTCTCCGCATGTTAAAAAACCAACTTTTTCTTTTAATGCATATTCTAAAATTTTGTCACCCTTTTCGGTTTCTTCCCTGGATAATACTTTTAATGTCTTACCTAGTTTTTTTTCAAAAGTGTTTTTATCTAGACCTACAAGCTTTGACGTATAAAATTCAGCAAAAATCTTGTCACAATTTTCTAATTCGCTCAATCCTTTCAATGAAATATCTTTTTCGTCGTAGAGACCTAGACCAACAAAGATCAACTGTCCATTTGACATATCTTCACAAACATTCATTTGATCAGCATACAAAAAGGTTGTTCTTTATTTGATAAATTCGAAAGTGTTTAAAACCAAAAACACATACGTTTATGTGGGCAACAACTACCAGCTCATTTTTAATTTCATTTTCTCTTCTGAATGGAGGTTTTTATTCACTGTTTTCTTATTGAAAAATATCGGGTAGATAGTATACATTAGCACGTTTTTTGATATGTATCACCTAAAAATAAGGGAAAATTTAAATTCACAACTATGCATATTCCCTGTAAGGAGGTAGTTTATGGCATATACACATGAAGGTTGGACCTTATATACACGGGATGTAACCTTAAAGGGCGGAAGGAATCAAACTATTTATTTCTTTAGTAAAAGGACGCCGAAAAGCGGAAACCCCTGTGAATTACCAAGTGGTTACAGTGTTGGCGTAAACAAAAGAACAGGTCTTCCGTATTTGAAGAAGAAGTAAAACTTTTTATTTCTTCTTTTTTCTTTTTTGTTTTAGCTTAGTTATTGCGGATAAATGGTTTTTTAAACGAGGATATCATAATCGATTTTTGCTTTTGAAGAGTAGTTCTATATGTCACGAAGACGCACAGGGAACAAGAAGTTTCAAAAAAGTATAGCAAAAAATCGCATTCAACGTTTGTTTAGACTTGCCGAGGAACATGCTTTGTATGATAGATTGGAACTTTCAGACAGGTATGTGTTTTTGGCAAGAAAGATTTCTATGCGTTACTTGGTACCGATTCCTGCTGAATTTAAGCGTAGAGTTTGTAAGCATTGTTATTGTTATCTTATGCCAGGCATTAATTGTAGAGTGAGAATTCATAGGAGCAAGATTGTAACCTATTGTTATAATTGTAAGAAATATACGAGGATGCCTTTAAGGGATCGTTCGACAAAGTCGAAGCGTAATTAGAATGTAAAAAAATGATGTTTAATTGTTGTAATTAGTCCAGGGAGTCGTTATCAATATGCTTAAATAACATATGGTTTATTACCGTTTCCCAGTTTATATACTACGGAAGAGAATTGATATGACAACAGCGTATGATGTACCCACTAAAGGCTTGATAGATGCATTGACAAAAAAATTGCAGAGCGAGAAAGAGGTTATTCCGCCTGATTGGAGTGATTATGTGAGAACGGGCATATCAAGAGAAAACCCCCCAGAAAAAAAGGACTGGTGGTACGTAAGGTGCGCTTCTATTCTTCGAAAGATCTATATTAATAATAGCATTGGTACCGAGCGTTTGAGAAACGAGTATGGCGGAAAATGTGATAGGGGATCAAAACCATACAGAGCAAGGGGTGGCAGTGGATCAATTATAAGACATGCATTACACCAATTGGAAAAGGCAGGTTTTGTTGCAAAGATTAGGGGAAAAGGTCGTGTTTTAACGCCGAAAGGAAGATCTCTTTTGGATAATACGGCTTATGAAGTTAAGAAAAATCTTATAAGTTATTATCCTGAGCTTAAAAAATATTAAATAGTTGAAGTCACAATAGGTTTATCCTGAGGCTTTGAAGTTATGGATGATGAATTGGAGAATATCAAGAAAAAGAAATTGTTAGAACTTCAACAGCAACAGATGCTTTCTCAGGAGGTGGCCGAAGAAGCTCACGAAGAAGAGTTTGAAGAACAGAAAAAAGCAGTTCTCAGGAAAATTCTCACCACTGAGGCAAGGGAAAGGCTAGGAAGAATTAAGGTTGCTCGTCCAGAAATAGCAGAAAATATTGAGTACCAACTCATCATGCTTGCCCAATCTGGCAAACTCAAAAATAAAATAAATGATGAACAGTTACGGGGGTTACTTTCAAAGTTAATTCCAAAGAAAAGAGATATTACAATTAAAAGAAGAGGGTTCTAAATGTCAACTCATAAATCATTAGGTAAAAAACTTCGATTAAATAAGGCCACAAAGAGTAATAGAAGAGTACCAGCGTGGGTCATGATTCGTACTAACAGACGTTTTACCAGACATCCAAAGACACGTAATTGGCGGAGAAACAAACTCAAGAAAGGTTGATTTTTATGGCTGAAAAGGAGTCAAGTAAAGAAATTGAAAGGATATACGTTGTGCCACTTAGGAGGGCAAAAATCGGTAGATCTTCCCTAGCTGCTCCGAGAGCGGTTAAACAAGTTCGTGGTTTTCTTACTAAACATATGAAGGTTGATGGGGGAGATATCTGGATAGATGATTCTCTCAACAGAGAATTATGGTCTAAAGGTAAATACAAGATACCAAGTAAGATACGTGTGAGAGCTATTAAATTTGAAGATGGTGTTGTAGAAGTAACACTACCGGAACTTGGGGTTAAAAAATCAAGACGGGAAATTCTAAAGGAAGAAAAAGAAAAGAAAGCACCTATTCTCAGAAGAGAAGAAGCTGAGATGCCCGAAGAGGGGGCTCCTGGAACTGAAGATTATGAAATTAGTCCTACAGCAGATGGAGAAGTAAAAATAAAGAAAAAGAAAGCGCCAAAGGAAGAAAAAACTGAAAAGAAGAAAGAAGCTAAGAAGAAAACTGTCAAGAAGGTAGGAAAAAAAGAAGAAAAGAAACCAGCGAAAAAACCGAAAGCTTCTAAAGAAAAAAAGAAAGAATCTAAAACTTCCAAGAAACAAAAGAAACCCGCAGGTAAAAAGAAGGCGACTTCTAAAAAAACAGAGAAAAAAAGTGAATAATATATGTTTCAACTTTTGGATTTCCATGAAAATCCGAATATAGGTGTTTACTGCAGGGCAAATGATTCTATCGTGTTTCTACAAAAAAATTTACTAAAGAGAGTGAAAAACGAGATTTCTTCTGCATTGGATACAAGCATCGTTGAATTAAGCATAGTTGATTCTACCATTATAGGCTCATTACTTGCATTAAACTCTCAGGGAGCAGTGGTCACTGATTTTGCGGATAAAGAAACAGTAGATAAGATAAAGGAACAAGGACTTGATGTTTTTGTTGTTAAAGATGTTATAAATGCAGCAGGTAACGATATATTAGTAAATGATAACGGAGCGCTCATTCATCCTGATATCAAGAATTATTCTATGAAAAAGATCGGTGAAACACTGGGGGTGCCGGTTAAAAAAGGTACTATCGCTTCAATAAAAACTATCGGCATGGCTGCAGTAGTTACAAACAAAGGTTGTTTGTGTCATCCCAAAGTTACCGATGAAGAGAAAAAACAGTTGGAAAAATTATTTGACGTCTCCGTTATGATTGGAACAGTAAATCACGGTGTTCCTATGATAGGTAGCGGTCTCGTTGCAAATACGAAAGGTGCTATTATCGGTAAGCTTACTACAGGTATCGAGATGGGGAGAATCGAGGAGGCTCTGGGGTTTTTAGATTAAAATACTTCAACGTTATTTCTTTTTTATAAAACGGTTATTTTTAGGAGAAAATATCAAGATAACGAAGCGCTATGCGATTTTCCGAAACTTTCTTATATTAAATAGCACATTCATTTTTTAGGCGGAGAGATGGGATTGCTAGTATAACTAAAAAGTTTTTTAAGTGCGGTGTTAAACACCTCCGCCGCCTCCCCCATTTACCATTCCTATCCATTATCTTTAAGAACATTTATTTGTTTTACAGGTCGATTCCATGAAACTGCTACTTATTCATAGTGATTATATTGAATATGAAGTGAAGGATAAAGCCATTCCAAATCCTGAGGAAGTAAAACTAAAAAAAGATAGATTGGAAGAGGCGTTAACTGTGTTCACCGCAGTAGAAAAAAATGATGAGAAATCACCACAGCAAACTGTTTTAGAGACTACTGAAGAAATTCGAAAAACTGCTGAGCAACTTAAAGTCAAAAATATCATGCTTTATCCGTATGCTCATCTTTCTTCAAATTTGGCCAGTCCAAAAAAAGCTCAAGAAATTCTTATTGAAATTGAATACGAGTTAAAAAACAAAAACTTCAATGTAAAAAGATCTCCATTTGGCTGGTATAAAGCATTTAAAATTTCTTGTAAGGGCCATCCCCTTTCTGAACTTTCTAGGGAGATTTCTCCTGGAGGAAAAGAAGCAGAATCATTAAAAAAGGAAAGAAAGCTCAGTTCTTATTGGTATATTCTAACAGAAGATGGTAAGTTACAAGATGTTGGAAAATTCAATTTTAAAGGACACGAGAATTTAAAGAAATTTTCATTTTATGAAAAAGAAAAATCAAGGGCAACAAAACAAGAATCCCCTCATGTTAAATTAATGCAAAAATTGGAAATAGCAGATTATGAACCTGCATCTGATGGGGGAAACATGAGGTTTTACCCCAAGGGTAGATTTATTAAAAAATTGATTGAGGAGTATGTGACCCAAAGGGTTGTTGAATATGGCGGTCTTGAGGTAGAAACTCCAATAATGTATGATATGGATCATCCTACACTTTCAAAATATTTACAGAGATTCCCTGCAAGGCAATATCAAATTGAAAGCGACAAGAGAAACTTTTTCTTGAGATTTGCCGCATGTTTCGGCCAATTTTTAATGGCGCATGATGCTACTATTAGCTACAAAGATTTGCCACTTAAGATATATGAGTTGACAAGGTATTCTTTTAGACGAGAACAATCGGGGGAGCTTACTGGGCTGAGAAGACTTAGAGCTTTTACAATGCCAGATGTGCATGCCTTTACTTCTGATTTAGATATGGCCATGGATGAGTTCAAAGTAAGATTTGATTTATGTCTCAGTGTTTTGAAAAATATCGGAATAGACAATACTGATATAGAGATGGCCTTACGAACAACAAAAGATTTTTATGGAAAAAATAAGGATTTCATAATCGATCTTGTAAAAAAACTTGGAAAACCAATTTTAATAGAAATGTGGGATGAAAGAATATTTTACTTTATTTTAAAATTCGAATTTAACTTTGTAGATATGTCAGACAGAGCTTCTGCTTTAAGTACAGATCAAATTGATATAGAAAATGGGGAAAGATACGATATTAATTTCACAGATAAAGATGGAAAACCAAAACATCCTTTAATTCTCCATTGTAGTCCTTCTGGTGCCATAGAAAGAGTTATTTACGCATTACTCGAAAAAGAAGCAATTAAGATAAACAAAGGTCAAAAGCCTATGTTCCCAATGTGGCTTTCACCTACTCAAGTCAGATTTGTTCCGGTTGGCAGTGATTTTGTAAAAACATGTGAAAATTTCGTTGATGAATTCAATAAAAAATCACCATTTATTCATATAAGGGCAGATATCGATGATCGTGAGGAAAGTGTTAGTCGTAAAATACGTGATGCGGAAAAAGAATGGATTCCTATAATCATTGTTGTAGGCGATAAAGAGAAAGAGGGAAAAACATTTACGCCCAGATTTAGAAGTGAAAGTATTGGAGAAAACAATAAATCCTATTCGATAAATGAGTTACATGATTTGGTAATTAAGCAAGTAAAGGATTTCCCGCAGCATACATTACCGTTACCACTTTACTTATCAAAGAGACCGCGATTCAAAGGATAATAATTCCAACAAACTAAAAAAGAAAAACCTATTACCGATACATGGGAGGAGTGATTTATGATAGAAAGAAAACAAATTCAAAAATTAGTCGATTCTTATGATAAAGATAATATCACTATCGGCGTCTTAGGCGGACATTCTGGTCTTGATGTTTGTAGAGGCAGTAAAAAGCTTGGTTTTAGGACTATTGCAGTCTGCCAGAAGGGAAGGGAGAAAACTTACACTAAGTATTATAAAACTCGCGGGGATGGGAAAGGTTGTGTTGATGAGACAATAGTTCTTGATAAGTTCTCAGATATAACAAAACCAAAAGTCCAGGAGCAGTTGAGAAAGGGAAATACTATCTTTATACATAACAGATATTTCTGGGTTTATTTTGATTTTAATGATATAGAAAATAATTTTATGGTCCCAATTTACGGAACTCGTTCTATGCTTAAGCTTGAGGAAAGGGATGTTCCAAAGAATCAATATTATCTTTTGGAAAAAGCAGGTATACGGCTTCCTAAGATATTCAAATCGCCAAAGGATATTGACAGGCTTGTAATAGTAAAAGTGAGTGAAGCTATTCGAGGATACGAAAGAGCTTTTTTCTATGCTTCAAATTATGATGATTATAAGAAAAAATCTAATGAAATGCTTACAAAAAAGATGATAAAAAAAGAATCGCTTGAAAAGGCAGTCATTGAGGAATATGTTATTGGTGCACAGATTAATTTCAATTATTTCTATTCAGTAATTGATGATGAGCTTGAGATAATGGGCACAGATACAAGAAGACAAACTAATCTTGACGGTCTTATCCGGCTTCCTGCAAATGAACAGCTTGAAGTTCTTAAATATATGAAACCCAAAATAATTGAGACAGGTCATATCGCAGCAACAACTAAGGAATCCATTATTGAGAAAATATTTACACTTGGTGAAAAATTTGTTAAGACTACTAAAAAGGAATACCCTCCTGGCATAATTGGTCCATTTGCGCTTCAGGGTGCCATTGCTGCGGATAAAGGAAAAGAAGAAATGGTAGTTTTTGATGTTTCAATGAGAATACCCGGTAGTCCGCTGACTCGTTTCACGCCGCATTCTGGTTATCTTTACGGTGATTCCATAAGCTATGGCGAAAGGATATCAATGGAGATAAAAAGAGCGGTAGAGATGGATAAGCTAAAAGAGATCGTCACATAGCATCAGTGCAAGCGATTATTCTTTCTTCAGTAACAATTTTATCTACATTTATATCATGTTCTTCTACAGGAATGGTATCAACGATTTGAAATTCAAACGCTAGACCAATATGTGTTGCGTTTATAGAATCCTTCAATAATCCATCATAATATCCCATCCCATGCCCAATCCTATAACCACGCTCATCAAAGGCAACACCAGGAACAACGATGAGATCAATCACATCAAGAGAGGCTTCTTTCACATGTTCTTTTCCGGGTTCTAAGATACCATAAGCACCACAGTCAAGATTCTCCCAGTTTTCTAGTTTGGATAGAATTAAACATCTGTTTTCTTTGTTAGCAATTGGTACAATTACATGTTTCCCATTTGATATGCACTCCTTGATCATATTGTGAGTATAAACCTCATTATCATAAGAAATGTAGAAGAGGATCGTATGCACCTGATTGAACTCTTTCATCTCAAAAAATCTTTCTTTTATTTGATTGCTTTTTTCCAATATCTCTGATTTAGGTACATCGCTTCTTTTCTTCAACATTTTTTGACGAAGTACTTTTTTCATTTCAGATGTGTATAAATCTCACGATATATAGAGCTTAACTATTTTTTAATTAACAAAAAAGATTGCGACTTTGGGTTTTCTGATACTGAATTAATAGAAAACACTTCAGACAATCCCTCTTTTTCAATGGTATCGACAATATTATCTTTCAGCCGTCTATATATGCGATCTAAATGTACTGATTTTGCATATTACCCTACAATGGAATTTTTAAAATATCAGTTCCTTCATATACAAGTATACGACATCTAATTCCATAAAAATAATATACCCATTTAGTGTTGTAATCAAAAAAATTTGAGATAGTTAATGGGATAAACATGAAAGGTCAAGGCATCGGCTTCGGAAAGGCCATTTTATTTAATGAACACTTTGTAGTATATGGGATACCATCGATTGTTTCTGCAATAGGTAAATATACGGTTGCTAAAGTAGAACCATATGATCAATCTAAGTTGATACTAGAGGACAAAAGGGATGCAACCCCAAAGTACAAAGAAGAAAAACTTGACCAACAGAATAATTCCATTAATAGAATTTTGAAGAAAATGGGCATTGATACATCCAAAAATGGAATCAAAATTACGTTGAATGGGAATCTTTATGCAGCAAGTGGTATCGGTGCTAGTGCAGCTTCTTGTGTGGCGATTGGGAGAGCCCTATCAGATTATTATAACCTCAATCTTTCAGATGATGAAATTAACGAGATAGCATATGAAGGAGAGAAAGGATATCATGGTACTCCATCAGGAGTTGACAACACTGCATCAACCTATGGAGGACTTATTTGGTTTCAAAAAGAAGAAAATAATATCATAGAGAAAATTTCAATTTCCAACCCTATTGAAATCGTAATAGGCAATACCGGCAAAGTTGCAAACACAGTTGCCGCAGTTGCTGGTGTTAGGGAGAGAAAAGAGGAAAAACCTGAGAAATATAAGGCGATATTTGATAGAACTGAAAATATAGCATATTTAGCAAAAACAGCGTTGCAAGAAGGGGATTATAGAGAAGTTGGAAAGCTCATGAATGAAAACCATAAACTATTGCAACAGATTGAAGTTTCATCGAGGGAACTTGATTTTCTTGTAAATATCGCACGAGAATATGGAGCCCTTGGATCGAAACTTACTGGTGGCGGCTTAGGGGGAAACATGATTGCTCTGACGCCGGGTAAAGAACTGCAAGAAAAGGTAGCAAATGCCATAGAAAAAGAAGGATTTCAGACCATAAAGACGGTCATAGGCGCATCCCGGGACGGTATCGAGTAATGAATCTTCGTGATTTTCTATCCACACTTGAAAAGGAAAATAAATTGATACGCATAAAAAAAGAAGTATCTACAAATTATGAAATAGCGAATGTCATGTATTCTCTCGATGAAAAACCAGTTATTTTTGAGAATGTCAAAGGATTTGATTTCCAGGTTTTTGGTGGTATTACTTCAAATAGGGACATTATTGCCAATGGTCTAGACACAACAAAAGATAAAATTTTGTTTAAGCTTGTTGAAGCGCTTCGCAATCCAAAAGAACCGGAGATGACAGACAAAGCGCCATGCCAAGAAGTTGTGATAAAAGATCCTGACCTAAGTAAAATCCCACTCCTCTACCATCTAGATGGTGATGGCGGCAGATATGCCTCTGCTACGGTTTCAACGATAAAAGATCCCGATACAGGCAGAAACGTGTCATATCATCGTTTAATGGAAATTGGTAAAAACAAGTTCACTGCGCGTCTCATTAAAAACAGACAGACTCGTACCACTTACGACAAACTCCAGGGAGATCTAGAGATGGCAGTATGTATTGGTAACTCGGTAGCGGTTATGATTGCAGCTTCGCTTGGACCGCCTTCCGGTGTTGACGAATTTTCCATAGCAAATGCTCTTGATAAGACACCTATGATTAAATGTATAACAAAAGATCTTGAAGTTCCGGCTGAATCAGAATTTGTTATAGAAGGAAGACTTACTAGGGAACTCGATAGAGAAGGTCCCTTTGTTGACCTTACTGAAACAAGAGATTTTGAGCGACAAGAGCCTGTTTTTGTCGTTGATTGTATAACACGTAGAAAGGATGCAATGTATCAAGCGTTGATTCCTGGTAGACTTGAACACAAAACGCTCATGGGCATGCCAAAAGAACCGACTATCTACAACGAAGTAAGTAAAGTGGTAGACTGTAAAAATGTGCTTGTAACAATGGGTGGCGGTTCATGGCTTCATGGTGTTGTCCAAATCAAGAAGAGACATCCTGATGACGCGAAAAAAGCAATTGAAGCTGCCTTTAACGGTCATAAAAGCATGAAACATGTGGTTATCATTGATGAGGATGTTGATATTTACAATTCAACTGCTATAGAATGGGCTATTGCAACTAGATTTCAGGGTGACAATGACCTGACTATAAAACCTGATCAACCAGGTAGCTCTCTTGACCCCTCGGGTAAACATGAAGTGGGGAAGAAAACTCTCACGACAAAGGTGGGCGTTGATGCAACGATTCCACCTCATATTGATAAAAGTAAATATGAGGTTGTTCAATACAAAAAAGTTGATATAGATGATTACCTCAGGTGATGGTAAATTCAAAGTGTGGCTTGAGGAGAAAAAGATTGGTGATGATCTCCTCTACATTCTAGGTGGAGGTGAACGAACTCATATTGGAGGAATTGTTTTCTGCGAACCAAATAAAGAACCTCAGATCATATATTTAGCAGGGCATTATGATGATATTGTTTTAAAAACAATTGCCGAGACAGCATGTAAAAAATACGGCACCAAAGTAGTTGTAACCGGTGGCATTCATATAGATAATGCTACAAAAAATGATATCGAGAAATTAGTTGAAAATTGTAGGGAGCTAGAAAAATGTATTTAACTAAAGAAGAAGAGAAAATTCTTGATGGCGATGAAGGGGAAGTAGAAGCGAGATTGTTTAGGCTGCTTGTGCGATTGGGAGAAATATACGGTGCTGATAAGATGATACCTGTAGGATCTGTTCAAGTTGCAGGTGTTTCTTACAAATCCATTAGTGATCCGGGTACAGAGTTCTTAGAAGATATGGCATCAAAAGGTGCCAAGGTAAAGGTACTCACCTATCTCAATCCTGCAGGAATGGATCTTGAGAATTGGAAGAAAATAGGCTTTCCAAAGGATTTTGCAAAGAATCAGCTGAGGATAATGAATGCATTCAAAAGCATGGGCATTGTAATCACTTCTACCTGTACACCGTATCTTGCTGGTAATTTACCACGTTTTAGAGAGCATATAGCCTGGTCAGAATCTTCTGCGGTTTCATTTTCTAATTCCGTAATTGGAGCGAGAACCAATAGAGAAGGAGGGCCTTCTGCTCTTGCTGCTGCTATTTGCGGTAGAACGCCAAACTATGGATTGCATCTTTGGGAAAAACGTCAACCTAACATTAAAATTAAGGTGGACGCTGACATGGACTTTAATGCTGATTTTGGTGCTCTTGGATATTTTGTTGGTAAGCAAGTTAAAAATAAGATTCCGTACTTTACAGGCATAAAAAATGCAAACACAGACCAGTTAAAGGCACTTGGTGCCGCAATGGCTGCCTCAGGAGCAGTCGCGTTGTATCACGTCGAGGGGTTGACACCAGAGGCGGATTTGGTTGAAAAGGATGGTTTGGAAACTATAGACGTTGGTAAAAAAGAACTTGATGAAACCTATGAGAAACTGAATTCCGGTAAAGATCCAGATATTGTGATCCTAGGATGCCCACATGCATCTCTTAGAGAGATTTCGACGCTTGCGGTCAAACTTAAAGATAAACGTTTGAAGAAACCCATTTGGATATGTACTTCAAGAATGATGAAAGAGGCAGCAGATAGAATGGGTTTCACCGAGATAATCGAGAAGGCAGGAGGCTACATTGTTGCTGACACCTGCATGGTTGTTTCACCTATTGAGGAAATGGGATATAAAACTACAGGTGTAAACTCCGGTAAAGCAGCAAATTATTTGCCAGGCTTTTGTAAACAGGATGTTGTCTTTGCAAATATAAATAAGCTGATAGAGGTGCAATCATGAAAGGAAGAATGATATCCCCTGGAAAGATCGAGAGCGTAGCTATTGTTTCAGAGGAACCTATTGGTTTCTATGGAGGGATAGATATAAAAACTGGTACCGTTATCGAAAAAGATCATCCACTAGAAGGGAGGTCGGTGAAGGATAAGATACTTGTTTTTCCATGCGGTAAGGGTTCGACAGTTGGATCCTATGTTATCTATGGACTAAAGAAAAATGGGGTAGCACCAAGTGGTATTATCAACAAAGAGACAGAAACAATAGTAGCGACAGGTGTAATATTAGCAGGTATTCCATGTGTTGACCAAATAGAGATAGAAAAAATAAAAGATGGAGACACTGTTTTATTAGATGCTGATAATGGGATAGTAACAATACAAAAAAAATAAGCTTTACAGGAAAAAACAGATTATCGTTTTAATTGCAATAATCGGTCTATTTGTTTACTTAACATTTATATATTATAGCATCCATAGATATAGTAATAATGGAGAGGAATTACCCTGATAAAAAAGAGTTTAACAATTGGAATTATAGTATTGTTCATTGGAACGGGTGTTATTATTCCATCAACTGGAACCACAGTGGTAAATAAACCTACTATTTCAACATTTCATGACGGTACCACCTTGTACGTTGGTGGGAACGGAACAGGGAACTATACGAAAATTCAGGATGCTATCAACGCTGCATGGTATGGTGACACTATTTTTGTGTATGATGATTCATCACCATATTTTGAAAGTGTTAATTTAAATAAACGTATTTTCTTGATTGGTGCGGATAAAAATACAACCATCATTGATGCTGAACACAAGGGCAATGTGATTACCATTCAGTCAGATGGCGCTACAGTTAGTGGATTTACCATTCAAAATTGTAAGAGACCAGTTAGTTATAATTTTCAGTATTCTGTAATTGTAGCTATAGGAAGAGAAAACCTCGTCATTAAAAACAATATCATTTCAATTGGTCATATTGAATACAACGACTATGTTGCAGGGATATTTCTTCAAAATTCTTCAAATAATCTAATTCAATACAATGTTTTATTCGAAGATTATCCGAAAGGGCGAAGTGTGGGTATAATGATTAGTGATTCAGCTTTTAACAATGTCTCTTGGAATGACATCTCAGGGGATTATTCTGTCGGTATCGAAATACGGTTCCTATATGAACCTGGCTCTTGTAAAGATAATATTATTTATGGAAATTATATTCACCATAATATGTATGGTATAGATAATTATGGATATAATACTACCATAATTAACAATACGATTTCTCATATGAATTACAAAGGTATTAGCAACGATGGTGATTATACTCTTATTTCTGGTAATATTATTATGGATAATGGTGATGGCAGTGAATTTTCCTGTGACATCATGTTAACTGGACCGTTATTTGGGGCATCTAGCAGCTATGTCTCAGATAATATCATTTCAAATAACAATCCTGCTGGTATTTGGATTTTAGAAAATAAAAATTATATTTCAGATAACCACATTTCAAATAACATTCAAGTTGGTGTCTACATCGATTATTCATACAACAATGTTATTATCAGGAATAATTTCGTTGATAACCCAAAAAATGCATTTTTTACTTACGGCTTTCGTCCATTCAAAAATAACAAATTTGATGCTAATTACTGGAGTGAGTATACCGGCAGTGGGAAATTACCAAAAATTATCATTGGCCGCAGAACTGGTTTAATCTTTTTATCCCACTCTTGGTTCGACATTGATTGGCATCCAGCACAAGAACCATATGACATCCCAGCAGTTTAGAGTATCAGCAATTACCTATGAAAAATCCGTTGAAATTAAGTAAAAGACTATAACAACGCACGCATACTCCAGGAGACACCTATTCCATTTATGGGTATTTGATGCTCCCCTTCATCATCAGACCACGACAATGTGCCTTCAATCTCGCAAGCTCCAACTTTCATACCCATATAGGTTGGGAATTTCCATATTTTATTGTATGAATTTTCTATTTCAATATTTACATCTAATTTTGTGTTTGTTCCATACAATAATGATTGACTTATAACATAAATAGGATTTAAACTAGGTTTTGCAGTTATACTGAAATCTGCTGGCATTCTTACGAACGGAAATATCTTATCATCTTCCCTTGTTATTTTTAGATCAACGTTTTTCAGCTCTGTTATAGTCTCCCCATTATCCGTGGTTATAAGTAAGGTACCAAACGGGTTTATTATGGATGTTTTACTAGATATAAACTGAGGAGTTGGATAATAATTACTTTCATAGATGTTCCATCCGTTGTCCAATGTCACATGAAACCAGTCCCATCCGTTGATTAATCCTTTTGTTACAGCCTTTGGAGACCATGCATGTTCATGATGCCCAGTTCCTTTTACTATAAATTTCTCGCCATCAATTTCTACTGTACCAGTGACTTCACACCCTGTAAATAGATAATTTGCAATACTGCTTTTTGATTTATCAAACGCTCTACTACCTATTGTCCATATTGGAAGTGAACTTGTTGTATAATCCAAATCTATGATAATTTCGTGAGTGTTGTCTATGTCTTTATCTTCAGCATGGACGTGCCAGTTTGGATATTCTCCTTCAGCCCACGAATCCTCAAATTCCACGTTTACTCCTGGAGAACTTGCTATAAGAGTGCCGGAGTTTAGAATTCCAAGATACCTCTTTTTATTGATCATTCCCCCAAACGTTTTTCCATTCTCACCATGCAACACAACTACTAGAAGATCTGGTTTCAATGTTCCGATTAAATCACCTCGAGCCATATGATTGAAGCTTATTGACACAGACCAATCCTTTAATTCACTATCCTCATCGTTAAATACTGCCCCAAAGTACCACCATTCCCTAGATATGCGAATTTTATCATAATGCACGCCCTCATCCTCAGGTGAAACATCTCTCCTGAAAGAGGGTATAAAAGAAGTTGGTGGAGTTGGTATTTCTGGTGGCGGAGCTGTTACATTTTCGTCCTCTGGTGGAGAAACTTCCTCCAATAGTGGTAAAGAAATATAGCCGGCTTTGTACAAAAAAAGTCCTGCAACTACTATCAATGCTACCACTATTATGGCATCAATCTTTTTTAATTTAATTTTCATTCTCCACCAAACTATTTGTTTTTATATATTTCTTTATTATATTTGTTATTAATAGTTTTCTTTACAGTTATTACCATAACTTCTAAAGAACAGGTTTTAATAAAGAGTGATAGATTACCCAAAAAACCATTTCGGGTAGAAACATGATAGAAAAGGGCGATATTGAAAAATGCTTTCCAGAGTTACAATGGATAAAAGATACTAATTTAAGAGGAAAAGTAGTTGAAGTATGGAAAAAAGCTGCAGACCGTGGTAAATGGAATACGCTCGATGATGTACCATTTACTCTCCTTTTTGAGAATTCAGGATTGCTTACTGAACATACAAGACGGATAACACGTTTAGCAAAGAACATTATGGAAGTAAGAGAGGAAGATATTAATGGAGATTATTTGATCGCAGGTGCTCTTCTTCATGATGTTGGAAAACTTTTGGAATACGAAATCCGTGATGGCAAGGTTGTAAAAAGCGAGTATGGTAAGAGATTCCGCCATCCTGTTTCTGGTTCGAAACTTGCTTGGGAATGCGGCCTACCTGAGGATATTGTTCATATAATATATGCTCATTCACATGAGGGAGACAAGAGTGAGAGAACCCCCGAAGCGATTATTGTTCATCATTGTGACTTTATAGATTTTGAGATAAAGAAATCGATGGTGTAAGATTATGAGGGTAAAGAACGCTGCGGGTAGGACGATTGAGACTGCTATTGGTGATAAAACGCTGAAGCCTTTTGCAGGAGCAAAAAAATACAGTTGGTGTTCAAAGGTTACAAGTTTGACTGACGCATTGAAAAAATGCGGCCTGAAGAACGGAAATACACTTTCTTTTCATCATCAACTTCGCAATGGTGACAATGTAATCAATATGACGCTTGCTGCAGCACGTGATCTCGATGTTAAAAATATTAGAATGGCACAGACTGCAATATTTAACGTTCATGAACCTGTTATAGACTTTATTAAAGAGGGTGTTGTAAATAGAATAGAGGGAAGTATTAATGGTGTTGTCGGAGATTTTGTTTCTAAGCATCCTCTCCCATATCCCGTTGTGTTGCGTTCTCATGGCGGGCGTTGGGCTGCTGTTAAAACAGATGAATTACATGTTGATATTGCTGTTATAGCTGCTTCTGCCGCCGATGTGCGTGGGAATTGTACGGGAATTATTGGTGAGAGTGCGTTTGGCCCCATATCTTATTCTGAAATTGATGCAATGTGTGCTGATCATGTGATCGTGGTGACTGACAATGTTGTTGATTACCCCTGTAAATTTCAAGAGATTCAGGAGAGATATGTTGATTATGTAGCAGAGGTAGATCGCATAGGCGATCCCAAAAATATTATGTCGGGTACAACAAAGATAACAGAAGATCCTATGAAACTGCAGATCGCTCGTGATTGTGTTGAATTGATGGATGCTGTGGGGATTATTAAAGAGGGCATGATTTTTCAGTCGGGTGCGGGTGGAATATCTCTTGCTGCAATGAAATATTTAGATGATAGACTTGAAGAAAAAGATATAGTTGCAGCTACTGCAACTGGTGGTCTTACAAAGTTAATATGTGATATTTATAAGGCAGGTCGTGTTAAAAATATCTATTATTCCCAAGTTTTTGATGAGTATTCTGTAAAGTTTATCCAAGAAGATCTTGGACTGCCAGCTGATATTGGTCATTACGCTGATCCAACCTCCAAGGGCCGTACTATTGATGGCCTTGATACAGTTGTTCTTGGTGCAACAGAGGTCGATACAAATTTCAATGTTAATGTTAACACACATAGTGATGGTCGACTTTTACATGGTATAGGAGGTCATCAGGATACATCTGCTGGTTCATCCTTATGTATTATTTCTTGTCCTGTTTTTAGAAAAGCTAACCCGATTGTTAGAGAGAAGGTTACAACAATTACAACCCCTGGAGATGTTGTAGACGCCATTGTAACTAATGAAGGGACAGCAATAAATCCCCAGCGGAAAGACATCATTGAAAAGGTAGAGGGGAAAATAAACCTCGTTCCAATAGAAGAGCTAAAGAATATGGCATATGATGCAACAGGTGGACCAGAAGAGTTGGACCTTGGCGAAGAAATCGTAGGCATGACGAAATGGATGGATGGAACCGTGTTAGATATTATAAAACGGGTTAAAGAGTGATATAAAATGAGATGGAACACCAAAATCACAAAGGTTGAGCCGAATCATTTGGTAACACGTGGTTATAGACAAGAAGATTTGATAGGGAATATACCGTATTCTCACGTTGTATACCTGCTTTTGAAAGGCGATCTGCCATCAAAAGAACATGGAAAGATGATTGATGCCATTCTTACTGCCTGTATCGATCATGGGGTAACACCTCCTTCATCAATTGCATCTAGAACTGTAGCATCTGGTGGAGTACCCCTTCCAACTGCTGTTGCAGCCGGAATTCTATCTATTGGAGATGCTCATGGTGGGGCAATAGAAAAAGGTGCAAAATTCCTGCAAAATGGCATTTTACGTATGAAAGAAGAGGGTAAAACAGTAGAAGAAATAGCAGAGATTCTTGTTAATGAGCATAAGGAACAACATAAACGGATATCGGGGTTCGGCCACAGGGTTCATACTTCAGATCCCAGAACAAAAAGACTTTTTGTACTTGCCGAAGAATTAAAAATTGCTGGAAATCATATGGCTCTTTCAAATGCAGTTGAATTAGAACTTGAAAAAACATATGGAAGAAAGCTGCCAATAAATGTAGATGGCGCAATAGCAGCAATTATTTCAGATATGGATTTTGACTGGAGACTTGGAAAAGCATTCTTTTTGTTAGGTAGAGTTGCAGGATTAACTGCGCATGTTTATGAAGAACAAACTCAGGAAAAACCCATGAGAAAAATGTTTTCAATAGAATGTGACTACAACGGTCCAAAAGAAAGAGATCTCCCCTAATTATTGCTTTCTATCTAGAAAATCTTAAATACTTATGTAGATCATATGGAGATAGTACATGAAAATTTTGCTGGTATTTCCTAGGATTGAACACGGTGCATTAACCTGTAAAGATAAAGGGTCATGGAGTTCCATACTCTTTGGCTATCCAATTATAACACTCCCGCATCTTGCAGCAATAACCCCGAGTAACCATATTGTCAAAATAGTCAACGAGAATTATGACACCATTGATTTTGATGAAGATGTTGACTTGGTAGGAATAACCTGTTATACTATGACAGCGCCACGTGCGTATGAAATTGCAGATGAGTTTAGAGAACAAGGGAAAACGGTTGTATTAGGTGGATATCACCCAACAGCAATGCCAGAGGAAGCAAAACAACATGCAGATAGCATTGTAATGGGCATGGCAGAAGCGAATTGGCCAAAGACAATTAATGATTTTGAAAATGGAAAATTAAAACCCATATATGAAAGGGATCATGATTTTGATATATCTAAAGTCCCTCCGTTGAGAAGGGATCTTATTAGACATAACCCGTTCATAGGCGCAATTCAAACAACAAGAGGATGTTCTAATCGTTGTGAATTTTGTGCAATTAGCAGCTTCTGTGGAAATATGGTAAAACAAAGACCCGTCAAAGATGTTGTCGAAGAAATTAAAAATATGCCTAATAATTTGTTTATATTTCATGATCCGCATCTCACCTTACATCGAAAATATGCAATGGAGCTCTTTAAAGAGATGATACGGCAAAAAATTCATAAGGGATGGGTAGCAAATGGAACGGCAAATATTCTTGGTAAAGCTGAAGAGAAATTTTTAGATCTAGCTCAAAAAGCTGGATGTGTCGAATGGTTCGTAGGTTTTGAATCAGTTAATCAGGAGACATTAAATAATATCAATAAAAAACACAACAAAGTAGAAGATTTTAAAAAAATGATAAAAAGAGTCCATGATCATGGAATGACCATCCAGGGAGGTATAATCTTTGGGTTTGACGAGGATACACCCAATATTTTTGACACAACACTTGAGACAATTAATGACTGGGATTTAGACGTGCTTGAGGTAAATATTCTTACTCCTTATCCGGGTACACCATTATTTGAAAGGTTAGACAGAGAGGGAAGGATACTTACAAGGGACTGGAGTAGATATAATCAAGTTGATGTTGTCTTTAAACCTAATAATATGACCGGAAAAGAATTATATGAGGGTGCAAGAAGAGTAGCTAAAGAATTTTATTCACCCCATAACATAGTAAAAAAATTAACACAGATTATTATGACAACTAAAAGATTCTCAGGCATCATTCCGTCTGCAACAAGTTTTGCCTTCCGACGTTATTATAAAAGGGATTTTAATTTCTGAAATATTTTGTAAATCTTATCATTTCACCTGATTTTCAAAATATGAGAATATAGGATAATTGTCGAAAAGGTGACATTCTCACCGCCATGGGTGGTAGTGTTTATTATGAGTACACGGTTTGCTGTCGTTGGAAATGAATCTAGAGAAGTTTGTTCAAGTCGTTTATCTCGCACATATTAAATCACAGTCCCTGTATCAGCATCACCAACACTTCTGTAGAACTTACCAGGACTTTGAAAGTGCCCTCTTGGATATCTCTTACGAAAATTCGGTTTTTGCTTGGACAATTCCCTAGATGAAGCACCTTTTAAAAGATGAAAAGCTTGAGAAACACTCATTGTTGGAGGAATTCCAACAACAACATGAATGTAATCTGATATAACGCTTAGTTCCTCGATCTTGATTTTATGTCTTATAGCAACTTCTTCTAAAATTTCTTCGCGAAGCTTTTTATTTTCCACTTTCATAAACATCTTGTATCTATACTTAGGATAGCATTCCAAATGGTACAAATTCTGGTCAATGCCATGGCTACCGTTAACCAATTTCATATTTTATCACGTCCTGAGTAGGTAATTTAGATTACCCGCCTGCTCAAGATATGAATATTTTTCTAGAAAAAGAGGTGTTTTGGGGAAAATTAGGAAGTGACTTAAAAGGCGGGGGATTTAAACCCTCAAAGTTACATTAATCATTGGAACGTTTAGTCCAGTTTTAGGATATCAAGTATGGGCAAACGCGATAGAAAACCCCATTAGACAAAGAGACTTTGTAAAAATAAGTAAAAATTGGATGGGTAGAGGAAAAATATTTAATCCATTTGTATTTCCACAGGATGGAGCGCGATCATTTGAAACTTTCAAAAGCCGGTTATATACTGGGACGACAAACTGGGTTGATTGTGCTACTGGAGCTAATGAAACTGGATGTGAGATCTGGAGAGTTGATCATATTTCTTGAATATTAGAACGGATAAAATGAAAAATAAATTAACAGAAGATAAAAACATAATTTTAATTACAGTCGATTGCCTAAGAGCAGATCATCTTCACTGTATAGGTTATCCCAAGAATATTTCTCCTACAATGGATTCTCTGGCAAAAAATGGAGTTTTATTTACCAATGCTATCGCTAATGCACCATATACGCCTTATTCTATACCCTCTTTTATTACATCTAGAGTTCCGCCCGTAGAAAGATTTAAAGAGACAATATCAAGTATTCTTAAGCAAAATGGTTATGCTACTGCTGCATTTAATCCGAATCCTATAGTTTTAACTTCTACCATAACCAGTGGAGATAGAATCAACAAAGGTTTTGATACCTTTGATTTGCTGCTTTCTTCTAAAAATAAATATGATTTGACTATTGGAGTAATAAGACAGTGGGGGATGAAATATTTTAGAAGAAAACTAAATGAAAACGGTTTGTTTTATAAGATAATTTATTCGATATACGATAAGGCAATAAAAAAATTCCCTGTTTTTTTATGCCCTAAGGAACATCTAATAGTTCCATCTGCTATGGAAGTAAATAACTATGCGATTGATTGGGTAGCCAAACAAAATGGTAAATTTTTCCTGTGGATTCATTATATGGACGTTCATGAACCGTACGCTCCACCGGGATATGAAAATCAAAAAGAGATGATGTATCTTATTACAAAATATAGAGATTTTCCTAATGCGCTTACAAAACTAGAAATTCAAAAACTAATGAATCTATATGATCTTACAATAGAATATACAGATAGAGCTATAAACGATCTTATAGAAAAATTGGAGAAGTTGAATCAATTTCATAATAGTGTTATTATAATAAGTGCCGATCATGGAGATGCATTTGGAGAACATGACAACATTCTTGGTCATGGCGGAAAATTCAAGGCTCAATTTTATGATGAAGTTATACATGTACCATTAATAATTTATGGACATAAGGAAAAAGGAATTATCGTTGATAAAGTGGTTCAACTTTTAGATATAGCTCCTACGATCTGTGAATTAGCAAATGTTCCGATACCAGTTTGTTTTTTTGGAGAAAGTCTTTTTTCTAAATCAGAAAAGGGTGCTATTATTAACTCAAGATCATATATCGGATATAGAACAAAAGAATGCAAGTTGATAATTAATAAATCTAACAGCAAGAGAAATGAATTGTATGATCTCATAAACGACCCTAGAGAAAGAAGAAATATTTATAATAAGAATAAGGAAGTTACAAAAAAGTTAGAATTGGAAATGACATCTGTTTTAAAAAAATACAAGAGAAAAAAAGAACTAATTGGGATTGAAACTCAATTTTAATAAAATATTGAGTGTTTTCTTTGTACTGTTCATTGTCCGCCCTCGTAAAATTATTTAAACATATTAACTTATGAAAGGCAAGATATGGAAAGGAAACAAAAAAATCCATGGACACCTCAGGATGAGGGAGATCACTATCCTGTCATGAAAGAATGGTGGTGTATCGAAACCCTCTTCAAAACATTAGATGACAACAGGAAATGGAATTTTAAGGCCTCAATGGCCTACGAAATGGAGACTCCCTCTTGCTTTATTATCTATTTTCTTTTTGACATAACTTCCAACAAGTGTGTCGTTCATAATGCACTTAATGATGACATTGAAAAACTATCTCATCAAAAAAATAAGGTTGATTTGAAATATAAAAAATCTACGATATCTGGCCTATATCCAAATTATAATATTCATTTCGAAAATTTAAAACAAGATTTTATAATCGACATGGAATACAACGCCAAGATATTACCCCATTGGAGTGCGCAAGATTCAACAAACGGATATCTGCCCATAGGTATCGATCATTATAGGTACGGGTGGCTTCTAAATTGCAATCTCAAGGGAACTTTAAAATTAAAAAATGAATCGCATAAAATCGAAGGTAAAGGCTATCTCGAGCGAGCCTGGGGGAATTGGTCCTACTCAAATCCTTTTAAAAGACTCTCAGGGATTAAAAAAACCGTTTTAACATATGGTCATCTTACCAGTTGGTGGTTATCACAACATAAGCCGCGTATACCAAACCGTATTGCCTTTACAACAGAAAATAATCCCTTTGGTTACGACTGGTTCTGGGGCATATTTGATAACGACTGGAGCGTTTTCTACGGAAATTCCCTATTCTGGTTAAGTGAAGGTCCAGCATTTGGTGTATTAACGCTATTTACCGACGGAAATAATTACTTGGAGTTTGGCGATGTGAATTTTCATTATAACAAAACCAAATATATTAAAGAACACGATATGTACTATCCAAGCGACATGACCATCACAGCAAAACTAGATGATAAAGAGATTCGATTGCGAGCTTGGCCAGTATGCGATGGTTATGAGTTTATTACTCCGTTTAACGATGGTGGATTTTACAAGGTCTTTATTATGTGTGAGATGCCCGGACGAATTGAAGGCATCTATTACGATGGCGAAAGATCTGTGAAAATAAAGGGAGATTGTAAGATGGTACCGCAAAGACAGCCATCCAGATTAGGTCATAACTCGCTTGCAATTAAATTTACAAAACCTCCTAAAGGAGTTGGCATTTCGTTTGATTTAAATTCACATTACTTGAAGAAAAAAATGTTCACCGAGATACAACTGGCTCCTCGCCCAAAGCTTACATTCGATTTAAAAAAAGTTGATGTTTCTAAAATAAACAAAAAAAAAATTTCTTGAAAAATTAGTCATAAAGATTCCTGTTATCAATTAATCTTTTAGCCTTTATTGAATTTCTGTCAAAAGTATTTGGTTCAACAAGTTTTATCTGGGGTTTTGCAATGGTTTTTGAGTGTGTTATGCCATCTTTAATCTCTGGCATTTTCATTATAGCATCCGCTATTTTTTCTCGTATGGATTCGTTTATCACTTGGCTTTCAGCAATTACGGTAATAAAGTCCTTTCCATTTTTTTTATCAAATACTACCTGATATTCAATGATTTCAGGAATATTGAAAATTGCCTCATCAAACATGTTTGTAAAAAGATTGTCACCTGCTCCAATTGGAATAAGATCATCTGATCTTCCCTTAATTTCAATTCTTTTTAGAGGAAGGCCACAATCACATATACTCGGAATTATCCTTCCAAGATCATGCGAATTATATCGAATCAAAGGCATCCCCTCTCTATCATAGGTTGTAAAAAGTAATTCTCCAATCTCTCCATCCTCCAATTGTTCACCAGTTTCAGGATCAACCACTTCAGTAAGAAAATTAGTTTCGCTAAGATGCATGCCATGTTTCTTTTCACATTCACCTGCCATCAGTAATCCAATTTCAGTGGTGCCATATCCTATAAAAACATCGGCATCCCATTCTTTTTCAATGAATTTTCTCATTGAATTAGGCGTTGGCTCAGCCCCAATAAGAAACTTTTCAATTCCGAGCCCTTTCAAATCACAGAGTTTTTCCATTTCTTTTGTAAGATAATTGACACGTGAAGAAACATCTGAGAAAATATTTGGTTTATATTCATTTAGAATCTCTAATTCTTCCTCAACTAATAATCTCCCTGTAGCAAGTGTTAAACATCCGATAATCTCATATGCTTTATCTAGACAATATCTATTTCCCCATATCTCTGTACCATATCCCACTTCAAAGGTAAGGCGGACAATGTCTTTGTGTGTAATTCCGTACATGAGTTGCAAACCTGTTGCAGTAGAGACTGCTATCCTTTTAATGTCATTTTTCGTAAAGTATGCTTTTTTTGGTTTACCTGTTGTACCGGCCGTCGTAAAAACCTTAATGAACCTATCCTCAGGAACTGAGAAAAAAGATCTTGGGTCATTTTGTAAGTCTATAGTATCTGTATACGGAATCTTTGTCATATCTTTAATAGATTTTATATCGCTTGGTTTAAGACCATATTTTTTAAAAAGTCTATGATAGAAAGGAGAAGTATTATATGCATACCTTAAAGATTTTTTAAGTTTTGAAAAATTATATCTATCCAAAGTTATTCTAGTCAATTTACCAAAATACGATTTTTTTGCAGGCTCCTGGCCATTTGATTTTTCTCTCAATCTTGACTTAACAAATGGTGCCAATCTTTCTATTATGGTACAATTCCTCCAATTTGATGTCTAATCTTGAGGATAATAGTATATTATTTATATATTTTGACCTCAAGATACATACAAAAAAGTGGAATTCCAATTTGAAATCATAGTATATAGGGAGGTTAACCCACTCGTTTTTGCTGTGTTTTGAAATATAGATTTGACATGTTAATACCCAACGTCAGTAGTTCGGCAAGTGAATGGGACAAATGAACACTCAGACCTTACCAACACTCTCTGGTTCCTGTTTGAATCAAAAATCGGCAGTATAACATAGAAATTCTACATGTTTCGATTGAAAAATCTGTTTTTCAACCTGGCTTACGTCAACCAGATTGTCTGTTCTCGACCAGTGATTGAGTCGGAAATTATGCCTTTGGTTTCTACACTATGTTTTTTAATTTAAGTATAAAAGGTTTAAATTCTATAATCGTTATTACAGAATTCCAATAGGGGTTATATCTGTTGAAGGCAAATTCAAATTCAAAATATACCATTAGAGACAAACTTTTTGCTCATTTAGAAACATGGAGACTTTATACTGTAATATGGTGTGGATTAGTTAGTTTAGCTGGATCATGCATTGCTTTTGGAGATTTTCCACCATTAAAAATTGCGTTTCTAGCTTTTTTTATACCAATGATGGGTTGGACGGCAGGATTATATTTAGCAGATTTTTTAGATAGAAAATTAGATGCTATACAAAAACCTCACAGACCCATTCCCTCGGGTAGAATTAAACCATATGAAGCAATTGCAATAGGAGCAATATTTGCATTAACTGGTTTTATACTATCTACCCTATTAAGTCCAAATAATATTTTACTTGTTTTTGTAGTAGCTCTATTGGTACTAGGATATGCAAAATTTTCTAAATCTCGCGGTATAGTGGGCAATTTAAATAGAGGATTTGTTACAGTTGCTACATATTTTTTTGGTGTTTTTTCTATAGGTCAATCTATTCAGGAAATACCAATATACATTTGGTTGCTTTCATTTGTATTTTTAATTCATGATACGAACAGTAATTTAGTTGGAGCAATAAGAGATATGGAGGGAGATAAAAAAGGTGGATATATAACAATACCTGTAAAATATGGACTTAAAAAATCAATATTTATTTCATTAATTCTAACTTTTACTTGGCTTTCCCTTGTTCTTTATCTACCGTATTATTTCAAATTTTTAAAGATTGAATTCTATCTACTAATGATAATCGATGTTTTAATTCTATTCTCCCTTTATGTTTATTTATTCATGACAGTAAAAAATTATTCTAGAGAAAAGGCACTAAAATTCCATGAATTTTTCGTAATAGAGCGAGTAACTTTAGCATCTGCCTTAATTTTTGGAATTGCAAGTATAAACAAAGCAGGAATTATTTTTGTTATTGCACTTTTAGTTACATATCTCTCTCAATATTTACTAAGAAAAAGATATGAGTTTAAGGAGAAAAAATGAAATATGCAGTTATTGGTCTTGGAGCTGTTGGAAGTATTGTTGGCGGTCTTCTTGCTAAATCTGGTGAAAATGTAGTTTTAATCGGTAAAAAAAACCAGGTAGAGATAATAAAACAAAAAGGGATAAAGATAGATGGGATTGCTGGTTCGATACATGTAAAAAATGTTTCTGCATCTATTGATCTTTCATTACTTGAGGATGCGGATGTTATCCTTATATGCATAAAATCTCAAGATACAAAAAATCTTGCTTATGATTTAAAGAAACATATTAAGAAATCTGCATTAATTATTTCGTTTCAAAACGGTGTGAAAAACCAAAAGAGTTTAGAAGATATAACGGGAAATAAAGTTATTTCAAGCATCATTCTTTTCAATGCGTTATATTCAAAACCAGGTGAAGTTACCCTTGCAATTAAAGGCAAAATGTTAGTAGAAGCTGATAATTCATGTTGGGATATCGAAAAAACTCTATTTAATTCACTTAGAAAAGAAGGATTAGATTCTGAAATTGTAGATGATATAGAAGGTTATCTTTGGAGTAAATTAATTGTCAATCTGCAAATTGCAGTGACAGCATTAACTGGTCAAACAATAAAAGAATCAACTGTTGATAAGGATTGCAGGGCAATATTAGTTGCAACAATGAAGGAAGGAATAGATATTGTTGAACAATCAGGGATTACTCTAAAAACTTTACCAAGTATTGATCCTAGAAGTCTTATAAGAAGGATGAGTTTATTTAATTCTACTTTGCTAAAAATTGGTAGTAGACTAATGAAAATAAAAGAAAATGCTATAAACTCCATGTGGCAGAGTTTATCAAGAGGTAAACCAACTGAAATTGATTATATAAATGGAGAAATTGTAGATTTGGCTAAAAAAAATAAATTACAAGCACCAATAAACACAAAACTTGTAGAGCTGATAAAGGATGCAGAAAGAAAACACGCGACAAAAAGCTTTGAATCTTATGAACTAAAGGAACTCTTGGGAATTTAACTCTGATACTTAATTAAAATTTGAAAAGGAGGATACCTAAAAGGATGGTGAAATTTATTGGATTTTTATTGAATAAAATAGGTGTAAAATTTAATGCTCATAAATTAAAAATATTTATTGATAAAGGTTTCATTATAATTGAAAAAATTATTACCAAACTTATCAAGTTAATTCCTTTTTATCTTGATTTTTACGAGGAAATACTTGAAAAAGAAATAATATTAGCAGATATTTCAAAAAATGATAAAATTGTTCATATTGGATGTGGGTCCATTCCTGCTACATGCATCCTTATTACAAAAAAAACAAATGCAAGTATTATTGGAATTGAGAAAAATGAACATTCCGTAAAACACGCAAAACAATGTGTTTCTCAATTAAATCTTTCAGATAAAATTGAGATTAAACTTTCTGATGCTAGTGATTTTTCAATTAAAAATTTCGATCTCATTATTATAGCACAAGGCATAACTCCCTATAGAGAAATTTTAGAGAAAATCTCCAAGGACATTAAAAAAGATGCTCGTGTGGTTTTTAGAACAAGTTCGAAAATAAGTGGGGAGCTTTCCGAAAATGATTTGTTTTTAAAAGATATATTTAAAATAGATAAGATGGTGTATCATAAACAAAATAGTTTGTTAATTTCAATTTTGCTTCAAAAAAAATAATCTAATTTTTTTGGGAATATTGTCAATATTTATTTTTTATTAAAAATGTTTATATCTCTGGTGATTCCATTGTAGAAGGGGAAGGGAGATAAAGAAAAATGTTAAATGCATTACTCTCCATGGTGCTGTTTTTCCACTTTAATTTCAACTATGATATAATATGACATTTTCGGGTAAAGAGCATAAGTTCATTTTTGTATTAAACATTAAGTATTATAAGATTGATATTTCCCCTCCGCTGAGGATGGTTTATGATAAAAAAATTCCTTGACTACTTGTATTATTCATTTGAAATTTTTTCTAATTACATTCCATTCCTTGCAAAGTTATATATAAAATTTCATGCACCTTCGGTAAAAAAAGAAATCAAGATGTTGAATTTGTCATCATCTGATAGAATTCTGCATATAGGTTGTGGTGCGATACCCTATACGTCCATAGGAATATCAAGGGAAATTGATACAGAGATTGTAGGGATAGATTGCAATCCCCGTGTCGTAGATATTGCTATTGATTATCTAAAAAGATATAATCTTTCCAATATGGTTAAAATTGAGATAGGAGATGGAAAAACCTATAGTATCTCAGGTTTCGATGTTATCATACTCTCTTATGGAATCGATGGTCAGGATTTGGTTTTAAGGCACGCTATCGATTCGATGAAAAAGGGAGCAAGAATTATTTTAAGGAGATTCACGACAGAGAGAGATAATTATATTGATTCAATTGTGAAAGAGTTCTCAGTTTGTAGTATTAAATTGCTGTTGACACAGGAATCAATTTTAATTGTTAAAAAAACCCAAACAGATATACAATGACGCTTGAATGCTTACCGTAATTTCATCAAGACTGTCTCTTTATCATCTTTTATAATTGTGTCTTTTCTTCATATTGTAGAGAAATACCAAGATTTGTATTAACGTGCTCATCACATCACTATCTATAGGATCAACAAATGTTGTGTCTATATATAGACAGACATATTCCCTTTCTCAGTTGTCTGTTAAGAGTGGTCGCCAATATTATAGTACCGACGACTGGTCAATGGCTTTTAGAGATTGGTCAAGATGTGCTGAAGGTTCCAAACATTATAAAAAGAAGTTTTACCAACACCAACTATAACCCCTACAGAATTTTTGTCAAATTTATATGAAACACCGCAGCCAGGAAATTCTATCTGACTGAAAAATTAACTATTTGGTAAATCTTTGCTAGTTGGTCATTGATCGATATTAGAATTGAAAAAACAGCTTAGGTACTAGATATACTGATGGCAAAGATTTTAATAGGATATTTCCATATTTTTGCCGACTATGAAAAAAAATGTACTCTCGATACTGGGCATCAAAGATGAAATAGAAGAAATCATTGATTTCGGCTTTCAGTTAAAAAATGATGTGAAAAACGGAAAGAAACTGGATTATCTCCAGGGTAAAACACTGGCGTTGATATTTGAACGGGCATCTACACGAACCAGAGCTTCTTTTGAAGTAGGTATGACCCTATTAGGTGGCCATGCAGTATTTCTAAATAAAGACGACATCAAAATAGGTGAGAGAGAATCCGCTGAAGACATTGCTTTGGTTTTATCGAGATACGTAGATATCATAATGTATAGAGCGTTAAAAAAAGAAGATTTACATGAACTTGCAAAACATGCTACTGTACCTGTAATAAATGGGCTGGATATGGATGAGCATCCCTGCCAGATACTAGCTGATCTAATGACTATTAAAGAGCACAAAGGAAGATTACATGGGCTGAATTTTGTTTTCATTGGAGATGGAGATGACAATCTAACCCATTCCTACCTTCTAGGATGTACACTTGTCGGAATGAATATTACAGTTATCTCCCATAAAAAACACTGGCCATCGGAATACTTCGTTGACCAGGCAAATATGATTGCTGAAAAGAAAAACCTACGAGTAACTATAACAGATGATATTGATGCAATAAAAGATGCTGACATAATAACTACGGATACATGGGTATCACTCTGGTATGAAAAAGAAAGACAACAAATAATGGCTGATTTAAAAGATTATACAATAACGCAAGATATTATGAATAAAGCTAAGAAAGATGCTATTTTCATGCATTGTATGCCCATTTATTATGGAGAAGAAGTAGTAAAAGAAGTTGCCCATGGAAAACAATCTGCGATTATCGGTGAGGCTGAAAATCGTATGTGGGTACAAATGGCATTAATGGTTAAATTATTGAGCCAATAAAGATATTTCTCTTCATGGTTTTTGTGGATCCTTTAGTGCGAAATAAGTTAAAACATAGTTTACAGAAGATTTTGTTATGTATCTCCTTAAATCTTCTGTTCTCTAAAATCATAATGAATGGGGCCAAGAATAATATTTTTACGGGAATACATTTCAAAAACTCATACTATGTTAAAATGATAGTTAATGATCTGTAATAATACGTCTAGGAATACTAAAGTATATACCATAAGAAGATAGTTGTAGCCTTTTCTCCCAACAATTTTTCCCAACTCTCCCATGCCTTCTTTCTTTAATTTTAAGAGTTTACAATACCAAGACAGTGAGTATATCCACACTATTAGAAATAGTACCAAGAATATGGGAGAAAGCAGTGTTCTCATGTAAAGTAATACACCCAATATACCTGAAAGTACAAACATGAAGAAAGAGATTTTTGCTGCAGTTTTTTCTCCAAAAGATGTTGCATATGTTTTTACTCCCAGTTTACGATCTCCTTCTATATCGTGTATTCCTTCGGGTAAATCATGGGCATTATCTGCAAAGTATGTAAAAAGAACGAGAAGGACCATCATTTGAAAATCATAAGTATTAAATGAAATTTTATCTCCAAATATCGGAAATGTTAATGATATATTGCCAGTTTGTCCCATAGTCCAAATTGCAAAGAATCCAAAGATTGCTACTACAACCCATTGTATAGGAGTAAAAATTTCAGAGTATGCAGGTATCTTTATAATTTTTTTCAAGTATTTATTATGAAACGCCACAAATAAGGCTACTGCTTCAACTAATATAAGACACCATATGCTAACGAGAAACGCAAATATAAACGTCATAGCCGAGAATATCAGTGCTATCACAAAGAATTTTTTTGAACTTATTCTGCCTTTAGGTAGCGGCCGATCTGGGTGAACAACAGCGTCGATATCAATATCTGTTATATCATTCCATATAAGTGCTGCAAAAAAACCTGAGTAGAGAGTTAATATCGTTAAAATAATTGTTTTTATAATCTCCCAGTCATACGCCTGTAATCCATATGCCAACATTGGTACACTAGCAAACATGAGTACATGGCTTATCAATTCATAAATCGGAAAAGGACGCCAAGAAAAAAGGAAACTAAATGGTCCTTTGGGAGAGTTAGCTTTCATCTTTCCCTCTAAGTGATTCTTCTTCATGTGTATTTGGTTCCATAGAAACTGGAAGAGAATATATCCTTTTCATAATCACAAGGATGAAACAGCAACAAATTCCAAAACCATTTGCAACAATTATGGGGAACTTTTCTACAACAATGCCGTAGAGTAACCACAACATCATACCAACTACCAATGTCAACGGCATATAATACGATACGTCATCAAGTTTCTTGGTTCTATAACCTCGGATCAATTGAGGTATAAAACCTAAAGAGGTTATGGCCCCTGCCATCAAACCTAACAGATCGATCGCATCCATGAATGAAAACTCATCCAAAATACAATATTAAATCTTTCTGATTTCTACAAATAAGTTTTTCAATAAAAATTAGATGTATAGGTTTACTTTTGGGCCCGTGGGGTAGCTTGGCATCCTTCCAGCTTGGGGTGCTGGTAACTCGAGTTCAAATCTCGACGGGCCCACTCAGAACTTTTCGAATTATTATCTGCCATATTAGAGTTAGAATCATTACTGCCTTTCCCTTCTATAAGAGCAAGGTATCTACGGAGTTCAATATCCACAAAGGAGCTAATGTTAATTTCTTTCTCACGAGCTTGTTTTAATAAATCTTTACTAATAGTTATACCATAACTCCCGTGTTTTAGGCACATGATATTACGGAGTAATGCCCAAATCCTCAAAAATCCTCCTCTGCTTTTTTGTAACTTCCGTTACAATGATTGAGCCATCACTCAGTTTCACCTTCAAATTTAGGGGGCACTATATTAGAATGATTAATGTCTATTTAAAACTGTTGGTTGATATATCGTTATGTCTCATAATTTAGATAAATTATAAGAGCTCATATCAAATAGAAAGTGTAGTTAAACTCCTTTTTTATCCCCCCATATTATCTTATGTAATTGCAAACCCAACCTTACATTGAGACCATCATCAAGTATCCAGGATGATAAATCTTTTAGATTGGTTCCCCACATAGGTTGGAAAAAAACTGTACATTTAGGTTTGTATTTTTTAATAATTGCTTTTGCAAAATCACAATCTTTCCTATTTTTGATTACAAATTTTAATTGATCATTGGTGGTAAGATACGATAAATTATTGAAATTCATTTTTTCATGCATACCTGATGATGGACATTTGATATCGAGAGAGACCATCAATGATTTTTTACATACTATTTTTTCTGTGCTTATGCTTCCATTTGTCTCCAAACATATCCTGTATCCTCTTTTTGAAAGGATATTTATTAAATCAAGTGTTTCATCTTGTAACAATGGTTCTCCACCTGTAATACAAATATGTTTGCATGGAAATTTTTGAATCTCGTTAGCTATATCATCGACACTCATTTTTTTTCCATGTTCATATGCATATTTTGTATCACAGTAAGAACATCTTAAATTACATCCTGTTACCCTTATGAATATATTGGGCAAACCAGTCCAATTTCCTTCCCCTTGTAGTGAATAAAATACTTCATTAATTTTCATTTGTTTAATGTATTATGGAATGCTGATTAAAAAATTTTCTGTGTTTAAAATCAATAAAAATCTTATCGCAACATATGTAAAAATATTTATATAGGAATTGATATTAGGGGTAAGCCGTTCCAACAATGATGTTAGATAGAGTGGAGTATATAAAAATTGATTAGATAAAATGGAACTGCGGCCCTTGATTGGGGCCTGTAGCTCAGCTAGGTAGAGCATCTGGCTTTTAACCAGGTGGCCAAGGGTTCGAATCCCTTCAGGCCCGCCTATTCCTCAAAAAAAACTGGGAGGAATGCACCATCACTGTCACCTCAAAAAAGCATCATGAAAAACATTATGAAATATTAGGACATAAACTGGTTCCCAGACATGCAATTTTATCTGATAGAGAGAGAAAGGAACTGTTGGAAAAATACAATATCAGACCCGAACAACTGCCGAGGATTCTGGATACCGACCCTGTGATAATTTCTATTGGAGCAAAGTCGGGACAAATCGTAAAAATTGTAAGAAAAAGTCAAACTGCTAAATATGCGACAGCTTATAGGATAGTAATAGAAAGTGAGAATAGCGAAAGGGGAATTTTCACAAGCTAGCGCTAGGTATGTTATATAGTTATAGGTGTGTAATAATATGAAAGAATTTGTTGACGCTTTTTATAGAGATAGAAGTATAGTAAATCACCAGCTTGCATCATATGATGATTTTTTAAATCAAAGATTGCAAAGAATTGTTGACAATACTGTAATTGGCCAAGAAGAAGAGGGGACGGAAAAAGGTTGCATATATCCAGAAATAGAAGGATACAGGATAAAATTTGGCAAAATAAAAATAGGATCTCCCGAAGTGAAGGAAGCCGATGGAACCGAAAGACGTTTATCACCTATGGAGGCTAGATTGAGAGATCTTACCTATGAAGCAAATGTTGAATTAGAATTCATACCTGTTAAAGATGAAGTTGAATATGAACCTGAAACAGTGAGAATTGGCGAACTCCCCATAATGATCAAATCAAAGAAATGTAACATATCTAAAGAAGTATTAGAAGAAGAAGCGGAACACAGTTTTTCAGATGAAGAGTATAAAGAGAAACTGCAGGAGAAACAGGAGGATCCTTTAGACCCCGGCGGATACTTTATTAGCAATGGTACAGAAAGAGTGCTTATTACTGTCGAAGATCTTGCACCCAATCGGGTCCTAGTAGAAAAGGCTAGCAGATATGGTACTGATGTAGAAGTTGCCAAAGTGTTTTCTCAGAGAGAAGGATACCGTGCTTTGACGGTAGTTGAGAAAAAAAAGGACGGCATGCTCATGGTATCTCTGCCAACGACATATGGCCAGATACCTCTCATTATATTGTTGAGATCATTGGGAATGGAGAACGATGAGGAAATCGTCGATGTAATATGTGTAGATCCTAAAATGAAACCTTATGTTTTAGCAAATATTGAGGAATGTGCCAGAGAGTACAGTATAACAACAAAAGAGGAAGCTGTTGCTTATTTAGGTAAAAAATTCGCGGGCGGGCAAGCTAAAGAATATCGTATTAAACGAGTAGAAACCATAATGGACAGACATCTTCTTGCACATCTTGGAAATTCTCCAGAAGATCGTCTGACAAAGGCTATTTTCATGGCACGTATGGGTATGGCCGTTTTAGAATTAGCATTAGGCAAGAGAGAACCTGACGATAAAGATCACTATGCAAACAAACGGTTGAAGCTAGCTGGAGATTTAATGGAAGATCTATTTAGGGTTGCATTCACAGCTCTTTGTAAAGACTTAAAATATCAGATTGAAAGGGTTCATGCAAAAGGTAAGGAAATAAAGATTAGCTCGTCTCTACGTGCAGATGTTTTAAGTCAAAGGATCCATCACGCCCTTGCGACAGGTAATTGGGTTGGGGGTAGGGCAGGGATATCCCAACTGTTAGATAGAACAAGTAATTTAGCTGTACTAAGTCATTTAAGAAGAGTGACCTCACCTCTAACAAGATCTCAACCGCACTTTGAAGCCAGAGATTTACATTCCACTCAATGGGGCAGATTATGTCCAAATGAAACGCCTGAAGGACCCAACTGTGGTCTTGTGAAAAACCTTGCACTTACCGTTGAAATATCTGAAGGATTTTCTGAAAAAGAGTTAGAAACTGTTCTGAGAGATTTAGGCATCAAAGAAATTACTAAAAATATGACTGGGTCCAGAGTTTATCTAAACGGTGACCTTATTGGTATGCACTCCAACGGAGAAGAATTAGTACAAAAGTTAAGGCAGAGAAGGCGAAAAGGTTTACTTAACAACGAAATCAATGTATGTTATGATGTAGAAGCAAATGATGTTATTGTAAACTGTGACTGTGGCAGATTAAGAAGACCCCTTCTTGTTGTTGAAAACGGCAAACTTTTGTTAGATGATAAGTATTTAAGTGAACTCAGGGAAGAGAAGAAAAAATGGATAGACATTATAAACGAAGGCTTGGTAGAATATATGGACGCTGAAGAAGAGGAAAATACACTTATAGCGTTAACAGAAAGAGATATCACACCTGATCATACCCACATGGAGTTAGATCCCATGTGTATATTAGGCATCGGTTCTTCTTTGGTTCCATATCCTGAACACAACTCTTCTCCGAGAATAACCATGGGCGCAGGTATGGGTAAGCAATCCCTTGGTTTTGGAGCGGCAAACTACAGAATACGTCCTGATACCAGAGGTCATCTGATGCATTATCCTCAAAAACCCTTAGTTCAAACTCACCCCATTAAATATATCAGGTTTAGAGAGAGACCCGCTGGACAAAACTTCATCGTAGCAGTAGCATCATTCCAAGGTTATAATATGGAAGATGCACTTGTAGTGAGCAAATCGGCTATTGAAAGAGGACTTGGTAGAAGTTCATTTATTAGGACCTATCGCAGTGAGGAAAAAAGATATCCTGGTGGCCAAGAGGATCATTTTGAAATTCCAAATCCAGATTGTAGAGGTGTAAGAAGTGAAGATGCATACAATAATCTGGGTGAAGATGGACTTATTTCTCCAGAGTGTAATGTTGATGCAGGAAATGTACTGATAGGAAAAACCTCGCCGCCTAGATTTCTTGAAGAACCAACGGATTTTTTAACACCTCAAAAAAGAAGAGAAACATCTGTTACAGTTCAGCATGGCGAAGTGGGCGTTGTTGATAAAGTTATGCTTTCTGAATCAGTAAATGGTTCAAGAATGGTTAAAATTAAGGTACGAGAACAGCGCATTCCTGAATATGGAGATAAGTTTGCATCAAAGCATGGTCAGAAGGGAGTCATCGGATACATTGTACCACAAGAGAATATGCCATTTACAGAAGATGGTATGTCTCCTGATTTGATAATTAACCCACATGCTATACCATCTAGAATGACAATAGCCCACGTACTTGAGATGATAGGTGGCAAGGTAGGATCTCTTGAGGGAAGAGTAGTGAATGGAACTGCATTTAGCGGAGAATCCGAAGAAGAACTTAGAGGTGCGCTGATTAAAAATGGATTTAAAGACAATGGTAAAGAAATTTTCTATGATGGAATGACAGGAGAGCCATTAGAAGGTGACGTGTTCATGGGATGTATTTATTATCAAAAGCTACATCACATGGTAGCAGGTAAAATACATGCACGATCAAGAGGACCTGTACAAATATTAACAAGACAGCCTACCGAAGGTAGAGCTAGAGAAGGCGGTTTACGATTTGGAGAGATGGAAAGAGACTGTCTAATTGCTCATGGAGTTTCAATGGTTATAAAAGATAGATTACTTGATGAATCAGATATTACAATGAAGTATGTATGTAATAATTGTGGTCACATAGCAATGATTGACAGACATGGAAGATTGCATTGTCCTGTATGTGGTGATAAGGCGGATATACATCCTGTTGAAATGAGTTACGCGTTTAAGTTGTTAATTGATGAATTAAAATCATTGGTTGTTGTGCCCAGAATTAAATTAGAATCGCTAGTATAGGAGGTTTAGGTATGGCAAGATCAAGAAGTATCACTAAAAAAATAGGGAAATTGGAGTTCGCTGTGCTTTCACCAAATGAAATCAGAAAGATGAGTGCTACAAAAGTAATTACTGCTGATACCTATGATGATGATGGTTTTCCCATTACAATGGGTCTTATGGATCAAAAATTAAGCGTCATTGAGCCGGGATTAAGGTGTAAAACCTGTGGGTTGAAAGTAGGAAAAGACAAATGTCCTGGACACTTCGGCCATATTGACCTTGCGATGCCTGTTGTCCATGTGGGATTTGTTAAAACCATAAGAAATAGTTTACGGGCAACATGCAGAAAATGTGGAAGGATACTGCTAACCGATCAACGATTGGATGGGTATAAAAAGGCAATCGAAAAAAATAAGTTAGAAGGGAGAGACAATTCCTTCATTTTTAAGACCATCATATCGGAATGCGTTAAAGGAGATGTATGCCCTAGATGTGACAATGAAACAGGTAAGATAGATCTTGATAAACCTACATCTTTTAGAGAAAATGGCAAAAAATTAACTCCTACTGAAATAAGAGATTGGCTGGAAAAAATTCCCGATGAGGATCTCCTGTTATTGGATATTAATAAGAAATCAGCAAGACCTGAATGGATGATTTTAACAGTTTTACCTGTACCTCCAGTTACTGTTAGACCTTCTGTAACACTAGAATCTGGTGAGCGTTCTGAAGACGATCTTACACATAAGCTAGTAGATGTTATCAGAATAAATCAGAGACTCCAAGAAAACAGAGACGCCGGCGCCCCACAGCTTATAGTAGAGGATTTATGGGAACTGCTTCAGTATCATGTTACCACATACTTGGACAATCAAACCTCTGGGATACCACCAGCAAGACATCGTTCTGGAAGACCTCTTAAAACTTTGGCACAGAGACTTAAAGGAAAGGAAGGGAGATTTAGAAGTAACTTATCTGGTAAGAGGGTTAATTTTTCTGCAAGAACTGTGATCTCTCCAGATCCTAATCTAAGCATTAACGAGATTGGTGTTCCTATAGAGATAGCTAGAGAGTTGACCGTCCCTGTGAGAGTCACTACGCACAATCTTGAATGGTGTAAAAAAATAATCGAACTAAGTGCTGAATCGGATACAGCGGAATATGTACCGCATGTAAATTACGTGAAAAGATACAGAAGCGGCATAGAACAGAGAATCAAAGTAGCGGAAAAAAATGCAAAAGATGTTGCTGAAAAATTAGAAGTTGGTTATATAATAGAGAGACAGTTGATGGATGGAGATATTACATTATTTAATCGTCAACCCTCTCTTCACCGTATGTCTATGATGGCACATCGCGTTAAGGTAGTTCCTTATAGATCATTTCGGTTTAACCTCTCTGTATGCCCTCCATATAATGCAGATTTTGATGGAGATGAAATGAATCTTCATCTCATACAAGGAGTTGAGGCAAAAGCTGAGGCTGAAATTCTCATGAAAGTACAAGAAAATATTCTCTCACCTAGATTTGGCGGCGTAATAATAGGTGGACTACATGATCATATATCAGGATGTTTTTTACTTACATATAGAGACAGAAAATTCTTAAAGGAGGATGCAGCACGATTTCTAGGTGCATTCAACTATAAAGGAAAATTCCCCAAAACTCATGTTGAGAAAGAAACACACTTTGTTTACGGGAGAGACATATTTAGTGTTTTGTTACCCCGCGATTTGAATATGGAATATAAAGCTAAATCGTGCTTTAACTGTGAAGTATGCAAGGCTCCAGATTGTCCACATACTGCATATGTCATCATAAAAAATGGCGTTCTAAAACAAGGAGTGGTTGACGAAAACAGTATTGGTTCATTTAAAGGAAAAATAGTAGAAAGGATAATTAGAGATCACGGCACAGATGCTGGCAGGGAATTTATTGATGATGTTACTCGTTTAGGGATAGCTACGATAACTAAATTTGGTTTTACAACAAGTATAGATGATGAAGACATACCAAAGGAAGCAAAAAGACAAATAAAAGAAGGTTTAGATAGAGCACAGAGCAAGATTAAGAATCTTGTTGCAGCATATGGAAATAATGAACTGGAACCTCTTCCAGGTAGAAGTTTAGAAGAAACTTTAGAAATGGAAATAATGAGAGTTACTGGAAGGGCAAGAGATATGGCTGGTGAAATAGCCAGCAGATATCTTGGAATGGATAATAGTGCAGTCATAATGGCAAAATCTGGTGCTAGGGGCTCGATGCTGAACCTATCCCAGATGTCTGGTTGCGTAGGACAGCAGGCGGTTCGAGGTGAAAGAATATCGAGGGGTTATAAACATAGAACATTACCGCATTTCAAAAAGGGAGATTTAGGATCAAGTGCAAAAGGTTTTGTTGCCAGCTGTTACAAAAGTGGGCTTAATCCAACTGAATATTTCTTCCATTCAATGGGAGGTAGAGAAGGTCTCGTAGACACTGCAGTACGCACATCTCGATCAGGATATATGCAAAGACGTTTAGTAAATGCGTTAGAGGATCTTAAGGTAGAAAATGACGGTACTGTGAGACATACTGGGGGAGATATAATACAATTTATTTATGGCGAAGACGGAGTAGACCCATCAAGAAGTATAAATGGAAAAGCAGTGGATGTTGATAGAATCATTTACGAAATAAAAGAGGAGGCATAGTTATGGCTACCTCTGCAACTAAAAATAAAAAACAAAAAAACATAAAAAAACCTGTTAAGCCTAAAAAAGGTATTTCTATCAAAAATCAAAAGAAAAAAGAAATGTTAAAATCTACGGTGGATAAAACTGTCAAAGCAAAGAAGCTGAAAGAAAAAATGGTTCCTCCGCCACCTAAAAAACAGAAGAAGAAGGAAAAGCCTGCAAAGATTAAAAAAACAAATGATATCCGCACCAAAAAGAAGAAAGAAACCTTGAAATCTACTAAGGGTAAAGCTGAGAAGTTAGAATTAAAAATGGTTCCTCCGCCACCTAAAGAAGAAGATGAGCCAAAAGAATGCAAAAAGATAAGATCAGAGATAAACGAAATTTTGAAAGATAGATTTCTTCCTAGACACGTAGTTGATAATATTGTAGAATGGGTTGCTAGGGATAAAAAACTTGAATCAAAATTGAAAATTATAATTGATCGAGTATTGGCTGATTATAGTAAAAATCTAATTGATCCAACTGAAGCATGTGGCATGGTAGGTGCACAAAGTATTGGAGAGCCTGGAACGCAAATGACGATGAGAACTTTCCACTACGCAGGTGTAGCAGAAATTAACGTTACTTTGGGCTTACCAAGGCTCATAGAAATTGTTGATGCAAGATCTATACCGTCAACTCCGATGATGAATATCTATCTCAGAGATGAATATAAGGTAAATCCTGATCTAGCAAAAGAAATTGCAAATAAAATTGAAATTACAACACTTACAGACGTAGCAGATATTGAAATGGATTTAATTAGTTTAATTACCCATATTAAACCAAACAAAAAAACAATGAATAAAAAGGGATTAACATTAGAGGAAATATTGGGGAGATTAAAAACAGTCAGGAAGACAGATGCCCACATAGAAAAAAACGCCATTAAAATAACATTAGATGACCCGGGTTATAAAAATCTTCAGAGTGTTAACGAAACGCTTAAAAAATTAAAAATTAAAGGTATCGACGGGATAAAACGTGTTATCATAAGAAAGGAACCTGATGAAGGATATGTAATATACAGTGAAGGGAGTAATCTCAAAGAGGTTTTAGAAATCGAGGGTGTTGATCCATATAAGACATCAACAAATGACATTCATGCTGTCGCTAGAGAACTCGGAATAGAGGCTGCAAGGAACATGATAATTCAGGAGGCACACAATACTCTATCAGAACAAGGTTTGAATGTAGATTTAAGACACATTATGATTGTAGCAGATGTTATGACTGCAGATGGCACTGTGAAAGCTATAGGAAGGCATGGTGTAAGCGGTGAAAAGAGCTCTGTATTATCCAGAGCTGCATTTGAAATAACAGTGAATCATTTACTATTAGCTAGCCAGAGAGGCGAATCTGATAAACTCAATGGTGTGGCAGAAAACATCATTGTTGGGCAGCCTGTTAACTTAGGTACGGGCGCTGTTGAGCTTGCTATGGGCCATAGTAAAAGTAAAAAGAAGAAGGGAAAGTAAATGGTGGATGTAAACAAAGTTTTAAAGGTTGTAGTGAAAAAAGGAAAGGTAAAGATAGGTGAAAAACAAACGAAAATAGCAATAGGTGACGGGTCTGCAAAGCTTATTGTTGTGGCAAATAATTGCCCATATTCTACAGAGATCACTGCTTTAGCAAATGAAAAAAAAGTATCGATTTACAACTATAACTCAAACGGCGTAGAGCTTGGGTATGCGTGTGGTAAAAACTTTGTAATTTCCTCCTTTGCAGTGATAGACGAGGGTGAATCCAATATAATGCAGCTAGTTAAAGAAAGGTAATAATAATGTCAGAAATTACCTTTTCCAATGAAACAGTACAATACATAAGCCTAGCAAGTAAGTATTCTGGGGCAATTATTAAGGACTGCATAGTAGAAGATGATCGTATAATTTTTGTGGTTGAAAAGGGGGATATGGGCGTTGCTATTGGGAGTAAAGCAAAAAATTTAGAGAAAATGCGTACTCTTTTTAAGAAGAACGTAAAATTTGTAGAATTTGATGAAGATAAAAAGAGATTTGTAGAAAATCTTTGTAAGCCATACAAAGTAAATAGCATTGATATGGAAGGGGATGATGCAAGTATTGTAAAAATAAAAGTTAATCCAAGAGACAAATCCAAATTAATTGGCAAAGGTGGAATAAACATCAATATGATTCGTAAATTAGCTCGAAGACACCACTCAATTAGGGATGTACAAATTAAATAATTCGCCTTGTTTATTGCAATAATTTTTAAATAGAGTTCTATGTTCAGTAGAGGGGGGTATTCCTGAAAATAAAAAACAAATCTGACATGCCTTTTGATGCTGAATCCATCATTGGTGGAAAAAGCGGCGTTCTCAGGGGCTTAGTTAAGGAATATAAAATAGAAATAAAAGGAAAGCCTGAATGTTCTAATGCGTGCCCAGCAGGGATCAATGTAAAGGCCTATGTAAATCTCATTGCAAACAGGAAATTCGAAGAAGCTGTAGAAGTAATACGTCAGGCTAATCCATTTCCTGCTGTCTGTGGGAGGGTCTGTACTCGACCGTGTGAAGATAGCTGCGAACATGGAGTAGAAGGAGATCCTGTTTCTATTCGTGCCTTAAAGAAGTACGCCTCTGATTATGAACTTGCCCGCCGACCTCTTGTGATGGAACCTTGTAAAACAGTTTACGACGAAAAAGTAGCAATAATTGGAGCTGGACCTGCGGGTCTTTCAGCTGCCGTAGATCTTGTACGAATGGGATATCCTGTCACTGTTTTTGAGACGAAAAAAGACCCAGGGGGAATGCTCCGCTATGCCATTCCACCATATCGTCTTCCAGATAGAATTCTAAAAAGAGAGATTGACTGGATAAAAGGGCTAGGAGTAAATATCAAAACAGGAACAAAAGTTGATGATTCTGTAACCTTATTTAAGAAAGGATATTCTGCCATACTCATTGCAACAGGTGCACCAAAATCGTTTTCTCTCGGTATTGGAGGAGAAGAATCGGAAGGAGTTATCGATGCTTTGTGGTTCTTACGGGGAATCTGTAATAATAGTCCAATAAAAATGGAAGGAAACGTAGTTGTAATCGGTGGCGGATCAACTGCGTTTGATGCTGCTAGATCTGCAATTCGACTTGGAGTCAAGAAGGTCACATTGGCATATCGTCGAGGAATAGAAGAGATGCCTGCAGAAAGGGAAGAGGTTGAACACGCCCAAGAGGAAGGCGTTGAAATATTAACGTTAGCAATTCCCAATAAAATAATCATAAAAGGTGGGAAAGTTACAGGAGTAGAATTTCTTAAAGCAAAGCTTGGTGAGCCTGATGAATCCGGGCGAAGAAGACCGGTTCCCATAAAAGGAAGCGAGTTCGTCCTAAACGCTGATATTATTATTCCAGCTATTGGAGCAAGACCTGATGTTGGAACAGTAGGAAATTGCAAAATTACTGCCCAAAATGGAAGGATAAACGTTAAAGATAAAGGATGTACAATAGTAAAAGGAGTTTTTGCCGCAGGTGACGTTGAAACAGGACCATCCTCTGTGGTAAAGGCTATTGGACGTGGACATGAAGCAGCAGTCGGTATTAATACATATTTTAGAGGGGCTGAATATACTGAAATAGGAGATTCGTCAAAATCTGTACCAATTGTCCTTGAACCACCAACATATTCTCGCTCCCTCCATTCTCCTAAAAGATTGAGGAAAGAAGAAAGGGTCGCATCATTCAATGAAGTTGAAGGATCATTTGCAGATTTTGAGATAATAGATGAAGCATCTCGATGCTTTACCTGCGGACCATGCGATGTTTGTACTGTTTGTCTTCCAAACTGTAATCACAAACAAGTAGTTGCTCAAACAGAAGAAACAACGTTTCTTTTGAAAGTTCCTTCTGACCTATCTTCTATAGTAACTGAAAAGGGGCCATCTACAGTTAAGGTAAAAGCCAACGGAAATGAAAAATCAATGACGCTTCACAGTCTCATTCCTGCAGTTGACATAGATCGTTGTATAGGTTGTGGACGATGTGAGGAAGTATGTGCCTACAAAGCTATAAGAAATGTCCTCAAAAAAGATGGAAGAATAGTTGCTGAGGTTGTTCACAACTCATGTGCATCATGCAGCGCTTGTGTATCAGCATGTCCCTCAGGTGCTATAAGTCAAGGATATATGTCTGATAAAGAAATACTATCAAGATTATATGAGAAAAAGACACCATTTGAAGGAATTAAGGCATTGATGAGCTACTGGAGCACTCCATCACCTGCCTTTGATTATAACGGTGTCGTTGAGGTGATGTCTGCAAGAAAACCTACGCCTTCATTTCTGATAAGATCTCTAGCACGATCGGGTAAGGGACTTCTAGTTATCGGACCTAATGAAAAAACTGGGTCGCATTATTTACCCGGGGAAGAACATCCTCTCAATACGATTCAACAGGCAAGGAGTTTACTGAAACTTATTGGAATTTCTCCTGATAGAATACAATACAAAGCGGTCCCCAATGGTACAAATCCATCTGGACTGTTAAAAGAATTCTCAAAATCTCTTGATAAAAAGAAACTTGTCACACTCAAAGCACCATTGCCAAAATCCATCAACGGTCCATTAGGAGAATCTATGACAATCCTAAGGATTATGGGAGCAAATCCGGATATTAAACCTTCTGATAGTGTTATTCCTATTCAACCGGTAAAATCTGGGGGCACTGCCTTTTTTGAAGGATGTCTACCGATGCTCCATTGGATTGGAGAATCTCATAAATTATTTGATCTGAGTCCGACTCGCCAGGCCATATATGGTCTTATAAAAAAAATGAAGATTGATGCTGGATTCATTGAGGGTTTTTCCTGCCCTTCAAAGGGGTTACTACAGACAAAAACTGATGGTATCAAGGAAATTGTATCTAAAATTGAATCAAATAATCTTAAATCATTTAAGAAGGTAAATCCAAAAAAATTAATCCTTGGAACTCCAGAGTCTTTCTCTTCCTTTTCAAAGGAGAAATATTTTGGAACAATATCCTCTCTTCCTGATGAACTGTTAAATGTGGCAAAAAAATCAAAAGGTTTTGCCCCTATCGAGAAAACTGTATCCATTCATCGTGCTTGTGCTATAGAAAATGATCCATTCTATGAAACCACCAAAAAGCTTCTTGATCTTATTCCGGGGCTCACAATCGTTGAACTAAATGGGCAATGTGAACACAGAGGATTAGAGAATTTTGATGGCAACTCAAAGGAGACTGCCTTACATCTAATGAAAGAGGCAGTCAGTAAAGATGTAGATATGATCATATGCACCTCTCCATATTGTGAGTCTCATCTCTTGCTGAGTCAAAGAAAGGGATCTTGGCGTTCGGTAGATATTGAAGTAACAGATGTGTATAAAGTGCTTCTTTCTTCTTTAGAAGGTGATGCTTAATGCTTGAGGCAAGGATAAAAAAACATCCGATACTATCTATCGATAAAACATCGGCATCTGTAACATTCACCTTCAATGGGAAGAAACTCACTGCAAAACCAGGAGAGATGATCTCTTCTGCATTATTTGCTCATGGGATACACATATTTGGCCATCACAAAAAAGACAAGTCTCCCCAGGGAATGTTCTGTGCAAATGGTCAGTGCTCTCAGTGCTTGGTTATTGTCGATGGCATTCCTGTAAAATCATGTATTACTCCGGTAAAAGAAGGCATGGAAGTAAGATCCTTAGATGGCCTACCTACTCTTCTTAAAGATGATGAGGTTGTCAAAATCGGTGGTGAGATACCTGTTGTCGATACACCTGTTCTTATCATTGGAGGCGGACCTGCAGGTATGTCTGCCGCTATAGAATTAGGGCAAATGGGCATATATTGTATCATTTGTGACGATAAACAAGAATTAGGAGGAAAGCTTAGCCTTCAGACTCATAACTTCTTTGGTTCTATGAGAGACTGTTTTGCTGGGAGTCGTGGAATAGATATAGGTTACGATCTTGCATCTCTTGTGAATGAGAATAAGAACTTGGAAGTTTGGACAAATTCTCCTGTTGTAGGTGTTTTTGCTGATGGACTTGTTGGAGTCGTGAAAGATGGCAGCTATACTCTTGTGAAACCCGAGAGAATATTAGTAACTGCAGGTGCACGAGAAAAGACCTTGGCATTCCACGGTTGCGATTTACCTGGCGTCTATGGTGCAGGTGCATTTCAGACTCTTGTCAATAGGGATCTTATTAAACCTACTGACAAATTGTTCATTGTTGGAGGGGGAAATGTAGGTCTAATAGGTGCATATCACGCCTTACAGGCTGGTATTGATGTCATTGGTATTGTAGAAGCCCTTCCAGAATGTGGTGGATACAAAGTCCATCTTGATAAAATCAAGCGTTTGGGAATTCCGGTTTATACTTCTCATACGGTATTAAGAGCTGAAGGAAAGGATCATCTTGAACGGGTTGTCATATCAGAGATAGATAATAAGTTCAGACCAATTAAGGGAACTGAAGCGGTTTTTGAGGCAGATACTTTGCTCATTGCTGTAGGATTGACTCCTGTGAATGAACTAAAGAAACAGGCAGAAGAATTTGGTTTAAAAACATATGCTGCAGGAGACGCTGACATCATCGCAGAAGCATCTGCTGCTATGTTCTCTGGACGTATAACTGCCAGAGCTGTGCTTAAAGATATGGGATACGACGTTGAGGTTCCACCCGAATGGGAAGAAATGGTGAATATTCTCCGTAGTAGACCAGGTCCAGTGAAAGAATCTCATCTATTTCCAAAAGATAAAGCTGTGTATCCGATTATCCGATGTGCGCAAGAAATTCCCTGTAATCCCTGCATGGAAGCGTGTGTTCTCCAAAGTATTAAGATAAAAGAGCCATCAATGATGGGCAGACCACAATTTGATGGAGATTGTCTTGGATGTGCACAATGTGTTGCTATATGTCCTGGACTTGCTATAACACTTGTTGATAAAGGATATGATAAAACAAAGAGAACAGCCAGGGTTGTCATCCCTTGGGAGATGCCTGAGGGAACCATAAAGATAGGGCAAGAAGTAACGACAACAGGGCTAGAAGGAGAAATAATAGGAAAAGGTAAGGTTATTGCCATAAAAGAGTCTAAATGGCAAAATAGGAGGCTTTTGGTATCATTGGAGGTCCCTTACAATAAAGCAGACCTAGTAGCAGGAATCAGGATAAAGGAACCTAGAAGTAAAAAGATTGGTGCCACTGTCAAACAAATTGATGATGGAGAAGTGATTATCTGTCGATGTGAACGTGTCGCTAAAAGTGATATTATTGATTATATCAAGAAGACTGGTACAAGGGATGTAAATGCTGTAAAGGCAGCACTTCGTGTTGGAATGGGGCCTTGCGGGGGAAAGACCTGTACCGAGCTCATTATGCGTGTGTTTAGAGAACTTGGAATTGACCTGAAAGACGTAGAACCACCTGTTGATCGCCCATTCACGCAAGAAGTGCCCCTCAAAGCGTTTCTGAAGGAGGGTGATGACCAGTGATCAAAGAATACGATGTGATTGTTATCGGAGCGGGTTCTGTTGGAGCTCCTACTGCTTATTTCCTTTCTGAGGCAGGTTTTAAGGTACTGGTTGTTGAGAAACTTTCTTCATCTGGACAGGGTCAAAATAAGGCAGCAATTGGAGGAGTTAGAGCCACTCATTCAGATCCTGCAAAAATACAAATTTGTCTCCAAAGTATAGATATTTTCTCCAATTGGAAGGAAAAAACGGGTACAGATATTGGATGGAAGGAAGGAGGTTATTGTTTTCCGGTATATCGAGAGAAAGAAGAGAATATCCTCAAATCTATATTATCTATTCAAAAGAAATACGGGCTCGATATTGATTGGGTTGATGATGAGGGAATAAAGAAAGTTGTACCAGGTATAAACGAAAAAGGGCTCATTGGAGGTACTTTTTCACCTAATGACGGTCAGGTAAGTCCTTTACTCTCTTCAGAGTCTTTTACTAATGAGGCAATGAAGCTTGGGGCTGAGTATAGATATCGTGAAAGCGTTATTGGTCTCTTAACCGAAGGCGATAAAGGAAATATGTTAGTAAAAGGAATCAAGACAAAAAAAGGAGAATATAAGGCTTATAATGTAGTTAACGCTGCTGGAGCCCACGCTTCTGCTATATGTAAGATGGCAGGGCTAGATATACCGGTAAATCCGGATAGTCACGAGGCAGGAATAACCGCCCCTGTTGAACCGTTTCTTGACCCACTTGTTGTTGATCTACGTCCTGGGGCTGAAGGGAAGACAGTAAACTTCTACTTCGGTCAGAACTTAGAGGGACAAATCATATTTTGTTATACGCCAAGTAAGATCTTTGCTGGAGAAGACAGGAGATCTACGCCAGAATTTATGCCCATAATTGCTAGAAGATTAGTAAACCTCATTCCAAGATTCAAAAATCTTACTATTAGAAGGATATGGAGAGGACTCTATCCAATGACTCCAGATGGGGTTGCAGTAGTTGGTAAACCATCGGGAGTTGAAGGTTTGTACCTTGGGGTTGGAATGTGTGGACAGGGTTTCATGATGGGACCTGGAGTTGGTTTAAACCTTGCAAATATTATAGCCAAAGGGCCACCCATCATAGAAAATGAAGTGCTCAACCTTTTGAGTCCCGACAGAAACTTCTACAGCGGAAAGAAAGAAGCTTTGAAATAGAATAGTAGTAACAATAATAAACAATACTTCCTATCCTGTGCCGATACATGGACTGTGAAAAATCGGTTTAAATGCGGAGATACAAAAGATTATTTCATCTTGAATTCAAACCACTTTACCTTTCCTTCCTTTACAAGTTTTTTGATTTTGTTTTGTTTGACATTTAGTTTTGATTTCTCTGTTTTGAATTCTACAAATAGTATTTGATCATCTTCAAATTGTATTCCATCAATTGGATCGCCTATGTATCGAAAGTTTTCTGTAGAATACGGATATTTTTCCATAGATGATGCAAATTGCTCTGTTATTTTATTATAGGCTATTGATAAAGATTCTTTTTCACTAGAAAGTTTTTCAATCTTTTTATGTAAAGGAGATATTGCAACTCTATAAACGAGAGTTATTCCAAAAATTACTCCTATTATTATCCCGATTAAGAATACCCAGAATGTCATTAATGGATCCATCTTATCCATTTAGAAATACATTATATGGTTGAATAGTTTTTTATTGGTAAAAAATGACAGAGTGAAAACTATGATGTAATTCGCTTTTTAAACAGGAATTTGAGGTTTTTCCATCCATCCTTAAAACTTTCCAGTTTTATCTCTCCTTCCCTAGGGCATAACGTTGAAAATATTTCTCTTGATTTTACGTCTTTTGCAGTAAACATTTCTATTTTTATTTCTTCCGAAAAAGGCATTCCATCATTAAAATCTTCCAAAGGTTGAATTTTGTCTAAAGCCTCTTTTTTGAATATCCACATACCTGATTGGGAATCTCTAATATTTATGAGGAACAAAACACGAAGTACGGTTGCAAGAGTTAAATTTCCAAATCGGTGTGTTAAAGTCATTGATCCTTTTTTTAATTCAGCAAATCTATCTGTAGTTATGAAATCTAAGTTTTCATCTAACAATAGCTGGACATATTCATGTATTCTATCAAATGGATATGTTGCATCTGCATCACCGGTGACAATGATATCACCTGTAATTTGTGGCATACCTGTCTTATACGCTCTACCATAACCTTTTCTTTTTTCAATAATTATTTTTGCTCCTTTCTTCTTAGCTATTTCTTGGGTTTTATCCTTTGAATCGCCGTCTATTATAACTATTTCTAACTCCCAGTTATTTTTTTTAAAGAAATCTTTGTTAATTGAATCAATGGTTTTTCCTATACCTTTTTCTTCATTTAATGTAGGCATTATAACGCTGATTTTCAGGGTAAAACGCTCCTGGAAAAAAAGGTATAATCAATTATATTAAAAGGTTTTGTAAATAAAAAAAGAAAAAAGATAGAGAGAATTTTTTCTCTCTCTTAGTGTCGTCTGCGTCTCAAGAGTATGAATGCTACTCCAATAGCTGCAATCAGTGTTAGTAGTTCGAATCCAGGTATTCCACCCGGTACGATTTTTATGGTTAGTGTCCCGTCTTGATATGTTTCATAGCTAGCAGTAATTACGTAATTACCATCATCTGAAGGTGCTGTGAAGGTTACTTTTCCATTGTTGTCTGATGTTTTTGTAGTGCCTTCAAAGGTTACACTTGCACCGGCTAGTCCGCTACCTTTTGCAAGCACTGTTACAGTAAATGATGAGCCTGTTTGTGGGTCCGCACTTGGTCCAACTATACTGATCTCATATCTCTTAATCACGGAAATTGTTTTTTCTTCAGTTGCATATCCTGTCTTTTTAGCAGTGACTGTATAAATTGCAGATTCTACTCCAGGATCAGGTACTGTGAATGTTGCCTCTCCATTTGAATCTGTCTGAGATGTAACTTGACCAAACTCGACGTCCACGCCGCTCACGGGCGTCCCTCCAGATCTAATGGTAACAGTTAAGGTTTCTCCCTCATGTATTGGGGATTTCGATACTGATATATCCAATGATTGCTTTCCTGTAACCTTTATGGTTGTATTCGTTATCACAGAGTTATCCCAGATGAGTAGTCCACCAACATATCTTACGTTTCGTGCGATTGTAACATTTAGATTCCCACTAGCTACCGGTGCAACACTTAATGTTACTTTTCCGTTCGCGTTCGTTTCTACTGGCTCGGGTTGTGATGGTATAATCCCAGCAGTAGACGGCGTAAGGGTAATATTGATCCCTGGTATTGGATTGTTATCACTATCTAGAGCAATTATTGTAATCGTATTCGCCATATTGATATAGATCTCAGATGGTTCTACTATGAAGCTGGGGAATACGATTCTGAGTTGCCCATCTGTAGTATTACCTTCATAATTAGTATATTCACTCTGTAGGGTAACGTTTATTTTTCCTTTTACGTCTCCAGTTTCTTCTATATCAAACTCCCCATTTCCGTCCTCGTCTAGTATAAAATATTCAGTTTCAGCAGGATTTGTAGTTGTATTTGCAGCCTCATACATATTGATATATAATTTTGTGCCATCTGGTAAGGGGACACCATTGGCATCAACGGCAGTAACAGCTACAGTAATATTATCTAACCCGATGCCACAGGTCACTGCTTCTGGTGAATATGTAATCTCGGCTCTTTCTACATCTAAAGTGATGTTTCCATCGTGTTCATTTTCACCAGAATTATTTACTGCAGTTATTAGGAGTTCACCCCTAAAGTGTGGTATAAAATCGTCCATATACCAAATATTACCAGATTTCTCTTTTAGCGGTTCTGTCTGGATAACATCGCCATCGTTGTCAAGTATTTCAGCAGTAACTGAATCAATATCGTCAATAAGATTTCCATTTCCATCCAAAACCTCGAATTCCCAAGCATGCTCCATACCAACAGTTAGAGTTTGATTTGCTGCATCTACAGGATCCGTAATATCAACAATCATATCATGTAAAGGAGCAACCTCAATGATATCATACATATAATATACACCTGCTTCAGCAGCTACCACGATGTACCCAACTCCTTCTTCAATATCCTCTTCAGTTACAACGAATTCAAATCTACCCTGTTCACCACTACCCGGAGTATTATCTCCAGTAGTCTCGTTCATACATTCTATAAAAATCCAATTTTCATCATAATATGTAAGATGTACCTCCGCGTACTGTCCATTCGCGATCTCAGCAATCACAGTTTCGGTTGATTGAACTGAAATCTCTTTATTATCTCCTTCAGACGTCGTAACAGATCCGAATAACCCTTTGACACCAAAGTCCTTACTAACAGATGCGTTACCTGTGTCGTTATGAGCAGTTATGGTTATTGTCCCAGCAGTTTTAGGATCTATCTTTACCGTATATATGCCGTAGTCTGGAGGTGTCATATATCCGTCTGACACCGCATCTTCTTCGTCTATTTTGATATCGAGTCCACAACCAGTTATCTCTATCGATGCATTCTTTTCATCACTTTGATCATCACCATAAATCTGGATTGTAATTTCATTGGAGGTATTCTTCCATTGGCAGCTGGTTATCTTATTTATAGAGACCTCATCCACCATGTCATCTATAATCACGGTCATATCACCCGGAGAAACAACTTGGAAATTAACAGAACCAGTTATATTGGCTTCCAAGTCATCGATATCCGTATAATTCTCATCATTCAATGGGTTTGTAACGATTATTGTTCCGGTACCTGTTTCATTGAATTTAATTTTGAACCTATAGTAGGCATATTTCAAAGTATCTGTAACTCCGGTGGCTACATTGGCATGGACAAGGACAACATCATCGTCATCATACTCCATATTTGTAGTTGAGTTATATGATTTAACGCCAGTGACGTGTATCCACATTTTATCATAATGATCTCCGTCCCACGAGTTATATATTGAAACATTAATAGTCTGATTAAATCCTGAGACAAGCTCATCTGGACTTTCAACTTTTACTTTGGCGCTATCATCAGAGGCGATATCGATTGAATAATATTTTATAAAATCAGCTATATCGAGCTTATCAGTTTCATCTAATCTGTGGCTACCAACATCACTATAAGTACCAAGACACCATGTACCTGCGCTACCGCCATTCTCATCTGTTGGTGAAATAATTGAAAATCTTCCCGTACTATATGTATTAGTGTATGTAATTAATCTATAACCGCCTTCAATTGGAGAGTATAGCGAAATGTTATATCCCTCGATGCCGTTTCCTTTCCCATCTCTCACATATCCATTAGAAATCTGGATCTCATCTCCCCATTCAAGATTTGTTGGCATAACTGCTGAAATATTTAGCTTAACAGGCACTATTTGCTCTCCATATCTAGCAGCATCCATTGTTACGTTTATTATATATTCTGTCTCATAGTTGCCACTATCATCGTAATCAAAGGTAATATCGACGTCCCATATACCAGTGGAAATGGATTGATGATTCCATTCCACATCATTTGGTTCATAAAGAGTAATCGTCACAGCCTCTTCAAGAAGCATATATTTTGAACCAGTCCAGTTATAAACGTAGAAATAGAACGAATTTGGGTAATTATAAGTTTTGTTATATACTGCATGATCGATCCAATTTCCTCCAACTTTATACTTTACATCGTATAAACTACTGATAGTTATATTCATCGCATCTAATTGACCAGAACTGTTATGTAAAGAAATGTTCCATGTACCTAAAGGATTAACAATATTTTCTGAATCAAGATTTTTCCATCCAGGAACGTTTATCTTTATGGATACTTCTTCATTTGCATCGGCTCTTTTGTCATCAAGATCTTTAAACCCAGTACCGTTCCATACTTTTACATAATAACGTTCATCTTCATTGAGTCCACTAGCGTTAACCCAAATAGTTTCACCGCATGTCAAGTCAAGAGTTTTAGATATCTCGTCAATTGCTGGAGCCGCTAGAGTGCTCTGAGGGACGAGTATAATTACCGCGAGCAGTAGTATCAGCGTCATCAGTATCGGCATTAACTTACTTTTTCTTTCTTTTCTCATATATCTTTTCCTCCTAAATTTTATCCTATTTTTCGCATGAATGTCCGATTTTCCACAGTTTAATTCGCACCGCGAACCGATATGAAAATTCATAAACGCATCTAACAATTATATGAACTTTCACATCTGTGTCCTCACCGGACCCTCATTTCACCGTAAATAACTACCTTATTTAAATAAGTTGCGATTTTACTTATCTTATATACAGGTATTGGTGCAACTTTTTGATTAGGTATAATAAATCATCATTTATCATTTATTCTTTTCATTTTGAATTATCTTTTTAAACTCATCAAGTCTTCCATCCAAATCAGCATTCATTAACCCAATAGCCTGCTGTAGCTCCTCTTGAGAATCAGTTTTATAAAAAATCTTAAGATTTTCCAACCGTAGAACTTTACCACATCTAGGGCATTTTGTTGTCTTACGGGATAACTCTACACCTTTAACTTTCTTACAATTAGGGCAAACAATGACGCCAAATTTCATAGCATTTCACTAAAACAGTACCTTAACTAATAAATATGCCTATATTTATTTGGGCTTTGCATTCCCGCCTTAGCTCAGTCTGGCTGGAGCGGCCGGCTGTAGACCCTACGGCCGTAACCGGCAGGTCCCCGGTTCAAATCCGGGAGGCGGGACTTTTTAACATTATAGTAAATTATTTACACATATACTAGACATACGTAACATGGAGATGAAAGACAAATCCACTGGAATACGCGCCCAGCTAGATCAAGCTGAAAAAATGCGAAAATATCTTTCTGAAAAAAATTTACTGAGAAATGATTTGAAAATTAGTAAGGACAATGCATTTATCTATTTCCCAGTAAAAGACTTACCAAGAGAGCTAGATCCTTACAAAGTTCTTAAAAAAGAATTTGAAAAAAAAGAAACAGAACCTAAATCATACAAAGAAATTGTTTCGATTCCTGATAAACTAAAGCATGAATTACCTACGTCCTACGATGCAATAGGTGACATAATTCTAATAAAGCTACCAAATAAACTTCTAAAATATCAAAAAGAAATTGGGGAATCATTATTAAAATCAAATAAAAATGTAAAAACAGTCTGTTTAATAGAACCTGTTACTGGAGAATTTAGAACTAGAAATATCAAGGTTATAGCAGGAGAAAAACATACAACGACGACCCATAAGGAATATGGGCTAAAATTTGATGTTGATGTAGAAAATACCTATTTCTCCCCAAGACTTGCTACAGAGAGAAAACGAGTTGCAGGTCTTGTAAAACCTAACGAAATAGTTGTGGACATGTTTGCAGGTGTTGCACCATTCTCCATTATGATTGCAAAATATGCCAATCCTAAGATTATATATGCAATTGATAAAAACGAGGAAGCTGTAAAATGTGCAAAACAAAACATTAAAAGAAACAACGTTCTTGATAAAATTGAAGTCATAAACGCAGATGCAAACGAAATCCATAAAATCTTACAAAAAAAAGCAGATAGAATCATTATGAATCTTCCATTTTCTGCTCATTTGTTTTTTATGTATGCATTAAAAATTGCTAAAGATTATGTAATAATACATTATTATGATATATTAAAAGTAGGCATGATAGAGGAAAGAACGGGTAAACTGAAAAAAATAGCTGAAGAAAACGGATACGCTCTACCAAATTTAGACATAAGAAAAATTAAAAGCTATGCACCAAGAGAATTTTATATAGGAATTGATATTACGGCTAAGAAGATGCCGATGTAGCTTAGACCGGTAGAGCGGCTGACTTGTAATCAGCAGGTCGGGGGTCCAAATCCCTCCATCGGCTTCAGTTACTATGATACAAATTCCTACGATCTTTTTTAATGTAAATCATCTCGAATAGGAAAAAGGATGATAAAGGTATATTTTTAAAGCAATAATTGTTGTAATATTTATATTTAAGAAGGATTGGAGGAGAAAATATGAAAATATCAAAAGTAGGAACAATTGTTTTGGGAATAGCGCTAATAATCAGCATTAGTGTTGCTGCTGTAGTAGGAATAGCCAATATTGGTTTACAAAGTGAATTATCTGACCTTGAAATCGAACTAAATTCTACTCAAGCGATGCTTCAAGATAATGTAACGAGATTACAAGAAAAAACAGAGAATCGTACTAATACGGAATTATTTATCAAGACATATTTGAGTGGTATAGGCATATATTATAATGCTATGGATGTTGAAGATATTGCAACTTATAAATATAACAGAGCAGAAGACTATTATGATAGCGGTAACTGGTTTAGTGGAGTAGGATATTACGACGATGCAATGGATTACTACAGTAATGCGAGAGAAGAATATAGAGATGCTCAAGATGTGTTCAAAAATGCAAGTAATTATACAACAAATCAAACATTTAAAAACATCAATACTGTCTATTCAAATATGATGGATTCAAAATCTAAATCGATGACTTATTTATATGAAGCAGCGGAATATATGTCGGCCGCCTGCCAGTTTTACTTAGATGGAAATTATGAGGCAGCTCATGACCGTGCCAATAAAGCAAATGAAAAAATTACATTTAGTGATGAACAATTAACAATATTTAATACCCATCTAGCAGAATTGAATACAATTTTATTAGGTTTAAACTAGAAGCTAAAAAATCTGGTTCATAAATAGTATTTACTTAATCGTCAGGATATCTATTTTCAAACTTTCGCACGATTCATAGGTTGAATTTATATAGTGCAAAATTTGTGCTCCAAATCACAATTTTTTGCTATTTTCTTACGGATTTTAACCCATATACTGTATTCTCTCTATCAGCTATCTGAGCTCTTTTTTCTCTCGTTAAACGTCCATTTTATTCCAGATCTCAATCGAGGGCTTTGAACCCAAATTTTCAAATGATAATTGTTCATTTTGAATAACTGACATTTTTACAATTTTACACACAAGTATTATAATACTTAATTTACAAATAGTCAATATGGTGATGAAGATGGAATGGAAAAAATCGATAAGTTATTTGATAATAGTCTTAGTCGTTCTTGGGCTATTTGGAAATCTTTCTCAAGCATGCGGTCCTAATGAACCAGCGGGGAAATCCCACGTTTCCCATCTGTATCTTTATGAGAAGAATCCTACAACCTGGGATGTTATATCTAATGGTTCTTGGGGCAAGATGAAGTATGGAGTATCTGGAGAAGAATTTGAGTTTGTTTTTAACGGTCATAATCTTACTTCAGGACAGAATTATACCCTAATCTATTATCCAGATCCTTGGCCAGGAGACGGTTTAATTTGTTTGGGCACTGATACTGCAAATAAAGAAGGAAACGCCCATATAGCTGAATCGGTGGATACCGGTAACTTGCCAAATGAAACCGATGAAAATTTTCCAGATGGTGCTAAAATCTGGTTAGTTCTATCTAGTGATGTGGATTGTGAAAATTCAAAAATGATTGGATGGAATCCAGCCGAGTATCTTTTTGAACATAATTTAATTAACTTCTCAAAGACATCAGTAGAAAAATGCGATAAAGGAACAACAGTTGAAGGAACTGAAGATGATGAAGATGTACAAGAGACGTCAGAAGCAGATAAACCAAAAACCAAAAGGTCCAAAGCTTCTCTCTTATTCCTGGATAAACTGATAGAGCGTTTTCCAATCATTGAAAAAATATTGCAGTTGCTTTTGCAGATAATTTATAACCAGCTCGCATCTATGGAACAGCCAACAACATAATTCTTTTTTTACTTTATCTTTCTCAGTCCGAGTTCACCAATACCAAGGTTGATGGCATCTATCAAAATAAATATAAACCCGGCCCATATTAAAGGCTTCACACGTTCCACAGTACCAATATATGGAGAGATGCAGATGGGAACTGTGACTAACTATGAACTTGCATACTTTAATTAAACCGGTAAATAAAACCCATTCTTACAGATTTATTGAACTTGATATTCTTAGGGGATGTGCAATTGCCATTATGATTTTTTATCATCTATTATGGGATTTAGATTATTTTGATATTGTTTCATTAAATAATGGCATGTACCAATCCAACAGGTTATTTTCACCTATATTCTTCCTGTTAGTAGGAATATGCTTGGCAATCAGTATAAGTAAAAAACAAACACCGAATGAACGAACGAAGCGCCTGTTTATCCGAGGATCATGGATATTTTCCCTTGGCATGGCTCTCACAGCTCTAACCCTAGTTATCATACCAGAAAAACCTATACTATTCGGGGCGTTACATTGCATTGGTCTATCTATCATTTTGAGCATACCCTTTCTTAAATTCAAATCCTACAACATCGTATTTGCAATAGCGATAATACTTATAGGGTTTGTAGTAGGTTTATTTCCAGTTGAAAATCCTTCCATATTGCATTTTGCAATTGGATTTCATCGAACTGGAATATGGAATTACACCGTAGATTATTTTCCCTTGTTGCCTTGGTTTGGCGTTATATTGGCGGGAATTGCGCTAGGGAATTTTCTTTACAAAGACAACAAAAGAAGATTTAAAATTCCTGATCTTTCAAAATACAAGCCTGCTACGATGTTTTCATGGCTCGGTCAACATTCATTAGCCATTTACCTGCTTCATCAACCAATAATCACAGGGGCATTATTTATTTTTGTTCTCTTGTGATACATTTTCCAATAACTGATTATAGAACGTTAAAAAGTCCTTCTATTTTTTTTACAGAACAAAGAAAATAAGATTGCATAGACAACAAGAAGTAATTCAAAACCAGGCGTTTTGAAAGTTCTAGATCCATCCCAAATATCTTCATTGTTATCAGAAAAAATGTTATCTGAAATTATTGTGTTATTGGATGAATCGTATAAATATATGCCATAACGGTTGCCTGTAACGTGGTTTGCAGAAATGGTGTTGTCAGATGAATCCTCAAGGGAAATACCAAAAGTATTATTTGCAATATTATTTTTAGATACATTATTTTTAAACGAATATGTTAGATAAATGCCGGCTTTACTGTTTTTCGAAATGTTATTCTCTGAAACGATATTGTTATCCGACCATCTTCTAAGAGCAATTCCTTTTATGTTATTTAAAATAGTATTTTTAGAGATGAGATTATACTGAGACATCTCCCATAAAACAATTCCGAAACCACCATTTTCTGTTATTATATTTCCATTGATCTTATTATTACAAGACTTTTGCACTTTTTTGATTCACAGATATGTAAATAGAGAGTTAGATCATTCCATCCTCTGGATGGGATGATGCTATTTACGCAGAAGATAGATAGCTTTGGCAATACATTAGACGCCTATAGGGGCTGTT
>JAUWBM010000087.1 GCA_030601705.1 Thermoplasmatota archaeon
TCCACAGGAAGAATTTGATTGACAAGTCCAAGCTCCTTTGCCTCATTTGCACGGAGTGTTTCCCCAGTCAACATGAGTTCCAGTGCCTTCTTACTCCACATAAGTTTAGGAAAAATGGCAGCCGCTACTGGTGGGAATACACCAACCATGATCTCTGGTTGACCAAATTTGGATTTTTCTGAAGCAATAACTATATCACAGAATGTTGCAACCTCACAACCTCCACCCAGCGCTGCTCCGTTGACAAGTGCAACTGTTGGAGCGTTGATTTTGTGGAGGTTGGTAAAGATTTCGTGGAAGACCTGTATCATCTCCTTTACTTTTTCTTTTGTATGCTCTGATACATCTACTCCTGCTGAAAATGCTTTACCATTTGCATCTAATATAAGAACCTTTAAAGCCCGGCTCTGAAAATCCCTTAGTGCATGGTTGATCTCTTTCATCATCTTAATGTTGAGAACGTTTAACGGTGGACTGTTTAATGTAATCCTACCAACCATATTTTTTTCTTCCACAACTATGGTCTTATAATTCATAGCATCATCACCTCAAATTATACAATACTAATAGTTGCCCTACCAAGGATTTTACCCCCTTCCAGGTCATGTATTGCGTTTTCCAATCTGTCCAGTGTGTAATCCTTGTTGGTTACTAGTAAATTCAAATCAACAGTATTGGCTTCTACTGCTTCTACAATCTCCTTCATCTCATTCATTGGACATGCCCATGTTCCATTGATTGTCAAATATTTATCCATAATTTTTTGATTTAGAAATTCACGAACAGGCTTTGGAGGCCATCCAACTTGAATAACGGTTCGGTTTTTGCTAGCTGTTTCAACTGCCGTTGGAAATGTATCTGGAACACCAGAACAGTCAAGCACACAGTCAACCTGGAATTTATCTTCGGCTAGATGAGAAGAAATGTGCCTTGCTAGTCCCGATATTGCCTTTGCTTTATCCCTTCCAGATTGTTCGTTTATCACAATATTGTTCTCCTCAAAATAGGTTTTAGAATTTACTATATGGGTAGCACCAAGGTTTTTAGCAAACTCGAGTTTTTCGCTAAAAATATCTACAGCAACAACATTTTTGGCTTTGAAATATTTCGCAGCAAGATTGACAGTTGGCCCTCCAACACCTCCAACACCAAACACAACAACATTCTTTCCTTGTAACCAATGGCTCTTTTGATCAAACAACTTATCATGGTTTGACGTATGCTGGATGATATGTGGCGGGACAGACCTGCTTTTCAACGCATGAAACGGTGTTGAGACGGCGTCTGGAATGATGCATGCTTCATCTAAAGGCACGCTTTCATCGATTTTAAATGTATACCTTGATGGAACAGCGATTAATTCTGCATCACCACCATGCACACCATGTCCGATAAATACTGATTTTTTGCATCTGTTTGTCAACCCTTCTTTACATGAACTGCAAGTTTCATCCTCGCATCCTGGATAAACGGGGGGAATAATTACATGGTCGCCAACATCTAAACCTTTAGCAGATTTACCAAGGGCCTCAACTACACCTGCAATTTCATGTCCTATGATCAACGGTGGTTTAAATGGAACAAAACCACGGTAGAGACTACGATCTGTACTGCACAACCCTACGTGTTTTGATTGTATAAGAACATCTGATTCTCCCATAACCGGGTCATCAAAATCAGAAACAATATTCAACTCTTCTTTTCCATATAGAACTGCAGCTTTCATACCTCGCCCTCTGTGTCAGTGAAATTATAAAGAGGTATATAATCTTATTTGTTTAGGTTGTACGATTCTTGTTTTAAGGGACTAATGGACTGTGTAATTAAAAAAGATATAAATAAGGTTATAAACTGATTTACCGAAAAAGTATAAATAATAGTGTTTTGTTATAGGTTTGTGATGAAATGAATAAAATAGAACTATTTGTTCAACATAGGCCGAAGAACACCATGAAGAACTATACAGCTTTTCTCAATCAATATTTTAGAGTCGTAGATGCAGATGTAAAAACATATTTTGATAATGGAAGGGAATACAAACAAGATATAGAAAAATACTGGTACTCCCAATTAGAAAGACCACCACTTACAAGAAATGCCAGGATAAGCTGTGTTAAAACCTTTCTGGAGGAAAATAATGTGGAATTTGAGCATAGCTTCTGGAGACGGTTAAAAAGACGTGGTAAAGGATCTCGTGCAATGACGATTGATAAAAAACCTACAAACGAACAGTTGAAAAAAATATTATTGCATGGTACAGTTCATGATAAAGCAATGTTTTTAATTGCTTGTAGTTCAGGAATGCGCATTGCTGAGATCCTTGAATTAAAAGAATGTGACATCGACATGAAAAGCAATCCAGTTATGGTACGAGTAAGAGGGGAGACAACTAAAAACGGTAATCCGAGAATTACATTTATCAGTAACGAGGCAAAAGACTGTTTGGAAGAATGGATGAAAGAACGGGAAAACTATATTGACGTAGCTATAAGAAAAACAGGGAATCTATGTAAAAAGGATCGAAAAGATGGCACTATTTTCCCACATGGGTATAACGTGGCTTGGATGCGTTGGAAGTCGTTAATCACTAAATCAGGGTTTACAGAACGTGATCCTACAACAAACAGATATCTGTATCATATTCATGTTTTACGAAAATTCTTTGAATCAAAAATGGCAGTTGCAGGAGTACCAAAAGATGTCTATGAAGATATGGCAGGGCATGAAGGGTACTTATCAGGGAGTTATAGAAGGATTGATGAAAGAGAATTGATTGACGCGTATAAGAAAGGTGTAAAGAGTCTTTTAGTGTTTGAAACATCACCTGATTTAACAGAAGTAAACGAACAGCTACAAAATAAAGAGATCCAGATATCCAACATGCAACAGGAAATCCATAATTTAAGAAATCAAATAGGTGGACTTAGAAATCTTGATGAGGAAACATCCAGGAAACTCTTTGAGACATTGCTAGCTGAAGCGATCCGCTCCGGCAAAGTAGTTCTTAAAAAATAATCCTTTCTTCCTTAAACATAAAATTTATAAACTCATTCGTATTTTACTTTTTGTTAAAAGAGAGATGGAATCCCTTGGAAAAATGTTCGCATTTTGAATCAACCAGGGGATCTGTACCATCTTAATTTTTTTCGTGAATAAAGAATCTTTTTACATTAAAATGAAACACCCATTATCACTTATTTTGTTACTTACTTCTGTAACAAACTTACCTATAAGTAACAATAGTGTAACACTTTGTTTATTTATAGGTAAGATTTTGATTGAGAAAGTTTAATAAAGACTTGAAAACATAACAATTTGATTCAAAATGCAAACCAATTATAAAAAACGGGATGGTGTTGTCACAACTGAAAATTGTGAACGGTTTTTAAAACAAAACAACTTGAAATCTTATGGAGAAGGGGTAAATTTTCTCTTAGAAAAATTGGGTGAAGGTGATGGTCAATGAATTGCCCCTCCTGTGGTGGATCACTCATTATTGAAAAATCTTCTGGATACATCTATTGGTTGTGTCTGTTTTGTGGTGAGACGAGGCAAATAAAAGAAAGGAGAGGTGTGTTAGGTGAATCGAGAAATACTCGAACCGTTCGTGGGATGTTTTGTTAAAATCATTCTCGATGGAAACTTTGCTCTTTCTGGTACAATTGAAGCAGTTTACGATGATGCAATTCTTTTTACCACAACTCAACAGACATCGGTAATTACGTTTGGCAGGATACTAGAAGTACGTAGAGATAACAGGAGGGAACGATGAGCAAAGAAGAAATCATAGAACCAGTGTTAAACGATGGCGATCTCTATTGGCTAACAAGAACTTATAAAGATGCGCCATGTCTTGATTACAAAAACACACCTGCAGAAGAACTCGCAAAGGATACCACACCACTAGAACAAGTGGCTGTATATACACTTGAAAATCAGGGGTTATGGAGATGTAGAAAGTGTGGTAAATCTGATATTCAAGCAGAGATTGAACCCAGTTATTGCCCAGGTTGTGAAAGAGAATTTAGCACCTTTGACGTTGTAACAAGAATAATTAATCCTGATTTATGGAAGATTCCAAAATGGGAAGATATACCAGTTGATGAACTGGATATGTTGAATACCTATAATGATGGAGTGAGTTTGTTTAAAAAAACTATAATATTTGTAGAAGATGTGCAATATAAAATATTAATACTATGGATATTTAGCACATATAAGTTAGACAGTTGGAATACAGTTGGTACACCATTTTTTGTAGGATTGCATAATGCAGGTAAAACAAAAGGTCTTGATATAATAAGAGAACTAGGATGGCGTATGATACATGGTTCTAATTGTACTTTTGTAGCGATGATAAGAGCAACACACGTTTATAATGCAGGTGTACTAATTGATGAAGTTGAAGATAAATTAACCCACAAGACAGAACGTGGACAAGAAATGCTAGAATTTATAAAACCTGGATATAGACGGGGTAGCAAATATATTACGGGTGATAAAGAAAACCCGTTAGGGATTTTATCTTATAACAACTACGGTTTTAGAGCGTTAGCGGGTGAGATTTTACGAGATAGAGCAATGCTTACACGTTGTATTCCTTTTGATATGGAAAAAGATATACCTGAAATCGAAGATATTAGAAAGGTACAAGAAGATTTTGATAGAATCCAAACTACCCTATTGAACTACAAGTATAAAACAACTGATCCACCAGAACTACCAGAAGACTTTGTACTACATGGTAGAATAAGAGAGATTTTTGAAAGCATTATCAGAACAGGTATGCACATAGGATTAGATGTTAGTGATGTAATTGAGTATGCACAAAGATATGAGAAAGAGCAGTTAATCGAATTTCAAAATAGTGTAGAACGGGAAATATTACAGATCATTTATAATTTTGGAACACAAGAAACGCTAGACGATGCACCAGAAATAATGAGACAAACAGAAATTTGTGAAAAATTAGGGTGGGATGACACAAAACAAAAAGCAAGATTAGGATATATATTGAAAGGTAAAACTATGGGTTTGATAACCTATAGAGATAGAGATGGTAAATTCTTAAAACTACAAAATCCAAAGACAGATCGAAAATTGAAGTATCTCTACAAACGCTATGGGGTGGTAGATAATGTATAGTTTGATGTATACTTTGTGTAGACTTCGATGTAGGGTTTCTAAGGAGTGGTGTAGGGTATGTAGGGTTTGTCAGCGTATACTCACGTGCAAGCTTTTGTGTATGGTATCTAACTTACGTATAATCGTTAGTCTTTTTTTATTAAAAAGAGAAGTATATTCCGTCAAACCCTACATACCCTACATCAACAGAGTCAAACCCTACATCAAACCCTACATCAACCCTACATCAAACCCTACATCAATTTTACTTTTTGGTGGCATCTAAATGAAAGGACAATCAACATTGCAAGTAAGGGATTTAAATTTAATACGAAGAACAGAGAAAAAACAAGAAGAAAGATTGCAGATTATAGAAAAATACTCTAACGATCATCCAGAGGAATTAGCATCTTTATTAACTGATATTAAAAAATATTCTGATGATGCAATAGTCGGGTTTTATAAATGGGTGAAGTCACGGAAGGAACATAATGAAAAATGTATAGAATATGGATTGGAACATATGTTGAACACTCTTGATTGTGGTTGGGATTATTTGTTTTCTTATAGGGTTTTGTGTAATAACTTTCGTCTAAATGGAATTGTATATTTTTTGATTGAACATGGTTACTTGATACAAGACCATAGAATAGGATTAATTTTTAATGAAAATGGAGGCATCTGAATGAAAGTTCTCGGCTGTAAGGTTGAAGATGAAATCTATGATCAATTCGCAAGTTTTGGTTGCATCTCAGACACACTACGTGAAATAGTCAAGGATTACCTATTAAAACAACCAGAAACAACCGTTAACCCTTCAAACTCTGGTAATAAGTATCAAAGTATTCGAGAGAAGAAACTACAGGCAATTTATCGTTTCCTTGATTCTTTGGAGGTTTCTAAATGATTAATTCGAGTTACCATGGTAACACCATGATGGAGGACAATCATCTCATACTTTTTTTGGGTTATTCATTGCCCGCTTCCGTCCTCCATCAATTCCCCCAAGGAGTGATTAAATGAAACATATATTGGTGCAACCATCTCAAATAAAACTTCTTGATATCCACTGTACAAATTGTGATTTTGAATGGTTCTCTTCAGAGATTTCCAGATGCCCTGACTGTCGCAGTGCAAATATTTTTATCGGGAGGAATACAGATTGAGACTGAACTTTTTTCATGGCTTGCACCTCCTACAAAGAAGATGGGGGTTTTCGTGGAGTACCCCCATCAACAGGAGCTGGTAATTAAATGAATCTTATAATCATGTCAGTTGTTTTATTAGCCATACTTGGTGCTAGCATCTATTTTTACGTTTCAACTGAAGAGAATGAGCCAGAAGCCGTCATCAAAAATCCATATCCAAATGCACATCATGTCTCATATAATATTTCCTATCTGGATATCCTTCCAATTGAATACTACGAGCAGATGTTACGAGCCAGACACTACACGAATATTTTTGTCGTCAATCACAGCATAAACAAATCTCTATCACAGGTTTATGATTGGATCTTAAAATATACTGCAAGAGATGGCTGGATAAAAGATAACTCCTGGATCAAGGATGACGTGGGTTTCATTCGCTGGGAGAAGGATGCAGAAGTAAAACTAATGTATCTGGTGGACCAGAAGGATATTTTTATTTTTGTTGCACAAGGTGTATATTCTAATTTTGAAAGGAGTGATTAGATGGCAAAGTATGAGAAAATAATGCAACGAAAAGAGAAACAAAGAGTGAAACGTGAACTTCGTGAGAAGAGAAGAAAATTTAAAAAGGAGACCAATGGCCAAAAAAAGATTTTGCTTTAGATGTGGCTTTGAATGGAGAACAAATAAACACCCGAGAGAATGCCCTCGATGTAAAAGCAAATTTTGGGATGTCCAGGAGCAATCGTTTAGTAATTTAAAACGGGAGCTGTCGTATGGAAGCTAAAAAACCAATCGGTCAGAGATGGCTTCTTAGAAGGGGCTGGTGTCAAAACAATATTGATCTGTTTGCTCATCTTTGGAGTTTTTTAACGGTATGTGTTGGAATCGTTATTGTTATTATTTTAATTTATGAGTGATTAATATGCAGGCATATAGAAAAAAAATGAAAGTATTAGTTGGTTCAACCGAGAGTATGAGTTATTTACAACGGAATGATTTGATTAGAATTGATTTTGGAGAATGTATAATTCAAACTGGTGTAATAGCAGATCGGTTAAAAGAGCTGGATAAACTTGCTGTGGATATTCCTAAAATACTTGAAGAGAGCAGAAACATTAAACAGGTCCAGGAGAAAGTATCACTACTAACCACTGAGAATCACAATCTCAAGGAGCAACTCCAAGAGAAGACTAAACCAATCCAACAGTATCAATCAGAAATTAATACATTGACCAAATCAAATGCAGAATTAACTAAACAGTTGGAAGAATTTACAAAAAACTATCAACTCCTTCAAACTGAAAAGAAAAACCTAGTATCTAAAATTAAAGAGTTAAATGAATCACTATCTAAACGAGAAGATGTTAAATATATCTTTCATAAATGGGGGACATACCAAAAATTTCAGTTGGACCTAAAACTTATTGAATATCTTAAAGAACGGGAAGATCAAGTGGTCCGTCAAAAGGAACTTATCGTTTTTTTTGATGAAGTAATGAAACCAGTTACCGTTAGACACCATCTTTCTAAATTAAAGAAATTGGGTATAATAAGAGAAGTGGATTATGCGGGATCTTATACATTGAGTTCAAATGGATATGAGGATGTTGTCAGGGATGCTCAAAAGCTAGTCAAAGCTCTTTTAGGAGAAGAACTGTTTAATTTAATTAATGCAACATCGGAGGATATCCTATAATAAATACTATTTTTTTGGTGTTATTAACATTATAATTTTTACATACCAATGGCATTGTCTGTACTAATTTATATTTTCATTTGTAATATATTATGTTCACATAAAGAACAACTTTCAATCCTATAATTTTAAATAAATTTAAATCGTTTGTCGTTTAATACATAGATTTGTTTGGTGTTTGCATATACTTCAAATCTGAAGTCTATATCTGTTAAATGGTTGATTTTTCATAGATTTCAAAAATTGAAATTCAATTAGTGTGTGAGACTAATCTAATGAGTATCAATTTTTTTAGATAGAAAGACCTAGAGTTACCCCATGAATGCATATACTTTCAATGATTAATCTAACAGTAAGAAATGATAGATTGATCTTGCATACTTGAGTATTTAACATGACGACATGGAGAGATATCGGTTTAAGAGAGAGGGTTTGTATGAAACTTTATTGAACGTTCTTATCTGTCTCCTTACGTATAGTAATAATATGTAGGATTTCTTGTTACCTGTTTTCTACTAATACTTTGCAATATAATTATACATTTTTAACATTCACGTAAGAAGGGGGGGGAATAATAATAAACACATCGAAAAAATAACTATCAAACTCAATACATTTTTTCTGTATGGTGTATCGTTTTGTATAGATTGATATACCATTAAAATGTTTTTAAACACTTTTCTCCTCCTGTAATAATCGTTTTCATTACAAGAAACAGAATTTTTTTTTACGTTGTGGAAGAGAGTATCAATAATAACTAACTAACTTTTTTTAATTAGATAGATCGTCATAGGTTTGTATCTGCTTCCAATTCAGGGGAACATTAGATTGAAATCCTTTCACGTCTTTGATTTTTTATGAATTTTCTTATGATAAGAAAGGTAACAAACGGAGACTAAAACGGTAAAAAAATAAGTTCATTCAACCCTATAAAATTTTAATAATTCACCGTTTTTAAAACCGTAACACCGAAAGTGAGAGAGTAAACCATCAAAATTATCATAGAAAGGATGAAACGTCGAAAAAAGTATGAATAAAAGTATGAAAATTTTACCTAAGTTTCTCCTTTTAAAATCTTAATATTCATACTTTTAAAGACCGTAACACCCAAATAGAGAGAGTAATACTCAATTTTAATTAGTAACAGGATTCATCCACAGTGAATCTGGAAAAATTACCAATTTTCCAATATCTTGTTTTTTTTGTAAAATCCAGTTAGTTACCGTCTGTTGATTAACATTTACCAATTCAGTTATTTCATCTTCAATATTACATAGACTATTTTTCCTTCTTCTTGGATTTCCTTTTAGCAATATGCTTAGGAACTTCTTTTTTCTTATCTTTATTTTTAAACCATCCGAATATCGTCATTTTATATCTCTCAACTTTCTAAATAACTTACCCCCTTATAAACTTCATTTTTTCCTCCTCCAAATCTACAATTTCATAACTTCTCCTTATTTAAAAACCTTTATAACCCTGCCTTTCTGCTTTTTGAATGATATTATACCAAAAACAAAAGAAACCACGCCAGAGCCTTTGTTTCTGCCGTGTAGAAAAAGAATTGTAAAAGGGGTCAATATTTAGGGAGGTAAGAAAATAAGTTATTCTTACAAAAGGTTTGACCCCTCTGACGGCTGGTATAAAAGTATGGTTAATAAATATATCGTAAACAGGGTTTTTTTCATCTAAATGTCATATGGTTCTTGTGCAGGATTGGAATCAATATTAAATCTTGGAATTAAAATAGGGAGTCTGATAGCTAAAGGAAAATCGGGTATTTGGATATGGATATTTTGAACTCCAACAATTAGTTTTGGTTCGGAGCGAGGTTCACCCCAATAATTCATATCCCAATTGTTTTTATATTTAATAGATTTTAAGAATGTCCATATTTTTACACTTGGAAATGATAACATTCCATGTCTTCGGTTATTGAATAAATTATTACGAGTTATCGTGTTGTTAAAGCCACCTATCTCTAAAGCAGCATTGAATGGTTTTGTCTGATTGGATATAGTATTACCAGAGATGATATTATCATCACCAGATGATTTAATACCAGTATAATTACTGTTGGTGACAAGGTTATTAGTAATTGAATTCTTGTTACCACTTATGCCAATTCCCAGCCAATTGCCATCAACATAATTCTCTGAAATAGTATTCCCACCGCCACTCCCTGTCAAGGTTGCAATGCCATAAAAGTAGTTCTGATAGATTGAATTACCTGTAATAGTTATATAGGAAACATCATCTAATCGTATTCCACCCCCATTATTGTTAGAAATAATATTGTCAATAATTTCATTGTAATCACTATTTGAATGCGGGCCAACACCAAAAAGAATAATTCCATATTCATTTTTAGTTATAATATTCCCAACTATAGAATTATTTTCACCTCTTATCCCCACTCCAGCATGATAACCAGAGTTGTTTTTAATTGTAAAACCAGATAGAATAACATAACTAGCATTAATTTGTATAACATGATTAGATATTCCTTTACTATCAATAACTGTAGTATCTCTATCTTCACCCATTAGATTGATTGATTTATCCACTTCCAAATTCTCGTAATATGGAGAAGAATCATCATAAACAAAGACAGTATCACCGTCAACTGTGTCATCTATAGCCTCTTGAATAGAAGTATAGTTCCCAGGGCCACTACCTCCTACATAGAGTGTATCTCCTAATGAATTTGATATTGGAGTTCTCTCCAACAATACATTTCCAGAAACAGGTAAAACAGTTGCAATCAACAGCATACAAACAAATATTCCTAATAGTTTCTTTTTCATTCTTTCTAACCTCCCGCAAATGCCATACTATAGCACGGTTAATACATCTGAATAATCTTATATAAATCTTTGTAACAGATAAGGTTTTGGCACTAAATAATAATTTTCAACAGGGTTTTTTCATCTAAATGTCATATGGTTCTTGTGCAGGATGCCAATCGACATTAATCCATGGTGCCAAGTAATATATACCGATTCTTCCAAAAATTAGTTTTGGCAAGAATCTTGGTCTATTCCAGTAGTTTTCATTCCATATATTTTTATAGTTTGATAATCCTTCTGCTATAAAAAAGGCGTTTTTCTCCTTATTTTTCATAAAATTATCAAATAACTGCTAAGACTCCGTTTCTTCAAAACGGAGATTTACATTAGCTGACAGGGAAGTCAGCTAATGTCTTTTGTCTCTTGTCAAATATCGAATAACTGAATGGTTTTACGTCCTTCAATGCTTTATCCT
>JAUWBM010000130.1 GCA_030601705.1 Thermoplasmatota archaeon
CATATGCCTCTTAATGATATTCAATCAAACATACAGGTAATGAAAACAGTAACAAATGAAGCTCCCTATTTTGTTCTTGGTCCTTTGGTTACCGATATTGCACCAGGATATGATCATTTTGTTGGGGGCATAGGTGGTGCAATTGCAGGTCTCGCTGGAGCTGACTTCCTCTGCTATCTTACACCCGCAGAGCATCTTGCTCTTCCTGATAAAGATGATGTGAGAGAAGGAGTTATTGCGGCAAGGATAGCGGCACATGCCGCAGATCTAGCAAGAGGGATTGATAGAGATGTAGATTTTAATTTTAGTAAAGCTCGTGAAGATCTAAACTGGGAGAAAATGTTTGATCTTTGTATAGATCCAAAAAAGGCAAGGGAGTATAGAGAAAAGCGATTACCTCTAGAAGATACAAATGCGTGTTCTATGTGCGGAAAACTCTGTGCAATTGAAATGGTTAAAAAACACTTGAAAAAGAGTTGAAAAAGTTTAATGAAGATCGTGAGGTTTTGATTCAGAGTCCTTATGAGAGTTATAATTTTCATTCACAGGGTAATCTCTATATCGAGTTTTCTCACAAGTTCTTTGTACCTGTTTCGAATGGTGACCTCTGTGACCCCTGTTACCTCTGCTATTTCAAATTGTGTTCTTCGCTCGCCGCAGAGTATCGCTGCGATATAAATAGAGGCAGCAGCAACACCTACGGGACCGCGCCCGCTGGTAAGCTCTTGATCTGTGGCTTCTTTGAGTATTTCTAACGTCTTCGTTTGAACATCACCACTAACCCCTAATTTATTGCAGAACCTGGAAATATACTCCCGAGGGGATGGCGGCGTCATCCTTAGCCCTAATTTCCGTGCAAGGGACCGATGGTTTCTCCCAACCTCTATCTTTGATAATCCTGCTACATTAGCAATCTCCCCAAGAGTCCTCGGTACACCACACTGCCTACATGCCGAGTACAACGCAGCAGCGACGGTCCCCCCTATGGTCCTCCCACGGGTCAATTTCTTCAATGCCGCTTTACGATAGATCATAGCAGCGGTCTCCCTAACAGTTCTTGGAAGACCCATACTTGACGACATCCTGTTAAGATTGGAGAGGGCAACGGCGAGGTTTTTCTCTATAGTACCGCTAATCCTGGTTCTCCTCTGCCACTTCCTCAACCGATATATCTGCGCTCTGTTTTTCGTTGGAATGGATCTCCCATAGGAATCCCTATTCCCCCAACCTACCATAGTACTGAGACCCTTATCATGAATGGTATATGTCATCGGTGCCCCAGTTCGCTCTTTCTTCTCTCGTTGTTCTTTATCGAAGGCACGCCATTCAGGCCCTTGGTCAATGAGACCATCGTCGATAACAAGGCCGCAACTTTCACATACCAACTCTGCCCTTACATAATCGTTACTAATATGTGTACTCCCACATTCTGGGCATCTAACTGTTTCTTCCACTTTTTGCATTTCTTTCTTCGTCAACTAATTTTATATTTTACCCCCTTTTTCTTATCTTCAAATGCTCCTGCAGACAATCAAAGCAAAGAATACCGGCACCAGGCGGTATATAATAAATCATACCAATTTTGATTCTTCTCCTACAATTAGTACATCTTCTTGGTATTTTGGACGTATACCAATATTTCTCCCTCATTATAATATCCGTTTTTAACTGAGTTCTTTTATTCTCCAGTATGAGGGTTTTCTGACTATGCTCATGTCTCCTAGCATTCCTTTACTTCTTCAAAATCCATTTTAAATATCAAGGTAACATATTCCCACTGGTAACATCCAGCACCGTTAAGTTTTTCATATTTACCTTCTTTTTCAAGTTTCAACAAGTCAATGTTAATCTTACCCTCCCGCCATGAATGAAAATATCCATATGCATCACCATAAGGGAATTTTTTTACTTCAATATTGGTAACTATAAAACAACTCTCAGGATGCCACGACCACCTTCTAACAGCAAATGGAGTTTTCTCCCCATATTTTCTCCAAATTTGGAAAACATTCAGCCATTCATCTTCTTTGAACATGTTTTTATCCCCACATAATGCTTAATAATTTTTATGCGGCATTTTTTATCACCTTTTTCACTCTTTTTTAACTCCTTTAATTTGTCTTGGTAGTCTTTCCCATATTTTAAACTCAGCTATATATTTTAACTCAGCTATAATACAACAGATAATTGCAATAGCAAAAGAAACTATTAGGATAATTTCTGGAAGTAAAGTAAAGGTCCCTGTTCCTGTAGCAACTTCATAAGCTTCAGCGTCTACATAAATTAATGATGTGATTATACCCAATATAGCTATTAATATACCAAGTCCCAATAAACCATTCCTAGACGCTTTTATCTTAGCCAATTCTTCTTTAAATAATAACAATTCTTCTTCTTTCATTCATTCACTCTCTATGAATTGCTTTGCAGAGATTGGTGGTAGGGGCATGTTTATAGGTTTGGAAGAGCCGCTCTAAACCTACACAACCTATTGGATGCAATCCTTTACCCCTACTTCCACCCTCTAGTCCCTACTTTCATTTATTTACCTTCTTTAACTCCTTTAATTTGTCTCGGTAATCTCTCGCACAGTCAGAAGCCATAACAAGAAAGATAATTCCAATAACAGTAAAAGATACTAAAATACCCACGGCAACAAGCCCATTATACGATAGAGGAAACGCTAGAACCAAACCATATATAATTACAACCACGCCAATTATTACCTGAGCGTTCCTACACTCTTTTATACCAGCCAACTCTTCTTTCATTCTTTCATCCACGGTTACGATACCGGGAAAACCCACCATATCTTCTCTTTTTCTTCGTATGCTTTTCGCCCCTCTTTTCTTTTAAAACTTCCCCCTTTGCCATCAGTTCTTCTACAACAGTGCTTTTGATAAAGATGTGCCCAGGGACCATGAGCAGATCCTGCGGAGCAACCCCTTTAGGAATAAATGCGACTTCTTCCCAGTACCATTCCCTTTCGATCATAACTTCTCCTGTACCATATGGATAATTTTCTTGATATATCAGATACATACCAATATTTTCTCCTTATCATAGAATCCTCTTCACTAGTGAAGAAGTCCCAACGAATCAAGCTCTTTTGATAATTTCTCCGCCGCTTTTGACGCATCCTCAACGTTCTTTGCTCCTGTGCACACTATTTTTCCTGTGCTAAAGAGCAACATAGCTACTTTAGGTTCCTTTAATTTATAAACCATCCCAGGGAACTGCTCAGGCTCATATTCTATATTTTCCAAACCTAAACTCACAGCCGTCTCAGTAAGATTGAGCTCTCCCCCCAGGTCACCCACGGCTACAATATTCTGAATAACTATTTCCAGATTATCATATACATCTACACCTAGTTTTCTTAGTGTATCTGCTATGATGTCAACGGTCTTACGTACATCCTCAACATTCTTGGCACCAGTACAGTTAGCTTTTCCACTTTTAAAAAGAAGGGTGGCCGTCTTCGGACTGCTTAACTTATAAACCAACCCTGGAAACTGTTCAGGTTCATATTCTGCCCCTTCTACCGATTGTATTATCATGTCCAGGTCTAACTTATCTGCAAAAGCTGTAGACGCTACAATATTTTGTACTTTTACTTCTATCATGATATCACTACCCAACGAACACTGTTTTCATTTTATAGAGGAAAATGAACAAGTATGCAATTACTACAATATGCTATTTTCCTCGTGAAAGTAGCGGGTTTTGGGTTAATTTGGTTTTTTTGATTGTTATTGCAGATTTAGGCGGCCATAAAAAAACGAGAGGAGATTGCATTTATTTTAATCGGATGTGACATACTTCATATAAAGGCTAGAGGGAGCGCTAGAATTGTCTCCCAAAAAGTAAATTGATCAAATGTAGGGTTTAACCCTAGAAAAATAAGTTTTTCGGTTAAGGGTATTATCCGAACAGTTGTCATCTTGATCTTTATCTGTTGCTATTACAACAACTCTGCTGTCACAAGTAGTTGAGGTATGAGCACCTATAAGATCATCCATCCCTCCAGACATTTCTGAAAGCTCTGTTTAATAATCCTATACTTATCGTCTCATTGTCTCTACGTTTAGGCAAAGCTATTTTCAATATAAATAGATGATGTACGAGATTTTCTTCCAACTTTGACCAATTCATATGCTCTTGAACATATACCATCTCTTTTCTTTTTCAAAATTCTTCGTCCCTCCACTGAATCTCATAGGATTGTCTACAGCTTACCATATATTATTTTTCCCCCCTACATTGACACCTGCTTACGTAAGAAAAGTCAAGCGCCTCATTCTCAATAAAAACATAAGCAAGACCAAGCGATAAAGTTTTATATAGCACTAATCACATATATGTGATTACTAATATGAACTTTAGGACGGTTCTGAAGCATCTTGAACGATTAGAAGAAGCAAACTTTGAAGAATTTGCAGAAGCAACAAATATACCAAGGCATAACGCTTCGGTATACCTATCAAGACTTTTCAAGATGGGATTAGCCAATAGGAGAATAGACAGGATATATAGGGATAGGGGATACCTCAGAAAACCATATCGGTATCAAGTAAGCAAAAACGGAAAAAAATATCTCAAATGGCTCAAAGAAGAACTCCCTAAACGTAGGAGAAAGGAGCTCATAAGAGAAGTCGACAGACTACTACAGAAGGACAAAGAACTACCCACCCGCTAAACCCAACAGCAATGAGCAGAACAGCCATTCCAATTATCAAGGGGAGGGGTAACTCATTAATTTTATACAAATAAAATCATACGTATAGCCGTTTCGGTTAATACCCTTAACCGAAAAACTTATTTTTTGAACCTTTAAGGTTAAATATACTTATTAAACCTTAAGCGTCATCTTTGCTAGATTTCCCAATCCACTTTTGCACTCTGAAACTTTGCTTTTATGATGAAGAGATTTTCTCCTAACGTAAGCAGTTAAAGGAAGTTTCCGTTAAGAAATTTGGAGTTCGTCCTCCATAGAGCGAATACGATACATCAAGGAGCAGTTTTCCGTTAAGAAAAATCTATATAAAAAACGGTAACATTAAAAACAATATGATAACAACCAATTATGGTCAAAAAAGAAAAGGTTCATCGAAATATGTTGTAGTCGCACCACATGCAGCTGGTGATGATTTAAGAACAAAAGAAATTGCAGAAGCAATAGCTAAACATCTAAATGCATCTTTAGTGATTAATGAAAAGTATATTAAACCTACAAATCCTAGAGCAAATTCTACTCCTGAAAAAATTGAAGGTTTTAATAGGTTATCTTGGTCTGCTAGTCAATCCAGATATATGTGGAACAGAAAACATCCCCATATGAAGGAATTCTATGATCATATTAAAGAATTCGCTGAATATGCACGTGAACATGGTGAAGGGAAGGCCATTGTAGTATATATTCATGGAATGAACGATAATTTAGATCAAATAGGTATTGATATTGGTGTTGGAGCAAAATATCACGACGGGAGATTAAAAGGAGCAAGAGGGACTAAATATAAACACCCAAATTCAGGCAGAAATACGGGCGTGATAAGAGTAAAAAGAAATGATGTTGAAAAACTTAAAGGGACTCTTGAAGAAAGATTAAACCAGGATCATAGATTAAAAGCAGAGATTGGTAAATTCTATGCTGCATGGTCAAGAAGAGATGGAATACAATATCATGCATGGTCAGCAGATCATTCCTTACAGCTTGAAATATCTTCATTTTTGAGAAAATCTGATAACGTTGAATATACTGCCAAGCTTATTGCTGATGCTTTACAAAATGTCTATAAATCGTCAAATTAGTATTGAATAGGAAAACTACCCCATTTTACCTTTTTAGGACTCCATATCTATTGAGCTCAACAGTTTTGAATAAACCCAGTTTTAATTGGGTTTATTTATTGTTACAGGCAGTTTATTTCAATTTAAAATCTCTTTCATATTCAGAAATCAATGTTTCAATGATTTCTTTGCTTTCTTTCATCACTTTATGGGCAGTAGATTTTTTCTTAAACTGACCACTATGAACAACACTATTTCTTTCCTTGTTGATATATTCAACTTTCTTTTTCAACTTTTTCAAATCTTTCTTAAAATCAGTTTTCCTAAATAAAGGAATAAGTAGCTTGTCAAATTTTCCCCTGATTATTGCCTTATTAGTGATAGTTATAACTCATTATGTTGGTGATTTGATAGCATCAACATTTGGTTAGGCAATCTTAAGGCAAAATAATCAAGGAAGAAAAGGGATTATTAGAGAATCAGCACAACGTTTTAGATGAAGAAACCCTAGGTTTTTGTGAGAGGATAAAAAGGGATTTAGAAACAGGTTTATTTTGCAGAATGTGAAACAAAGTAAAAAACTTGATGAATATCATGGAGGGCATTTCGCACATATTGATCTGAATAATGTAGTACTCAAATAACGATCCCCTCGGTCAGGCAGAATTACAACGATTGTACCAAAATTTATCTTCCTCGCTATCTGTAAAGCTCCTGTTACTGCGGCTCCACTGGACATACCAACAAAGATTCCTTCTTGGGTGGCAAGCAACCGTGTCATTTTAAAAGCCTCGTCGTCTTCAATCATAATCTTCTCATCTAAAACCTCTGAGTGATATATCTTTGGAACAAT
>JAUWBM010000134.1 GCA_030601705.1 Thermoplasmatota archaeon
AAACGCATAGAAGATGAGACAATATCCAGTGTTAGAGATGCATGGATAGATTATTTCCTTAAAATTACAAAACGTTCTCAATGCAAAAGTGATTGATCCAAAAAATACAATGTTAATTCTTTCTACCAATTGCCTTTTTAACATAGTTTTTCGGCTTATCACGTGATAATTTATGGAATTGGGAGAATTTTAGATTGTTGGCCAAAAACGCATCAATCGAACAAAATTTCTCCAAGAAGACGGTATGGGCTTAGCCAGATTTGAACTGGCGACCTCCGCCGTGTGAAGGCGACGTCATAACCACTAGACCATAAGCCCCACTCATCACCAACTTTGTTGGTTCTGTACCGTTTTTTCAGCCTAGAATAAGAACCTGCATTATTAGGTTTTCCTTCCAATAAAGCGTGGTATTCCTGCAACCGAATTTCTAAAAATCCGCTGATGTTTATCTGCAGTTCTTTGGCTTTTTTGCCGACATTTGCATTTAGTCTGAGTGTTAATTTTTACCGTGCCATAGACATGCACGATACGTACAAGGGACTAATAAGGGTTTGATTTGTAGAAAAAGGAGAGTATTGGTTATAATCTCATGGCTAATTGAATCTATCATCATTGCTATAAATATTGAAATCTTTTGTTAAATATTGATTAGAACGCATAACTTCTAATATTCCTTCATGAAGCAACTCGGATGATGTATATCCACTTGCTTTTTGAAATAACAATAATTCTATGAGCGAGAAGGTAAATTTGTCTCTTAAATTTCCTACTGCTTTGTTAGTAAACATGATAATGCCAATATTATTGGATTTTCTAAATTTCATTTTTGTCGCTACTCCGTACAAGCCACCACTATGACCGATGTTAGTATCCGTTGATGTCTCCCAAATCTGGAAACCTAATCCATATTGAAAATTATAGGTGTCACTTTGATACTGAACGGCATGCATTTCTTCAACACTTTCTGGATTGAGAATCCTAGTATTACCATATGTTCCGTCATTCATATGGGCAATGAGAAAGTGTGAGAGATCCAAAACAGAGGTTCTTAGCCCCCCCGCAGGGTAATCAAGAATGTTATAGTGAATATATGGGTAGTATTCTCTAAATATAAACTCGTAAGGTACTGCAACATTACTTATGTTTAAATTAGCTAATTGAAAACTTGTATCACACATCTCAAGTGGTTCAAAAATATTTTCCCTACAATATTCTTCAAACGTTTGTCCAGATAATATTTCAACTAGATAGCCCAACACGGCATAGCCAATATTTGCATAATACATGTCTTCACCAGGAGGATAACTATTCCACACTTGTGGTCGATAATGTATGCCACTTGGAACTAAGAGCTCTTTTAAGAATGGATCAGGATATCCTGTTATTATTAATTCTCCTGGCATTAAAATGGTAAAGAATGTTGGAAGATCGGTTGCAAGGCTAGATTGATGGGCAAGCAGCATTCTGAACGTGATGTTTTTATCGGGATATTTTGGATTTCTTAAGTTGAAGTTTAAATAATTATTTACATCATCATCCAAGTCGAAATAGCCCCGTTCATAGAGTTGCATTATGGCAGTAGCTGTAAACATTTTTGAAATCGATGCAACAAGGTAGATTATTTCTTCATTTGTCTCTTTATTATTTTCTATATCATACAAACCATATCCATTAGCCCAAACAAGATCGTTATCTATAACAATCGCTGTAGAAAGAGCGGGCATATTAGCAAATGACATTAATGCAGCTATTATTCTATCAAAATTCTCATCTGATGAAACATCATCCATGTTTTTATAAAATGAGATATTAGAAAAACTGTTGAGATGATAATCAATGGTTTCAATCTTCTCATAGTAGGGTGCATTATATAATTTATGCGGTACACTTTTTTTGATGAAAACTGTTGAATGTATAATTCCAATTGATGATGTAAGGGCAACACCAAAAAAGATTGCTATAACACAAAACGCTAAACTTTTTTTGAGTAGTTTTTTATTCATATGATTTCCTCCACTATAAAATATTAATCATTGATTTGAAATATTATAAGATATTGTAGTATATAAATGTTTTAGAAAGCGGCCGTACAAGGGACTAATAGTGGTTTTGATTTGTGGAAACTGTAATAAAAAATACTTACTTGAAAGCGTTTTAAGAACGAACGGTCGGGGTTAATAACGTAGTTATAAAAAGATTAGAATCGGGGTTAGAACGGGCGGATATCCAGCTTCGATAGCCTAATATAGTAACCAGTAGGAGTTTTTACTAACGGGCAAGGAGAAATGAAATCAATACACTGGTTTTGTTACAGATATTGCAATATTATTTTATACCAAACATTTAAATTAAATTATTTGATTTGTAATTAATGCGAAGGTAGAAAAGTGAAAAAGAAACTAATTGGAATTTTTATTTGTACGCTGTTGATAGCTACTGCCCTGTCTGTAACAGGGACTATAAGTAGGGTAGCGAATTGTGAAAATAAAAGCGTTTCTTATGATCTATTAGATGGCGGGTGGCTTGAGGAACGTGATGGGGTCGAAATTCTGTTTATAAATGGTTCCTATTATGAGATGGGGTATCAGCATGGTCATCTGTTAAAAGATGAAATCCAGGAGAACATACGTGCGTTTATTAAATATGCTGAAGAACTGACTTCTTATGAAACTCTTTTAGAGATGTGGAATACTACAAAACAATATATTCCCTCTTGTTATACTACTGAAATGCAGGGTATTGCTGATGGAGCAAACGCGTCTCTTGAAAAATTAGCGGTTTCATATATGACCATTCTTCAAATGGACATGCAGTGTTTTAGTTATGTAGCATGGTCAGAGGCTACCGAAAATGGCAGACTTTATCATATACGTAGTCTTGATTTTCCATTAATTATAAAAGACCCAGTGACGGGTAAATATATTCAGGAAAACTCTGTTTTAATTGTTCGTAAACCTGATGATGGTTTAAAGTCAATTGTTCCTAGTATAGCCGGATGGATAAACTTTTATGAAGGAATTAATGAAAAACAGGTGTCCATTGGTGTTCAAGTCTGTTGGAGTTCTGACCAAACCTTGAAGGGTATTCCGGCCCAATTTAGGGTTCAAAAAATTTTGGATTCTGCCAAAGATGCAGATGACACCATAAATATAATGACTTCCAATAAAACCCTTGGTTGGAATTTTATAATATCTGACGCAAAAACCCGTGTTGGATATGCTGTTGAAACAACTGCTAACCATACATACGTTGGATCCTGGAATAATTCTGTAGAAGGAAAACATCCTTTTTGGAAGATTAAAAATATTGTGAGACGTACAAATTTCTTTATCCATCCTACACTAGCTGCCACGCAGAGAACCCGTTATAACCCTGGTGGAATAATTGGTTTTTTGAAACTTTTTACAGGTGATTCCTTTTTTCCACTGTGGAGGAAATATAAATCCATGAGCCAGGAGATACAGAGAAACTGGGGCGATATTGATTTAAATTCTAGTATCTCCCTTTTAAGAAAAGTTTACACGGGGAAAACAGATTTGTTTATGTTTATTTTTGTTAGTCTTAACAAACGTGGTATTCTTTCTGATTTCCATCAATGGTCAGCCTGCCCCGAAACAGGAGACTTTGTGATCTCTTTTGCAGATGCAGAAAGTTATGCTCATGAAAACCAGTTGCATTATTTTAACATAAATGGGCTTTTTGAAACAGATCATGTCTAGCAGGTTTTTTTGAATGGAAGACTAAAACAGTTTTTGTGCAAATGAAATCAGTCTACTAACACTAATTTTGTTACAGATGTTACAATAAATATATTTATGGGAAATATTTAAATAACATGATATCGTATAGTATTTTGATAAAGGGAGATAAAAAATATGAAGAAATTTTTACCAATATTGGTAGTAGGAATTTTAGTCCTATCTGGACTTGGGGCAGTTGCATTCAATGTAAATATAAGTAAAGATGTAAAACAAACCTCATTTTTCGATGAATTAGATCAATCTCAGACAGTAATGACAGAAAATACTGCTGTTCCAGTAGGTAATGTTCCAATACCCGACAATCCAGTATGTGTTCAAGTTGCTCAATCGTTCATACCGACAAAAGAAGTTCTTACCCGAGTAGAACTTTTTATTGGAAAGAACTCAACAGCAACTTATCCTTTGGCAGTATCAATCAGAGAAGAACTAACTGAAGAGGACTTGACAGTCATAGATATTGATCCATCACAGGTACCAACTGAAACTTACGACTGGGTGGAAATTGACTTTGACGATATTACAGTCACAACGGGCCTGACATATTACGTTGTTGCTTTAACAGAGAATGTTACAGATAATTTTTATGCTTGGGGGGCAAATAATATTTCTGAATCATATCCTGATGGATGTGCATGGTTCTCAATTGATGAGGGTGATACCTGGACAAATGAATCTGCTTCATCCTATCCAAGTACATCTGAAGCATTTAATAATCAAGGTGCACAACCAATATTTGGAGATGTTGTTACCTGGGATATGTGCTTTAAAACATATGGAAGAGACAATCAACCACCGCAAGATCCACTGCTTGATGGTCCTTTAAGTGGTAGTGCTGGAACCTCTTATGAATACGAAGTAATTACTAACGATCCAGATGGAGACGATTTATACTATATTTTAGATTGGGGCGATGGTACATCTGAAGAAACCATTGGTCCTCACCCAAATGGACAAACTGGATATGCAAGCCATACCTGGACTGAGGAAGGAACCTACATCATAAAAGCAAAAGCAAGAGACATATATGGCGCTGAAAGCAATTGGGTAACACTTGAAGTAACAATGCCTAGAATTAGATCTATACAAAACCCATTTTTACAACGAATCTTACAAATATTCCCGAATGCTTTCCCTATATTAAGAAATTTATTTGGTCTATAGAACCACATCAAACCCCTCTCTTCTTTTCTTAATTCTATAAAAGTAGTAATTACTGCCAATTTGTTTTTAGCCTAAGAATCTATGATTAAGGGTGTACTGTTCAAATGTTGGTTGATAATCACATGCTTTCCCATTAATGTTTTATATCAAAAAGTGATTAACTTTTAATGGAATCTTTCATGGAATAGATGGGTTATGACGAAAAAAATTATGATTGTAGATGATAATCCAGACTGCCTTCATTCTGTTAAAGAAGCTTTAGAATATAAGGCTGGCGATTATAAAATCACATGTGTTTCTAGCGGCACTCGATGTCTTAAATCATTAGAGAATAACGAAATTCCGGATCTTATATTGTTGGATATAATGATGCCAAAGATGAGCGGCTGGGAGACTCTCAAAAATTTACAAGAAAATCCGTTATGGAAAAATATCCCAGTGGTTTTTCTTACAGCAAGAACAGATAATATTGCCGAAAATGCTGGAAAATTTTTAGCTACAGACTATATTGAGAAACCTTTTGATATAGATGATTTAAAGAGAAAAATTGATAATATTTTGAAGAGCAGTAGTTAGAAACCACCTCTTTAGAACGTTAATTAGATTAGTTTCTACTCGGGAAAAAACCTCTTTTCTCTTCTGCACATCTCCTTATCGTCCTTAAATGTTACCACAATTCTTTCTTATTTTGATACTTTTGTCGCATGATTTTCAAAATAGCAGCATTGCAGGTATATAGTATGCATTACAAATGTTGTAGTTAGGGACAAAATTTATATATGCCTAGCTATATATTTATATTAACAATGGGGGAATAATATTTTTTGGGGAAATTCATCTTTTCCTTTCCTCCTCCCTTCCCCCCATTTGTTATTTCTACCCCTAGATAACATTTCGGTTTGTGTAGCGTTGTAATAAAAAATACTTACTCTAAGCCGTTTCGACGGTTCGATTTAGCGGTTAATAATGTAATTACTAAAAGGGTTAGAATCGGGATTCGAACGTGTAAATGACGTCACATTAATAGATTTTATATCTGTTAAATTATGGTGTTTTTGGGAATTTTCGAACTTAGGCCATTAAGTATTCACATAACCGCGTAGTTACCTGGCGGATGTAAGAATTTCTATCTCGGGATTAGAACGCCTGATATAAACCCTTGATAGTTCAATATAGTAACAAAACTTTTGCAGTTTTCAAATTGACTAAACAGCAGAATGCTTTTTAGATTTTTTTGAAAACCAGTCAAATACCCATCGTTTTAATTTTTTACAGATAGAACCTATAGCATTAATTCCATCGAGTAAATGGTTGAGA
>JAUWBM010000145.1 GCA_030601705.1 Thermoplasmatota archaeon
GAAGTAAGAAGATTATACATCTCTTCTTCTTTTTTTCCTATAACATGTTTATTGTGTGATATTTAGATCCCTTTAGCATTCGCCTTGTAAAAAAATCCAGTAGGTTAGTCTTTGATTTACTAAGCTGAAAATCAGGTTGCGGAGGCGCAGTTGTTTTAGGTGATTTTACAGGTTTTACCTTCTTAGCTGACTTTTCTGGCTCAACTTGAGTTGGAGAGGGGCAAGTAATTGTAGTATATCCAATGCGCAGTCCGTTTCTATCACACATCACTCTTTTTCTTTTGGAAAAACATGGTGACAAACACGTGCTAATTCCATTTTCTATTTTCTAACCGTTGTATAATCCTTTTTGAAAGATTAAACCTGCGTACCTTTATAAAACCAGGAAACGTATTCAATTCGATCACATATATCTTAAAGTCCTTACTAATCATGACATCTACCCCCGCAAAATTGACATCCATCACCTTTGCCAGCCTAACTCCACTCTTAACCGCCCTGTCGATAACCTTTTTAGGAAATCTTTTGAGAAAATGAGACGACCTTCCCTGTCCACCTTGAGATATATTTGATGTGATCGCGCTTTTCTTATTTGTTCTCGGAAAGATGTATAGCACTTCACCATAAAAAACATAAAGCCTCAGATCGAATATAATATCATCCAGTTTGTAGGAATCTACTGCCTCCTCAATTACAATATCTTTCGTCAAAATCTCTTTCAAGAACTCAACATTATCTGTGATATCTACAAATGTCCAACCGTAATCAGGCCGGGGACTAAGTATCTTACCATCCTCGAATCTGAAATTCGTCTTCCAGTTCCCCTCCTCCATATACGTTATGCCCTTACCCATGGAACCATATCTAACCTTTAAGAACAGTTTTTTGTTTTCTTGGTCGATCAACTTTAAAATATCCCCATACTCTCTTGTGTAATAGGATATCGGCACTTTAACCCCATTTTCAGATAGGATCGTCTTTGTAAGCTCTTTGTCACGGTCGATAGCGATTTTCAATGGATGATTTACAAAATGTATTTTCTTCCCACGATAAAACTTTTTGAGAGTCCGATGGATTTCAGACCAAAAAACCCTGAGCTTGTTATAAAATTCCACATTCCCGTATACGCCCTTGTATCCTTCTTTCTCAATGTGTTTATCCCAATATGTAAAAGGGAAGAACAGATAGATTATGATTGTATCGCTTTTGATTGTGGGCAGTTCATTTTTTTCAAGAAGATCGTACGTAGCGGTAACCCAATTCAGTTTTTTTGAATGATGTTTCTGAAGTTGTTTACAAAATCTTTCGTAAGACTCCCAGTCCGAGTCATCTCCTAACACAAGTACAGTAGTATTCATAGATATATGCAACCCAAATAGATACACGTTTTTTTAGTTTATGTACAAAAAGCTTATACCGGTGTGTTACTATCATGACAATTATACAGTTTAGATTGTTAACGAAATTTAGGATATTGAGGGGATGCATATATGATAGAAAACTCAGAAGTTATGAGAAATGTTTTGACTACATTGCTTAAAATATCTAACAGAAAAGCCACAGGGGGCGATGTTGCTCCAACTATGGGCTCTTTGATAAAAAAACTTGAAGAAAAATATAGTTTTCTGGAACACGTTGAAATAAAAGATACGCGTTTTTTAGAGGCCGTTGATCCAATTACGGTTATGTCCGATGTGAACTCTGTTCCACCTACTGAGATCGGAAAGGCAATCCATGAAATCATATATTCAATGAATGAATCACTAGGGAGAGATGCAGGTTTTTATTTTATTAAAGAGATAGGGAATCGTATCGGAGATGACTGCTATACAACAATCAGGGATGATATGGGCGTAAATCTTAATCTAATGCAGATGGAACGGGACGTATCAAGAATGGAAAGAAGACTGACAGATCGTTATAAAACTGATTAATAACATTTTTTTCAGTGAGAGACATTAGGGCTATAAGGTAATCTTGTATTTCTTGTACCAGCATAGGATTAGAAACGAATGAAGAACATCACCAAATGATTGTAAAGCAACAAAAAACGTTTAGTGAAAGTTTAAAAGAGAAGATAAAGAATTTTGGCGAGATATATATTCTGTATTGATGGAGTACAAAAAACAGTTTGATGAATTATTTAAGACGGGTAATAAAAAAGTACCTCAATAACAGTTGTTTAGTATATTAAATTCCTAATTTCACAGGGAAAAACAGAGTTATAAGGGCATGTTTTTAAAGAAATAACTGTTGTGAACTTTTGATAGTTGATCAACGTGAATTGTCGCAAATGTAAGAAAGAATTTGATGAAAATCTAGGATGGGTTTGCCCTTATTGTTTAACAGCTCATATAATCAGAGATGGTGAAATTGCAGACATTATTTTAACAAAAAAATGCCCTATGTGTGGGTCAAGATTTCATTTACAATATCTTAATCGTAAGATTCAAAAAAGAATCGTTCAAATTCCGAAAGCGGTATGTTTAGCGTGTGGAAAAAATGGAGCGGTATAAGTAGCCCGATATCGTGATTCGTGATATTGGTATTTTTTCAATTTGAAAGTTTGACACGGAAAGTTTATATAATGATATTGACAAACATTATCACGATATGGATTGGTTGAAATGAGAAAAGGAAAAGAATACGATGTTGATAACTGGCTTTATCGTATAGAAATATTACAGAGAAACGCAAAAAGAAAAAGGACTTCTCATTCAAAAGAGTTTAGGAGGAAGAAAGATGTCAGGAAATATTATAGATAAATGTATAGGTAAATACTGTAAAATTGTCACTAAAGAGCCAGGGGAGGAAAAAGCCAATGTGGTTACTGGTATTATTAAGGATATCGACCATGATGAAGGGTTTGTGACTATTGAATCCAATCAAGGTATAAACTGCCTGAATATAAAAACAATTGTAGCGATAAAACCGAGGACAAAATAGGGTTAGTATAGGTAAAAGCCTCTCTTTTTATCTTCCCCCCGAAACTCATGGATTAGTTTTATAACAGAAAATAAACGTTATGAAAATTGTAGATTGATGGAGAAATTTTACAACTTCTTTACATCTTTTGCGCTTGGCCCTCTTTCTGTGTCTTCTATCTCATATTCAACCTTGTCTCCCTCGTTCAGATATGTTCCATTTGGTATGGCTGATCGATGGACAAAGACTTCCTTTTCGTCTTCTCCTTGGATGAATCCATATCCTTTTCTTGAGTTGTACCATTTTATAGTTCCTTTCATTTTTTAACCTCATCGACTGAATCATTTTGGTTGTATTAACATTTTTGGAGGTTTTCGCAAGTACGTATTTACTATCATACATCAGATTACATAGGTAGTATACTTTTCTAGGTGAACTTATGTACAGATGGAAACATGGGGCTGTTAGGATATGTTTTTAAAGAAAAATATGTTATGAAATTTAATATTGAGAGGGTGGAAGCAAATGAAATGCCCTATGGTATGTATTACTAGAGAACCTCAAGAGTGTATAGAAGATAAATGCTGTTTTTGGGACGTAGACCATGGTAAATGCAAATGGATGGAGACTAAATGAAAAAACTGGTTTGTAAAGAGTGTGGACATCCGTTGGCACAGCATGGGAGATTTAAATACATATATTACTGCAACAATAATCTTTGTAAATTCTATAAGACATTTGTGACAAGGAAAGGATGATAAAATAAATTGAGCTTTTTGATGGATTTGGGAGATTTGCTGAAAAAGATAAATAAACAATGTGGTTGTTTATGGACAAGATGAAAAGGAAAGGTCAGAGAGAGAAAACTGTTAAAAAACTAATACTTACAGATTCTGAAGTTTTACAGCTGACAACAGCAGTTGAAGGACCACTTGGATATGAGAATTCTAGCGATTACAGACTTTCGGTAAGCTCCGGCGGTGGATTAATTGTTGAAAAAATGACTCCTGCTGGTTGGCGACGTTTAAGGTGATTTCATGAAATGTGTTAAATGTAAATTTAAAGACGAAAACACTGGTGTTTGTACTTATCCTTTCGAAGTACTTGCTGTAGGCGACATCAAATTCGATAAGGATGGAAATATGATAGGATGTACACATGGGAGAAAGAAATAAAGAGTAAGATGATGATTGTCGATGATGAGCAAGATCTAGGAGGAACATTGGAGAATTAACATATATTCTCTACGGGAGCATAATAATTTTTAAAGAAAAAATCGGGCAGAATGAAATGACAATAACTTTATCTTTTGCCGTTTTCTTCTAAAAGAATACAAAAATGCTTGAGAGGGCCCAATTTGATGCGATTCATCGTCTTATCAACATAGCTATAGTCTAGGTTGAGTTCCTTAAAAATCCGCTCCCATTCCTCCCATTTTTTAAAATTAAAGATGCTATTTATTCCATATGGTTTATTTGCAGATATATCAAACAATTTTAAAAGGAAATGACCCCAACCATTTTTATAATAATGATCCTTGATGATAATGCGATGGGAGACCCTTATCATCTCCTGGAGAGTTCCTTTTATATTTTCACAATGATGTAGGACATCTACTGCCAAAGAGCAATCAAATTGCTTGTCTTTAAATGGTAGTATAGCCCCATCATAACGGGTGTACGGAATAAGAGGTTCGCTTTTGAAATAAATATCAACCCCGTGAACGGTAACGTTCTTCTTTTGTGATATGAGATAAGGAATCGTACCCTCTGCACAACCGATATCTAGTATTGATTCCCCATGACCGATGAATCTGCTGAGATAATCTCCAAGATATGAATTTCTGGCAGGATAGAGAAATCGATCATACGCATTTCGAAGGATCTTATAGAGCTTTGATTTGGGTGATCTCTCAAGATACTTTGGCGTTTTTTCCTGCCATAAATTCCCCTGAAAGGGATGAATATTTCTTTCCATGCATCCAGCCATGAAAGAGGGAACACAAAGCTAATATTTCTGGTTTGCTGACATTTAATTTATAAAGAAAGAACTGTTACGAAATCATAGGCCAAAGAAGGTCGCAAGGAGATAAAAAAAAATGAACAGGAGTGAAACGAAGGAGAAATCCCATCCTGAAGATGGGTTGATGCATTTGGATGATATTGAGATCGTTGATTTTGGAGAAATGGATCTGAGTGATGCAACTGTCATTGCAGGTTTTCCTTCGATAGGGATGGTTAGTACTATTGTTGCCAATTACTTGATAGATGCTTTTGGTTTAAAACAGATAGGGGCATTAGATTCCGCACAGTTCCCTGCTCTTTCTGTTGTGCATACCGGGGAGCCGTTGTCCCCTGTCCGTATATATGCAGGGAAATTGGAATCTGGAGAAAAGATCGCTGTGTTTGTCTCCGAATTTAAACCAAAACCTAATTTGATAAATTCTTTATCGAATACAGTTATAAATTGGGTGCGTGAGAAGGGATGTAATCTCTTGATTTCC
>JAUWBM010000013.1 GCA_030601705.1 Thermoplasmatota archaeon
TAATGATCAGTTTTATCATGAAACCGTTTGGATAAACGAGTCAGTTTACGGTTTCACAGATACTGTGCAGATTAGATTCATGTGTGATGCATCTGATAACGGTGATGGGGTTCATATTGATCAGATATGGGTCAACGCTACAACAACCCTAGGAAATCATACTAAATGGGCAGTTTGGAATGATGCTAGCAATCCAGATGAAAATTATCCTTGGAGCTGGGATTTCAACTTCACTGATGTCAATGGCATAGGTTATTATGAGTTCTACAGCATAGGTAAAAAGAGCGGCTTTTCCGATGAGACTCCACCAGCTAGTGCTGATGCAATATGCTATTACAACCCGAATCCTCCACCGAGCATAGAGGTTATCAGCCCAGCCGATGGGGGCACCGGTATAATCCTACAGCCAACCTGTCAAATACGGGCAAATGACTTCGAAGGAGAGGCACTCAATGTTTATTGGTATGAAAACACAACTGAGTCTTGGATACTACGGCAGACTAACAATAGCATTGAGGCAAACACTACCGTTAACTGGACGTTTACCCAGGCAAGCGCATACGGTACCACTTATTGGTGGAAGGTTGCAGTTAACGACAGCGTTAATAACGTCTCTGGTGTGTATCATTTTACTACTGAGTCTATCAACACATCAGTCGACACAATTAGTCCTTATATCCAAATATTATCGCCGTTAGATATTACTGCTACTGGTCAGTCTGATTTAGATAATGTTACGTTGTATTATCGTTATAGTACTGATAATTCTTCTTGGGTAGGTAGAGGTAATATTTCCATTATAGGAAATGAAAGTAATCAGGCTACAGATGCCACGTCACTTACTATTAATAAGCCTGCTGGTTTGCAGGATGGGGATGTGCTTTTTGCGTTTATTGTTAAGCGTGATAATGTTGTCTTCAGTGGTCCTGCTGGTTGGGTTGAGGATTCGCAGCATCTTACTGCTGCTGGGGACGATCTTTCTTCTGGTATTTATTACAAGATTGTCACAGATGCCGCGGGTGAGCCTGCAAGTTATACTTGGACAGGTGATCAGGAGGAGTGGTCTGGTGGTATTATTATTCTACGGGGGGTGGATAATAATAACCCGATTGATAAAACTACATCTCATGCTAATGGAACAAATGATGCTACTCCAACATGTCCCAGTATTACAACAAGCACAGATAGAGCTATGGTGTTTGCCTGCTGTGCAATGACCAGGGGTGATGTTTCATCCAGTATTGCACCTGCGGGTACGACGAAGCAATGGGATGAATACATAAATAATGCAAATGGATTTTGCGCTAACTTTACACAGACAACAGCAGGGGCAACAGGTGATAAGACATGGACTACTGATGGTGGTGATGACGATGAAGAGTGGCATACATATCAGGTTGCTTTCCGTGTTGCAAGTTGGATGCAATGGGCTGATGATAGTAATCCTGATAATGATTATGCGGATGGAGGATGGAATTGGACTTTTGACTTCCCTGATGGTTTCGGTTATTATGAGTTTTACAGTGTTGGTAATAAGTCTGGTTCACCTAATGAAACTGCTCCGGGTAGTGCTGATGCAATATGCTACTATATTCTTTTACTCGCTCCAGTGATAAACAGTTACGATCTAAGGAATAAAACCGGTTCAAAATTAAACAATGCAACAGGATTGCTAGATGTAAATAATGAATATATATTCACCATAAATATCACAGATATTAATGAATGGATAAACATAGAATACATCAACATCACGACCGGGTATGACAACGGCAGCGAAAGTACCACATACAATCAAACATTGGGGGGAAATCTGAATATGTACCTCCAATACGAGAACACCACTGGAACAGCAAACTACAACATGTTGTGGCCAGATGATGAAGCACAACTAATCCTTGGGAACTGCACAGAAATCATAATAAATAGTACAACCCGAATCATAAATATCAGTTTTATACCACGTAGTCAGGTGAGATGGGCAGCTGGTGATGGCAACTGGGATACAACACAAAACGCTACTAATGATCCTTACTCATGGAACTTCAATATAACAGTTACAGACATGGATGAATTAAAATCCTGGATAAACGATGAATATGGAGTTTACAAGTATACTTCTATCTCACCCGACCAAAATTGGGTAGACGTCGCTGCAGCACCCGGATTCAATGATGCCTCTAGCGTTGTCACTATAACGTACTCATCAAACTACGACTTCAACATGACCATATATTTCGAAGAAAATCTTACTAATACAACATGGGGAGATACTATCCCTATTGCCAACAATGTAGATATACTCGCAGATGCAGATCTTAATGACGATATAACTTCAGATATAACGTTTTTAGGTATCGATGAAGCAAATGCTATAGATATATTCAACAATTCAGGAATCTTCCACAATAACAACATTAGTCAAACTGTAGATGTACAATTTGATGTTTACATACCCCTTGGCACACACGGAGGAAAATATACTGCACGTGTGGCTACCAAAATCATACAAGACTAAAAAACATAATATTTAGTGTATAATTTCTAAGGAGCAAATTTTTCAGATTTTAACAACATCACATAACATCGCAAGAAACAAAAACATAATAAGTAAGAAAATGCATTTTGGTTTTATAAAATTTGGATGCGCTCTCTAAAAATATAATTGCTAGGTGGGAAAATAATAATGGGAAGCAGAAAAACTACAGCACTAGTAGTAATATTGCTCATTATTTCAATATTGACTAATGGATTTCTAATAAAAATCCCCTTAGTAATAATCGCAGACGCCATAGACGTCACAACGTATTCGGATAGCAATACCACTATCAATATAACAGTTTTTAAAACTGAACCAATAATTAACTGGTATGACTTCCAAAACGTAACTGGTGTATCTAAGTTGAACACACGAATTGACGTAGATCAAGAATATAAATTCTGCATTAACATCACTAGTGATCAAGGATGGGCAGATATAGATTACATAAACATTACTGCTTGGTATGATAACGGCAGCGAAAGTACCACATACAATCAAACAGTGGGGGGAAATCTGAATATGTATCTCCAATACGAGAACACCACTGGAACAGCAAACTACAACATGTTGTGGCCAGATGACGAAGCACAACTGATTCTCGGTAACTGCTCAGAAACTGTTATCGATGCAAACACACATAATTTAACGTTTTCATTCAAACCAGGATATCAGGTGAGATATGCTTTTGGTGATGGTGGTGGCTGGGACAATACTGCGGGTCATAATGACACACGTTCTTGGAACTTCAATATAACAGTTGAAGATTTGTCAAATTATAAGTCCTATGTTGAAAACGAATATGGGATATACATGTATTCTCAAATAACGCAATGTACGGAAAACCCCGCTGGATCGGGTAGCCCCGGCGATAACGATATTGCTTTATTGCCACATACCAATGTCACCACTAGATGTAATGCAAACTATTCTCTTTACACGAATCTTCCTAACCTAACAGATGGACTAGGACACTGGTTGGATAATACATCCATATCTGCTCAGGGAGGAGACCTCGCAAGAACTAACTTTGATGGTATCAACTCGCTTTATCTTTATGGAGACACTATAACTTACAGGCAACACTTAGGTAATACTATGGAAGATACGGTGGAAGTACAATACTGGGCAAACATAAGCATGGGTACACTTTCAAGTAGCTATACTTCAACAGTGACATACACTATAAACGGCGAAGTTGATTCTTAATAAATAGTTAGTATAAACTTGTATATTTTGTTGAACGTCTTTTACAATTTTTGGTAATTCTAGGCAGTTGTGAATAGAAAAATAATTTTAATAAATCTTTTGTTACCTTATTTAATATGAGAGGGATACTTAACAAAAAACGTTGTTTAATCATAATTGTTTTAGGACTGTTAACAATGAACCTTTGTTTACCACTAGGAAATAGCAGTGATGGTGCAGAAATCGTAGATTTATTTATACATACTCCAACTGGTGAATCAATCGTTAGATATGATAACCCTGTTTGGATTAGAGGAATATGGCATTATGCAAACATTACCCTAAATGTTGAAGCCAACAAGGTTTCAATTATTTTTTATCATGGTGATACTCCTCTCCCAATTGGAGATAGAGATGAAACCAATTACTATAACTGGAAATACGATCACGGGAGTTGGTGGGATGTTCAACATGATTCTAGATATATAGAAAATGATTACTGCGATCATGATATTGACTTTTATTCTTTTTACATCGGGATAGATCAATATGCCGAGTCGGGTAATTGGACTCTGGTAGTATTAATTGACGATGAGCAACTACTTTCCAAGCGTGTTATTGTTGACAAGGGGGTGAGTTCCCTTGTTTTAAGGTCAGTACCAGTTACTCTTAGAGTAGAACCTTTTACAGAGGATGATTTCATATCGGAAGAAAAGTTTATTGTTGAAAATAAAGGGAATGTACCATTAAGATTATCGATAAATTATGGCAGCTATAATAACATATTTTCTACGTTGGATTTTAATGAGATCCTTAAAGTCGATCAGATAAGAGGGTATAGTATATTGGTGCATTCTAAATCTAGCTGGAAACCAGGAACAATTACAATTAAAAGTGGAGAGGTGAGTGTAACAGGCGAGATAGATTATGTGATACCTCCAAAAAATGATGTTAGTCTGATTCCATCAAATCTTTCTCTTGGGCTAGGTATAACTGTTTTTATTGGACATAGTGGTTACGAACTTGAACAACTAGCAAATGATATAGCTTTTCAGTACATGAAAAATCTAGAGATCAAGCTAGGTGAAACCAAGGATGTTTTCGCTTATATTAGTGGAAAAGGAAATATAACTGTGGATATAACTAGTAAAAACCTTAAAATATTAAAGATATTTGGCAAAGGTGTTGAAGTTAAAACTCCTTTTATCGTGAGATCTAATAATACTTCTGAGTACCCTATCACTATACAGGTCAGAGGTATTGTTGCAAATACCACTGCTTTCCTTTATTATTATCTAGAAATAGGAGGAAAAACCCAGACTTATACCACTAAAATAAATGTTGGTCCCCCTTCATCACAAGTAGAGGACACAACATCTATCATCATGTCTATTACAGCAATGATTGTGACAATATGTATCGTTCTTTCTATAGTACTTATCATACAAGTTCAGATAAAACATAGAAGAAAATAAATATCTCGTTAAATAGCAGAAAAACGTAAGGTATATAAGTAAGTGGTACATTTAATCTGGTAAGAAAGGAATTTGCACTTTAAATATTAATGGAAATATTCGTTTGGATGGGATGAGAAAAATGTTGAGAAAAAGAAGAATATTTTCGATACTGTTAGTTACTGCACTGATCATTTCTATGTTCATTAATTCTCTCATGTTTGAACCCATAATCATAATCAGTAACGCTGACCCGGGCAACATAAGCGAAAGTTGGTATAATGAAACTACCTTAAACGTAACAGTATTGCAATTGGAACCGAGGATCAACTGGTATGATTTCCAGTATAATCAATCAGGAACATGGGTATCTAGATTAAATGTTCAGATAGATGTAAATATGAGCGCAGAATACAGATTTATCGTCAATATCAGTAGTGACCAAGGATGGGCTGATATAAACTACATAAACATTACATCCTGGTTTGACAGTGGTAATGATAGTTGGACATACAACAATAGTGGGAATCTAGGTGGAAACTTAAACATGTTTTTGCAGTATGAGAATACCACGGGGACCGCTAACTACACCATGTTGTGGCCAGACGATGAAATAACCTTTAATTCAGGAGATTGCACAGAAGCAGTTGTAACGGATTCAAGTGGCAGTCCTCTATACACCGAGTGCCATAACCTAACGTTTCCTTTCATACCCGGACATCAAATCAGGTATGCTCCAGGTGATGGTGCCTGGGATACCAATGCTGGTCATAATGATACATGGTCTTGGAACTTCAATATAACATGTGATGATGCAGCAGGGTACCATTCTTATGATAATCCTATAGTTGGAGAGACAATAAACGAGTTTGGAGTGTACAGTTATACAGAGATAATATCCGCAGGATGGCCAGCGATAATTGGCACCCCGGGTACCACTGCATCGGTTAATGATCCTGGTGGCAGTGGTAACATAACCATTGTTAGTAGATCAAATGGAAACTACTCCCTATCAGTTAATGTAACAAACCTAACACACAAATCAAATCCGACTTACATTATGCAAAACACATCAATACAGACGCAAGGTGGAGATCTAAATTCACTTACTAATTTCCCGGGGAATGCAGTTTTATGGTACTATGGTGATGCTGTACCATCATACCATCTGGCAGAAAACAATGATACAAGCCTATCAACAAGTGATGTCGAATGGGCTGTTCAAATTGGAATCGGGCAACAACCAGGAGATTATAACGCGACGATATATTATCATCTAAGAACACAAGCATAAATAAAACAATAAAAAATTTCAGGGATTAAACATCCTTTTTCTCTTTTTAATATAAATAAATATCCAAGGAGAGTATAATAAGGTATTATGCAAATTCATATTTTAGAAAAGCAACAATCTGCAGATACTTTGTATGCCCCCTCTTTTTCAGTTCTAATGTAAAAGAGATGTCAAATTAACAGGGATGAGCTTCATCTCTTATAACTCAAATTTCTCAAGGTACTATTTAAGAGAAAGACTTTAATAGACTGATAAGGATAAGAAATACAGTCGAAGATATTGTATAATTTAGTACGGCGAGGTGATGGGCTGAAGCACAAAGATTGTATGATTGTATTTATAGTATTTATAATAGGTTTATTACCACTTTTTTCACCTGTCTCAGCAGATAATGATTTAACTCTAAACATACATATAATTGGAGAAAAAACACAAACACGTTTTGGCGACCCAGTGATTGTTGCCGGTATTTGGCATCATATAAATGTAACAGTAGAAAACCAGGATTTCCAGAAATTAAGTCTTAAATTCTACAATGGCGAGTCTATACCTACTGAAGGAGAGAGGAACGCAACCAACTATTACGAGTGGAAGTATGACGAAAACAGTCAGATGCCATGGATAGACGTGATAGAATACGATGGTCGTACATACATAAGCAATGCTAGCTGTCTGAAAAATAACAAACTCTACAGTTTTTGTATAGGAATAAGAGATACTTTGCCTGACACTGCATATTATCATGAAAACTGGACGTTAGAAGTGTACAAAGATGAAGATAAACTATATTCTGGAAATATAGTTGTTGAAAAACCAACGGTTGCCCTTGCGAAAAGCCATGCCGATTTAATTAAATTCAATGTAGAGCCTTTTACTAAGATGGATGCTTCTGGTGATGATTTTTTCATAGCTAAGAACACAGGCAATATCCCTTTAGATATAAATATTGATTATGGGGCATATAATGATATTATTAAAGAAACTAGTTTTAACATGACATTTTCTCCAGATAGTACTAATGAGTATAATATTACGGTACAATCGGAATCTTGGACGCCCGGAATTATAGAGATGTCAGGAACCATAAGTGGATCAGTTAATGGTTCTTATATTATAACTACTGCCGTTATTACCTTTGAAACATCCATTAAAATGAATGCACCCAACTTGAAAATATTTGTAGGTCATAACACCTATGAAATAACCGAAATCAAAGATACCAATATCGTTTTCCAGCACGTAAAAAACATCGATATGAGTGAAGGTGAAGTGAAAGATATCAATGTCTATATTTCTGGAAATGGAACAATGACTTTAGATATCTGGAGTGATGAAAAAAACGTAACCATATTAAATATATTCAGTAAAAACCAGGAGATAGAAACACCCCTGACTATAAACTCTGTGGATACCTCAGAATATGCTGTAACTGTTAAAGTTGAAGCCATTAGAGAAAACAAAATTGGATTCCTTTATTATAATCTCAAAATGGATGGGGAAACACAGACTTTCGCCACTCAGATAACTGTCGGTCCACCTTCATCACAAGCGGGGGGAACAATATCAATCAATATGTCCACTATGGCAATAATTGTAATAATATGTTTTATCCTTGTTGCAGGATACATGATCTCCACTCACATAAAACATAAGCGGAGGTAAAATAATTACATGAAGAAAGGAGGGGTACTGTTATCACTGGCGACTGTAACAATGATTTTGTTTACTACCTTTCTTTTCATTGAAGCAAGTGCAGGTGAAGCAGGAGTAGGAGTGCTGAATGTTCCACCAAAATACAGCATGATACGCGTGGTACAACAGGACAAATTCATAAGAGTATATCTCACTATTTCTGATTACAACTCTTGGGATGACATATATACTGTTAATGTGACCTTAGAAGATTACGGTTTGGAAACAGCTGAATTTCTTTTTAAACAATATGAAGATACAATTTCTTATGAGAAGATAAATGAATTTAGCGAGACATCAAAAGAAAACAATTTACTGGTAAAAGAAAAATGTTCCTACAATCACTCTGATGAAAAGGAGACAGTTGCAGATAAATGCAATCTTGAATTACTATTTGTTTTTCATAAAACCTGGTTTACACGTTTAAACATAATCGTCGCTGACATAGAGGGATCAACAGCATCGACACATATAGATTACAATGCTGAGGAGACGATGAGAAGTGGCAACATTATTATGATTCCTTGGTTACATGAACCAATACGTGTAGTAATACCGTCATACCTTTTGAATTTACTGGCAGTGATCGCTGGATTAATCGGCGTCATATTTTGTGTTAGAAAGATGGATAGAATAAAAATAAAAAGAGTAGCTTATGAAAAAGGATAGACGTATCCCCCCATGTTTTCCATGTTATTTCTTTATGTTTTTTACCATGTTCATCTCTGTTAAATTTGTATTTATATTCTTTTTCAGAGCTGCCTATGAACCAAGTTTCATATTTGAATTAACACCTTTTTATATTTTATCAGGATTAAATAATTTGCAGTTGCTGGTTTTATCTTTTATTGTGATCGTTTTTGATACCTTTCTTCATGTGAAGATCACGAGAAGGAATCTCATGTACTCTTTCCTGCCGACAGCGGTAATGCTATGTGGCTTAGGATTAGCAATTATTACGAGGGAAATGACCGTTTCAAATCTTTTTCATTACCTTATATTTGGTTGTTTATTAGTTGTTGTTCTTATAGATCATAAGCACTTTTTGGAGTTTTCAGAGATGCTTGTTTCTACTGAAAAAGAATCGATTGAAACTGAAATTTTAAAAGAAAAACCTGTTATTGTAAAACCGCAACCTAAAGTCATGAAAGCTTCAACTGACCACAAACTCTCTCGTTCATCTTTTTCTTTTATAAATCATCTATTTTTATTAGCTGAAAAAGCTAAAAAAACGACCGGCAAAATTACAAGAAAAGTTAAAATTAAATCTATTAAACAACCTAAAATAGCATCCATTAAAGTTGAAAATGCAGATAAAGACAATGATAAAAGTGTCGATGAAAAAGTGTTGATATTTAAGGAAAATTTTTCTAAACTTGAGGCTAAAACCAGAAATAGACTACAAAGAGCGCAAGATATTTTAAATGAATTTGAAAGAAGAACAAAAAAATTAAGACACTTAGAAGAGGAGATCGAAAAGAGAAGAAAGAACCTAGCAGAACAAGAGAGGATTTTCAAGGATCAATTAATTTCTTCTGTTGGTATAAAAAGTAGTTACAATTTATCTTCTATGTCGAAGGATAAAGTTGTTTCTGATGTTCATATGGATAAGGAAAGTAAAGAAGATCAGAAAGTTCTTGATGGAATAAATGATTGTGCTGCAATTATTCAAAGAGGCATCTTGAAACAAGTCAACAATTCTTTTGCAGAGTTGATCGGTTTTGATACTGAAAAGCTTAGGAATAAAAGTTTGTTTAATTTTATTGCACCTGAGGGACTTGTAGATCTTGAGAAATATTATCTAGGTAGATTAAAAGGAAGCGATAAATATACCTACGAAACTGTTTTTTCAACTAAAGACAATAGCAAGATAATAGTAGAGGTAAGTATTAAACCAACTACTTATAATGGTAAGAAAGCTGAAATTGCAATTATTAAAGAACTGAAAAATAAATAAAAAAAGAAAAAGGGATTTTGCGGTATTTTTTACGATAGATTTACAATTCTTTTTGAGAACACTGCAGGTGCAGTTGTATCGTATTGGGCCATTATCCCTATTTCTGGTGTCAATGTACCTTCTACCGATTCTCTTGGTGGTAATCCACCCTGGCCAGTCATGATAGCACTAAGGTTTACAATAATGATTATTCGATCTCCGCTGTTCATACCATTTGTGTTAACGACCGACGAATCGGGATCATGAATTACGATGACACCAAATTTTATTGAGCTCGTGTTATCTAATATCGTGTAGCTTGATCCTGATGTTATCGGTGTCTCAAAGACACTTTTGTTGTCAGTATTTACATTTTGTACGAGAGATTCATTTAAGGTAAGAATCGTTAGATTGTCATATAGGACTGATAAAGTACATAAGCTTAGATCTATATCTTTTGAACCTGCTCGAGGCCGTACAGTGAGTGCGATATATTCAATTTTTGTTTTATTTACATTTGTGTATCCTGTTATTGATTCAATTGATACCCCTGCTGAAACTTCTCGAATGGTTGCTGTCCCCACGGTTCTCGCTCTTGACTGCAATGTTTCACTGGTAGTAATCAGTACACTCGCGGCAACTGCTGCGATTAAAACCATGGCGATGAAAACAATAAGAGTCCCAATACCAACCATTGCTTCTTCTTCAACTTTAATTTTTCTTTTTTCTATTCTTCTTTTATTTCCTGGTTTTATTGCAATGACAGTACTTATTCTAAGACATCCCAATCCTTGATTAGAATTAATTAAAATAAAACCATCTTTGTAGTCAACATCTTCAAGGATGCCGGTAACGACACTAGCTCTTTCTTCTCCGGGTTCTTTGGTGACGACTTTACAGTATTTTCCAACCAGCCTTTCCAAATATTTCTTTTCCATTTTTTACCACCTTCATTTCCTTCATTTCCATGCGATTTAACAGCATGGTAATAGTTTTCATGTATATTGTTCTCAAGTAACACTATATAAAGCTTGTCCGGTAGAAAATCAGACTGTAAAAATTACAAAACGGCATTTTCCCGCCCAAAAAACAACATCATATCTAAACACACTGAATTACAAAAAACAGACTGATATCGCTCAACTATGAAAATTTTGTATAAAAACGATGTTGATTTTCTCCTGATTTTTAAATATATAATAGGTAACAATTGTATAATAAGATTTATATATTATTCTTAATGAAGTAAATATTGAAATTAATAGTGATAAAATGAATAAAGAAGGAGCTACAGGAATTGCAACTGCCATACTGCTAATTAGCTTTATCTTGATAGCTGCAACTGTTGCATCTGTTTTGACAGACAACTCAAGTGACATATCGGAACAGGATTTAGAAAAGATGGTGGATGATATTGTTGATGAGATCTCTACATACATACAAATAAAAGATGTAATGGGTAAATTTTATTCTATTGAAGGTGAATCACGAATTCAAAAAATTGCTGTATTGATAAAACCTCTTTTTTCTGTTGATATGGATGTATCAGAATTAATGATAAAACTATGTAACGGAGAACAAATAAAAATGCTATATTATGGTGGACAAGCAGAATTTATCGGCACAAATTCATTATTCGAACATCCAATATGGAATAATATGGATTGTGATAGCTTTAGTTTTGTTGTAGTTCTTGATAAAGATAAATCTTTAGTTGATTATAATACTATAGATGACAGTACCGATATGACATACATTATAATCAAGCTATCAGAAAATTTTGCTATGAAAAAAGGAAATACCATGACTATAACTTTTCTTCTAGGGAAAGGGACAACGAGAACAATAGAAGTGAAAGCTCCGTTACCTATGAAACAAATAGTTTCTCTTGAATAGCACTGCTCATTCCAATTCTTCTTTTAATTTTTTTGTTTTAAGGTCATTGTCTACTAGCTTTTTATCGATTTCATTATAAATTCTCAAATTATCCTTCCAAAGTATATTCTCTTCACCATCAGTTTCTTGTCCAAGTTCTGATTCCGCCTGATTTTTTTGTTCCAGCTGATATTGTAATTGCTCCAAGAGATTATCTTTATTGCAAAGTGTGCTAGTAATGGATTCTAGATTTTCACGATCCTGTTTTAACTCTTTTTGTAATTGTGATATGACGTTCGTCCTTTGAATTAGCTCTTGATTGTTTTGATCTAGCTGTTTTTTCATTTCTTCAGCAGTTTTTGTCTTTTCCATGCACATTGTCTGTTTTTCTGTTATCTGGCCGCTCATTTGAGCTATGATTGAATTTTTTGTGTCTAGGGCTTCATTCAATGTTTCTGTCTCTTGTTGCTCCGTTTCTAGTTCAAATTGACTTCGAATTAACTCCGTTTTCATCTGTTTGATTTCAATGTTTCTACTTTCTAATCGGTTCTTTAGCATACTGAGCTCATTTTCTTTTAATCTCATCTCATCTCGTTTTGCTTCTAACTCAACGTTAAACCAATTTAATGCAGAGTTACTTGCCTTTAGTTCTTTCTTCAATTCCTCGTGTTCTATTTCTTGTGATCCAATATCCGTGTTATTTATGTCGATATCTTCAAGTATTTTTTTCAACTCAGATTGTAATTGAATTGTCTCATTTTGTATATCTCTAAATTGTTGTTTTATAAGATTTATTTCCTCATCCCTTCTTCCAAAATCTTTCTTACTTCTTTCTAGTTTAATTGGCAACTGAGATTTTTCAATTTCTTTATTTTCAAATTGTTGATTAATCGAGCTCAATTCTTTATGCTTGTTTTCTAATTCTGATCTGGCTGATCGTAATTCTTCATTCTTTGCTTCCATCTCTTTTTGTTTTTGTTCTAGCTCTGTTTGTAGTCTCTCGACAGCTCCGGTTGTTTCTACAAATACTGTCTGTCTTTCTGCTAGCTGTCCTTTAAGGTCTTCAATTATCCTGTTTCTTGTTTCTAAGTCTGTATTCAATGATTCTATTTCCTCCTGTTTATTATTCAATTCTAAATGTATCTGACTAATCTCCTGTACTTTATTCCCCAACTCTGATTCTCTATTTTTTAGTTCAATTATTATTTTTTCAAGTTCATCATTTTTAAATTCTTCCATTACACTACCATCCTTTGTGTAATTATTGTTCATCATGTATTACCCCTCAACCTTGGTATACATGATAATGTTGGTATAGAAATGCGTGATTATTATGCGGAAACATACTATTGGCCCTTTTTAATTTTTCGTCTATCCGACCATTCAGCAGCTATTACCCTCTAGATTTCCTAAACAATCACAAAAGATACATTAAAGAAAGATACATTTTGATGCACGTCGATTTTTTGATAAAAAATATCTTGTCGATAGATTATGGAATTGTGGAAGGAATAAAAAAACTCTCGGCATAGTCCTCAGTTGCCTATTAGAAGGATTTTATCCATTCCAGATGGGAATACTGTGTGGTCTGTAGCGTAGCGTAAAACCTGCAGAGGAAAAAGCCGTCTGTCTTTTTCTTAGTTCTTCATTTTTTCTAAAATACCGAAGATATTTTGTGCTATGCCCTGAAATACTTTTCATAACTATGGCTCTAGTTCTCAAAAATAGGGATAAAAAATGAATATTTTTCACTTCTCTTTCTCCATTCTGCTAGTTTCTTCCTCCGTTTTAGTGGAATCTTTCCTTACTGTAATGTCAAGTAAGATTGGTAACATTTTCCTAAGGAGCAAAGGTATTACCTTACATTTTGAAAACAAAGTGATTCTCTACTGTTTTTAACAAATTAAGCCTTGACGTATGATGTTACCAATCTTGGTTGACTTTACAGATCTGAATAAATTTTAAACCCGAAATGTTGATCGAGATAGGCTTCATTTTTGAGCTTCTGTTTGCTTTAAAATATTGTGCTAGTACTTGAACTATTGCCTGCCTTCATTGATTGGTTCATATGGGTTGAATGCCGGGTCTGCAAATAATATGTATTCTTGATATGAAGTATATTTGTTCTTCATCATTGGCTCAGGTTGACTTCTTGCCGTACTCTGGAATGATTGGTGTATTTCATAATCTGCCGTAGGGTCTCCAGTACTAACTAAAGGTGGTGACCACCACACAAGCCAATCTTTTTCAGCGTGTAAATAACCATTTTTAGCATTTCTTAATGCAAGTCCAACGCTGCAATCTTTTTCTTTAAGATTTTCACACACATCGTTATATATTTTATATCCAAAGTGAGGATCTGGATAAATTCCGTTTCTAGCATCTGATTTTGCCTTTATATAGGCCCTTAGAACTGAGAAACCAGTATCATAAACTCCATTCTTGGGTTCAAGATATCCACCAGCAATATTTGATGTTGTAGATGCCGCAACAAGTGCTGCTACACCAGAGTGTAAAACTGCTTGTCCAACACTATTCTTTGGGTATAGACCATCTATTTTACCACAGATGCAACTCTCAATCCAATAAAACGATGGACCCATTTTCATATCCGCACATGATCTAGTACTATAATCGCCAAGATCACTGAAACTTGATCCAGGACCTATGAAACCACCCATGAAAATTGGTAGGGTTTGTTCTAATAGTTTTCTTACTAATATATTGCCAAAACCAGATGCAACCAATCTTGTAGCAGCCATTCCAAATAGATGCTGACTACCATGACCATTAGCCCATACGAAATTACTAGACTCCATGAGTTCTCCGCCTTTGGCAACATTTTCACCCACTAGGTCTCTAACTAGATGTTGACGGAAAAATATTTTATTTAGAAGTGTTAATTGTTTAATTTCATCTAGAGCTTGTTCAGAAAATCCCACTCTTTGAGCTTCTTCCTCCCAGGCTTCTTCTACTTCAAATCCGAGTGGTTTTGCAACTAGTTCTTTAGTTCGTTCACCCGCCATTTCAGAACAACCCGTAAAGTATTTAATTGGTTCTCCATGCCTAACAATTCCAAGAATTTCTCCAAATAATAAATATCTGAGTGGTGGTTTTCTAAAGTCACACCCGCCACCCATTGCTAATCCAAATGTATCTTTCCAATTACCTAATTCATTAATAATTTCATCGTAAAATACAGTTCGAGCAATTTGAGCACTTGCATCCTGTGAATCATAGCCAGTTATTCTACCAACGATATTTTCTTGGAATGGAAATTCAGAATAGACGTCATTTGCTTCATTTGACCAGTCACCGTCTATTGGATCAATATTTCCATAAAGAACATCGCTTGGAGTTCCAGAACCATAGTAATACTGACCCTCCTCAACGTCAACTATCTGATTATAGTTGTCATAATAATATTGGGGTATCATAACTGCACCACCAACAAGTGCAATGTTAATTGGATTATTTTTGTAATGCTCACGTAATTGTTTTATATCTCTCTCATCCTCAAGATCAATCCTAGCAATTTTTGCAAGAAGATCATTCAAAGGATCATGGATTTCCTCAATTACATGTTCATTTGATTCTTTAATTAGACCAATATTTCTAAGAGCAGTATATGGACCAGGTAACGTTTCACCATTATCCGTTATTACATGATCATCAGCAGTAAAAGCAAATTCTGGTTTAGCAAAAATGATACCTTGTCGATATGCAGTTAAATATGGAGCCATAGTGGAAAGCCCCTTCATCAATGCATAAGCCGGTTCCTCTAGCTTTTCAATAACAACATTAGCAGATGCTCTTCCTTCTTTTTTAGTAAGCCAAGTTCCAGATGCGTAAATAGAATATTCTGCGCCACCTCGATCATATAAAACATTTTCCGTGTAAACTATATCCCTTATAACTTTACCGTTAGAATCTCTTATTGCTACGCCACCAGTTCTTGTTGAGCCTGTGTATATCTCATAATTTTGTCTACCAGGATGTTCATTTTCATCATCTATTCCAATATTAAAACTAACAGAATCCCCGAATTCATCAACATCTTCACAATCAAGATTTTCTCCTGTAAACTTCACGAGAGCATATTTATAATCATTTGGGATTTTAAAAGTGCCAACCAATGAAGAGCCTTTGACCATGGAAGGAACTGCAGTAGCTAGTTGAGTCATAGATCGTGTTGTCATTGTAACTGGGCCAAAATGTTTTTCTGTACGATCTAAAACTTTAGGTGGCCAGGCGTCTATTGGATTTGTTAAAGTGATGTAATCAATAGTGCCAAACTTTTCCATTAGAAGCTTGATGGTAGCATTAACAATTTGTTTAACATTTTCAAATCTCAAAACACTTCCATAGCCATCGATATTTTGACCGCAAACCAACGTCTTTTTCACTCCAAGCTCATTAAGAACTTCTCTTACGTTGGGATTTAATTCATCCGCGATTATTACAGGGATACTAAGATATGATGCTAATGGTGTAGCAACTACTCCTAGGTTATAACCAGACTCATTATTTTCAATAAGAAGGACGGCATCGCTTTCAATCCAGTATTTTTTTGCAATTTCTAAGGACCATTCTTCTGCAGAGTTAGTATCGTCAATGAATTCATTTACTGTTATGCCAATTTGTTCTTCTGCCCGTTCAACTGATTCGGAAGGATTATCAAAATTTTTTATATATAAAGGTATAACTTCTTGTTCTCCAACATCATTGTAATGAACCCCCAGCGGTGTAGCAATTAATGCATAAAACGGATCTGAATCGGATACAGCAATTGCATCCGGTATATCTGAAAAACTGCTAGAAATGTAAAAAAACTCGTCTATCAAGGAAGCACTTGCCATTGTATCTGCAGGCTTCCAAGTATATATTCCAATCGATGCGACAACAAGTATCAAAACTCCAATTATTACTATTAATTTATCATTCTTATTCATAATTTATCCCCAGATACGTGTAGTTACTTCTAATCTATTCTAGTATATTTGTATCTTTCTATATAATATTTTCTATTATATATTTTTCAGCGCAATTTCTATTATTTTCTTAGTTTCTATACAAAAGAAAAAATAAATATTATAAAATCAATGAAAACTTCCACAAAAATTTGAAAAAGACTGGGAATACTTTTAAAAAGCAAGCCTTACATTACAACAAAAAAGGAGAAAACAAATATGGTTGGAGAAGAAATGTCCCCACAACTTCAGGATCAAATAAACAGATTCCAACAGTTAAAAGCACAAGTTCAAATGATTGTACAACAACGTCAACAAATTGAATTACAGTTAAGAGAAACCGAAGAAGCGTTGAAAGAATTAGAAAAAACTGCTGCAGGAACACCTATCTATAAAAGCATAGGTGCAATACTTATAAAAACAAAAGCAAAAAGCGATATTAAAAAAGAGTTGATGTCAAGCAAAGAATCTCTAGAATTAAGAAAGACTACATTAGAAAAACAAGAAGGTAGAAGTCAGGAAAAATTAAACGAATTACAAAGTAAGATTCAAAACGCTTTCAACCTTGTGGGCAAGGAAGCTTGATGTTAAAAAAGAGAAACATATCTGTATATTCTGATTTCAAAACTGGTTTTTTTTGTAAATTCTTTTTACTTTTAGGCACAATCCTTCTAATCTTTTATATTATTCAATGGGCAATTCCTTTAACTATCATTAACGAAGATGTATCGGGAATTATTCTTGCTTTCTCAATATTGCTTTTAGGGGCAGGAATCATTGCATATTTTTTCAATTACCAATTTGCAAAGTTAGCAGAAATTGCCGATGAAATTGAACGTGGAGATGAATCAGAAAATCTTGAAAAAAAGTGATAAGTAAAGTAAAATTGATATTTTATTTTCCAAATCTTCTTTTCCTATTCTGATACGTTTTTATTGCCTTAAGAAAATCTCTTTTTTGGAATGCTGGCCAGTAAACATCAGAGAAATAGAGTTCCGAGTATGCAAGTTGCCAGAGGAGAAAGTTAGATATTCGTTCTTCTCCAGAGGTCCTCAGTATGAGATCGGGATCTGGCATGCCATTTGTGTAAAGGTATGATGATACTGTTGATTGGGAGATATCTTTTACCTCTAGTTTGCCTTTTTTAACATCATCAGCAATTTGTTGTATTGCCTCAACAATTTCTTCCCTCCCACCATATGCCAGTGCGATGTTAAAAAAATAGTTATCATATATTTTTGTCGAGTTAACGATTTCATTTGCAGATTGTCTAATGTCTTCAGGCAGAGATTCAAGATCCCCTATTACTCGTACTCTCACCTTGTTTTTATGAATTCGCGAATTTTTTGCAGCCCTATCTAATTCTTGTTTACACAGATCCATCAATGTTGAAACTTCATCAGTGCTCCTATTAAAATTCTCTGTAGAAAATGCATAGACTGTTAGTATGTTGATTCCTAATTCAAAACACCAATCTAGAACATCTTCTATCCTATCTCTTCCAAAAAGATGACCTGCATTTGGAGATAGGCCAAGACTTTTTGCGAAACGACGGTTTCCATCCATTATCACAGCAACATGCCCTGGGACAGGATACTGTTTTATTTCTTCGATAAGTTTGTAATCTCTAAACTCGCTAATATTTTTTGTAAAATATTTGTAAATGTTAGATTGATATATCGCCATCAATATTTTTTGTCCTATATTGCTCTTAATCGCATATCTTTCAATCTCATCAAATTTTTTTACTGCAATGGTTCTTAAGGATGGTTTTTTAGAACTTATTGTACTGCCCCATTTTGTCAAATACTTTTTTAGGTATATATAGGTTAAGATTGGCCAAGAGTATACATTTATATAGAAAAACCCTATTTCGACTTCCTACATTTGAAGGTGATTATCTGGGAAACATTAAACAAACTCATATAAAAAACGCTGCGATATATCTAGTGAAAGAATATCCAGATCAGTTTAAATATGATGATTTTCAGCACAATAAAGAAAAAGTTGAGGAACTGATTGAAGTTAGCAGCAAATTAATGAGAAATAAAATAGCTGGTTACATTACTAGATACTTAGCGTCTCGGAACAAAAGGCGAAACAATCAACCTATTTCTGAGTAATAACCCAAAATTTATTTTATGCAGGCAAATCTTCGATTAGGGTGAGTTTATAGAAAAAATCAATAATGCCTTGACTGATCTACAACAAGGAAAGTTTGTTTTAGTGTATGATAGTGAGAGTAGAGAGGGTGAAACAGATTTTGTTATGGCTTCTCAATTTGTCACACCTGAATCAATAAAAAGAATGAGACAAGATGGCGGTGGACTCATATTTCTTATGACCTCAAAAGAAGTTGCAGATCAATTACAAATGCCATTTTTAACTAATTTATATTCCGATGTTAGTGATAACTACCCTGTTTTAAAAGAACTTGTCCCAAATGATATACCCTATGATACAAAATCCTCGTTTTCCCTTTATATAAACCATAGAGAGACGTTTACTGGTATAACTGACAATGATAGAAGCCTTACCATGCGGAAATTTGCTGAATTAATTAAAAGAATCAATAATCTTGATAGTGACTTGTCAATTAAAGAATTTGGTAGGGAGTTCAGATCCCCTGGGCATGTCCCTATATGTGTAGCTTCTGAGACTCTTCTTAACGAACGAAAGGGCCATACTGAGTTTGTCATTGCGCTCATGCAAATGGCAGGTCTTGTTCCTGCTGGAAGCGGTTGTGAGATCATGGGGAATAATGGCAAAGCTTTATCCAAGGAAGATACTATGAGATATGCTGAAAAAAACAATTTTGTCTTTTTAGAAGGAAGAGAAATTGTAAAGACGTGGAAACAATGGTCAAAGTAATGGCAACTGGAACATTTGATTTGCTTCACATGGGACATATTTATTATTTAAAAGAGGCAAAAAAATTGGGCGATACTCTTTCTGTTGTTGTTGCAAGGGATTCTACTGTTCGGAAATTAAAACATGAGCCCGTAAATCCAGAGGAAATACGATTGGATCTGATAAAAGAAGTAAAGGTTGTTGATGAGGCGTATCTGGGATATGAAGATGATATGTATGCAATTGTTGAAGAGATCAAGCCAGATATAATTGCACTTGGATATGATCAGATCCATGATGAAGATACAATTAAAAGCGAGTTGAAAAAAAGAAAGCTTGCTACAAAAATTGTACGACTTTCAGAATACAAATGCGGAAGCGATCTTGATGGCACGCGCCGCATAATCCAAAAGATCATATCTGCATATGAATTTCAAAAAAAGATGGAGAGAATCGAAGGAAAATGAAAAGGATAGGTATTGCAGATACTACATTCGCCCGTTACGACATGGCAAAATCAGCAGTGGATGAGTTACAGTCTAATGCCACTGGTTTTAAAGTATTAAGATATACTGTACCGGGAATAAAGGATTTGCCCGTTGCCTGTAAAAAATTATTTGAAGAGCAGGACTGTGATATTGTGATGGCCTTGGGTATGCCTGGTCCTAAACCTGTTGATAAACAATGTGCCCATGAGGCCAGTACAGGTCTTATACAAACCCAACTTATGTGTACTAAACATATCATCGAGGTGTTTGTTTATGAGGATGAAGCAAGGGATGGAAAAGAACTTGCATGGCTTGCAGATAGACGGGCGCGTGAGCACTCGTTAAACGTCATTGACTTATTGTTTCATCCTGAGAATCTCGCCAGGAAAGCTGGCAAGGGTCTGCGTGAAGGATTTGAAGACGCAGGACCCGTTAGATAGGGAGGCATGATAAAAATGGTAAAAGAATCTATAAAAATTGGGGCTGTTGTTTCAGAGTTTAACTATGACATAACAATGATGATGCTTGAGCGAGCAAAGGAACACGCACAGTTCCTAGGTGCTGAAATAAGTCAGGTTGTTAAAGTGCCTGGTGTTTTTGACATGGGTCTTGCGATAAAGAAGCTGCTGGAACGAAAGGATATTGATGGTGTAGTAACGCTTGGAGCAGTTATCGAGGGAGAAACAGAGCATGATGATATTGTTATTCAGCATGCAACTCGAAAGATAGCTGACCTCGCACTAGAATATAATAAACCCGTGGGTCTTGGTATTTCTGGACCTGGCATGACAAGACTCCAGGCAGAAAAAAGAATAGAACGGGCAAAAACTGCTGTTGAGGCGGTAGTAAAACTCTATAGAAGATTAAAATTATAGGGGACAATCCAGACACTCAAATTAAAAGACTGTTTCTGTCTATCCACTAAAAGTTGTACAAAATATCTCTTTATTTCTTTTTATCAATCATTTTAAAAACAGAAGGTAAATGGATGGTATATGAACCATCTTTTTGTATAATAATGGGTTCTTCCTCTAAAAGACCCTTTAAATCTATACTATATTTACCAGGTTTTTCAATATCTATTGTTTCTGGAGAATCAATTCTATCTACATCGGATTTGATTTTTTCAATAATTGCCCTGCGTCTTTCATCATCTATTGGTTCTATAGTTTCTTGTTTCTCTGTTTTTAATTCATCTCCATTTTCGATTATTCTCTCTTTAATTATCTTTCGGATTTCCTTTGGTTTTATCGTAACCCATTTTCCTGATTTGTCAAAATCATCTTTATTTTTCTCTATTAATGTCTCCATGATTTTGGAGGTTATATCTTTACTTACTTCGTTGCTAATTGTATCTCTCTCGTTTTCGTCTAACGGCTGTTTTGTAAAGAAAAATCGATTTCCACCGCAATCTGGGCATCCTTTTAACAACTGAGATGATCCTTCTTCGAATACACGTCCACATTTAAGGCACTGGTGAGGCATTAGTTTACTCCTCTACCAGGTATTATCGTGGTTTCTATTTTATCATTATCTTTATGGATCATTTTTAGAAGATGCGCCGGTCCTATTACAGTCATACGTGGTTTCTTTATTACGCCAAAAACCCTTTGGAAGAAACCAGCCTTCTCTTCTCCATATCCCCCCATTTCGATACCAATAAATGTGTCATGGTCTATTTCTTTCATAGTATTCTCTATAAGAGCTGTTTGTTCTGTCGGCGTAAGACCATGTTCAAGCACCAAGATCCTTCCTTGTCTGACTTCTTTCAGTATATACTTAAGTTTTTCTGAGGATGAAAGATCATTTAACTTCTGGCGTGAGATAAGATTGAATGAAATTCCCTTTTCTTTTTTTGCCATTTCTTTCATCTCCTCTTTTTATTTCTTTTTTTGCCAAAATGTTTTACCATAGTATTATACAAGTCTTCAGTATTATAGCCAGTTAATGCACTAATAGGGACAACAGGATGCTGAGGAAATGCAGATTTTAACGTGGCGGGACTTGCTTCATCTGCATCTATTTTATTTGCTGCTATAAGAATAGGCAGATTTCTTGCCTCTAAGTTTCCTATGATGGTAACATTAACTTGGGTGAAAGGATCTTTAGTAGCATCCATAACTAAAACTACGCCATCGATGTCCTCTAGCCATCTTATTGACTCTATAACCCCTTCGGTCGCTTCTTTTGCCCGCATTCTTGATTCTTCTTTGTTTAGTCCATATGTGTTCATAAACTCCTTAAAATCTATTTTAGTCGCTATTCCAGGAGTATCTACCAAATCCATAACAAGGGATGAACCGCCATTGTCTATCTTTATATTGGTTTTCCATTTCGCTCTTCTTGTTTCATGGGGAATATCTGATACACTTCCCATAATATCCCCAGTCCATTCCCTAAGAATCCGGTTTGCTAACGTGGTTTTTCCGACGTTTGGTGGGCCGTAGATGCCAATTTTAGCATGCTTTTTACCAAAAACTTTTTGAATTATACTTGAAAATTTCCCTCTCTTAAATATACTGAATATTCCCATCCCTTTGTTCCTCCTAGCAACTAGGTCGAATCTAAAAAATAGTATATTAATTATAGTTTATTAGTTTAGTGGTTCTCGTTTAAATGACATTAAAAATATGGGAATAATCATTCCGATAATATACATAGTTACATTATAGTATGGTAGGCTGTTGGCATTTTTAGATAAATAATAACTCTTAAATATACACAAGCTTATTCTCTCCACATTAAATTTTGCGAGGAGGCATGATTATGGCTGAGGAAAATAATAAAGAACCAGAAGTAGAGGAACATGCAGGCACTTTTATGGAAAGATTACAACAAGCTTCAAATGAAATCGATTCCATTAAAAGTTCTTTTTCTAAAAGTATGGAAGATTTAGCTAAAGTCCAAAATGTTTTGAGCTTGGACGGCGTGAACAAAGTTAATAGTATGATTCAAAATTTTGAAGATCGTCTTTCTGATGCAGAACGTCTAAGGGAAGAAGCAACAGAAGGGGCCAGAAAGTACAGTGAAGAATTAGAAAAAGAAAAGGAGAGACTCGTCAAACTTTGGGATGCATACAAAAATCAGGAAGAAGAGATGTCTGTACAGGAGAAAAGAGTGTTAGAACTGGAAGAAAAAATGAGAGAAACCGAGCAATCTAAAAGACAGTTTGAAGAAGATTCCATAGCTAGAATTAATACACTAACTCATAAATTAGAAGAGAAAGAACAGGAATCTCAACAATTAGAAGAAACCAAGCAACGAATCGGGGAATTTGATGGTATACGAAATCGATTAGAAGAATCAATACATGGTTTGAAAAACGAAATAAATGCGAAGGATGTAACAATAAACTCACTCGAAGCTCAAGTTGAAGAATTAAAACCGTTTGAAAAATTTGCAGAGTTTAAAACGAAATTTGAGGAAATCTCAGAAGAACATGAAAAAGAGAAGGACAGACTAACAAAGTTATTTAGACTATATGAAGAAACAGAGAGCGAGAATAAAAGACTAAAAGAAGAAGTAAACGGGTGGCAGAACTGGTTTGATTCCAACGAAGAGCTCTTTACAAAATTATTCAGTTCCGCAGATCATTTCCGTAAAACAAAGACAAGACCAACGCCTGAAAGTAAACCTGTAGAATCGATAGAACCTCCAAAAAAGTCAGAACAAAAGGAGATAAAAAAGAAACCTAGGAGAAAATTACGGTTTAAAAAATAAACCGCCTCTTCTCATTCTATTTTTATTTTGCTTTCTCCATTTTCTTCTTCTAAGACAGTAATTGCATTTTCCATGAAGTTTTTAATTTCTTCTATGTGGGTTATAAGAAATATCTGTCTGAATTTTGAAGAAAAACTGCTTAATGCTTTTATGATGTTTTGTTTTCTTATGTTATCTTGAGATCCAAAGATTTCATCAAGGATTATAAAATTAAATACACTACCCGCCTTTTCCGTAATAACTTCAGATATTGCAAGCCGTATACACAGATTTGCAAGATCTTCTTCCCCTCCTGAAAAACGTTCAATGTTATACGGCACTCCGTTATCGTATACAATAAGATTGTAGTTTTCATCTAGTTCTATTTCAGAGTATTTCCCATCAGTAAGTTGATCAAATAGTTCTGATGCATATAATGATAATGTTGGTCTTATCTGAGAAATTAGATATGTTCTAAAGGAGGACATAATCTCATTAAGCATACTAAGATGTTGCACGTTCTTCTTTTCTTCTTTGATACGTTTTTTAAACTCCTCAAGCTCCTTTATCTTCTGCTGTAGATTTTTTATCTCTTGAAGAACAGACTTTTTGTCGCTTTCTTTTTTCACCAGATCTATCTTTGCTTCGTTCAAACGGTCTTTTTTTTCTTGAAATGTTTTCAAAGAAGAACCCAATTCGTTGCGGAGGGTTTCAACCCGTCTTTTGACACTTTCATATTCATTTAGATTAAATTCTACTTTTCCGATCTTCATTAGTTGTTTTTCTTTATCTTCTATCTCTTTTTCCTCTCTGTTTATTTCCGTTAAAACGTTCTTAATGGTCGTATCAATTCGTTCCTTTTCCCTCAATTGAGTTTGTAAATAATTCCTCTTCTTCTGCAAAGCCCGTTGCTCACGTGACAGTCGTTCGTATTCATTCTGCTCTGTCTTCAAGGTTTTTAAAAACGATTCTTTCTCTTTGTCTTTTTTCTGTTTCTCTTCATCGAATTTCTGTATCAGAGCAGTATATTGATCTCCCAACACTCTTTCACAAGTAGGACACTTTGCATCGGAGCCTATTTTTTCTATCTTTTTTCTCTTGGAATCTATATCGGTAACAGCCTCTTCGATGCTTTTTATAAGTGTCTTTTTTTGCTCAATCTTTTTAATGATTGTCTCTGTGGCATCTTCTGTTTTGCTGAGATTACTTTCGGTCGTTTTTATTTCCACTTCCAGGTTTTTAAAAGCTTCATTCTTCTTCTGTTGTTTTTCTATTGATTGCTGTCTATCTTTTATCTTTGATTGTAGTTGTTTTATTTCCTCTCGTAGTTTTTCCTTGTTTTCAAAAAGCGTTTTTTTCTCAGCGAGTTTCTCCTTATTTTTTTGGATTTTTTCACATTCTTTTTTTGCATTAGCATATCTTTTTTCCAATGCTCCTACTTCTTTTTTGGCGATAGTAATATTTTCTGTAGATTTTTTTAGTAGCAGATCCAAATCATCTTTTTTCTGTTCAAGGTTTTTTATTTCATTTTGATAAACATCAGTTTTGTTTCTTCCATTTTTATCAACAAGGTCTTGACCGAGTCTACCTATTACTGCATCCTTGTTTCTCTTGTCAAATTTTATTTCTTTGATAATATCATCCAAAGCATCTATTCCTAGCATTCTCAGAATAAGCGGTCGACGCTCACTGGCATTCATAGAAGATAAAGCATTCAACTCTTTTTGTTTGGCAAATATTGAGGTGTAAAACGATTTAAAATCCATGCCCAGCTTTTTTTGAATGAACTTACTTACTATTTCAGCTCCATTTGCCACTAGTTTTCCATTAATTGTTGCAGATGCAGATGTTGCCAAACTTTTTCCAGACATCTCTCGTACTACTCTGTATTTATCATCTCCAAAAATAAACCCAAGTTCAACTCTACATGGATCAGAATGTTCTGCATTTTCACGTTTTATCTGATCTGCCGATGTCCTTGCAGCAACAGGACCGTATAACACCCAAGCTATGGCCTCAAAAATAGTTGATTTTCCCGCTCCATTGAGCCCAACTACACCAGTTACTCCATCAGGAAATTCAATTAGCGAATCTTTGAATTTTCTAAAATTTTTCAACCTAAGGGATTTCAGTATCATTTACCTTCATCTTTTGATTCTACTCTTTGAATATAATCTAAACCAAGTTTTAATAAAACCTCTTTATCTGGAATTTTCTGCTTTTTTAGATATTTTTCAAATTCACTTGCTATGGATTCTATTTTATAATTCTCACTCATTCGCAGTTCACCTTCTTTTATCACATCTGATTTTATCTCAAAATGAACTGCACCTTTGCTAAGCTCTCTTATTTGATTAAAATCAATTCCTCGATAGATGTGAGATGGAATGTTTTCTAATCTTATGCGAAATATTTTGTCCTTCGGCTCTATTTTTCTGATGGTTTCCTTTATATTTCTCACTATTTCTTCAATAGTTAAATTTGGACAATCAATAGGAGAAGCATCTATCATGGGACGTGTGCTTATTTCAATAAAATCATGCTTAATTTTTTTATCTAGTTCTAATTCAATAAATCCTTTTTTATCTCCTGCATCTGAAAAGGTTAAACTTTCAGCAGATCCAGAATAAAAAGCGTTTTCTTGTAATTTGGTATATTTATGGTAATGGCCTAGAGCAACATAGTCAAAATCATTACTTAGAGCGTTTGTAGGAATAAATAGTTCGTTAAACTCGTTCATTTTAAATTCTTTTATTCCAGTTACCGCTCCATGTACCATAAAAATGTTAAAATCTGAAGAACTGTCTATTTTTACCTTTTCCAAATTATCATTAAAATCCTTTTTTGTTTGACACTGCGGTATTGCATGAATCGTTATTTTTTTGTTATCTATTTCAAAAGGAATTGTTTCGTAACAATTATTGTATATTGGATACACATGATCCAAGTGTTCGAATATATTAAAGATGTTGCCGGTTTCTTTGAGCTTTGGAGTTTCATGGTTTCCAGATATAACTACAAAAGGTATCTTTTCTTTCGAAAGCCTTAGAATCTGCTGAATAGCAACCGTGATAGCTCTGTTAGTAGGTCGTACTGAATCGAATAAATCACCGGCGTGAAGCATGAGGTCTGGTTTTGATTTCACAGCATAGTCAACGCATTGTTTGAATGCATCATACACATCGATTTCCCGTTGATTCATTCCGTCTTCGGTTAATTTTCTATAGGCAGAAAAGCCAAGGTGTGTATCAGCAACATGTAAAATCTTCATATTATCTTCTTTTTCTTGCAAGTTTTAGAGAAGCAACATCACATACAAGAGTCAAGGCATCTAGAGTTGGTGCAATGGGAGGTGCATATGCTGTTTCCAATTTTTTAAAATCTTCGACATCTGCTTTATTAAGAATGGCACAGGCAAAGGTGTTAATCCTTTGTGCTACATTAATTCCGACTGCCTGAGCAGATACTATTCTATCTGTTCCTTCATGAACACCTACTTTCATTAATATGGGTTTTCCACCCGGAAAATAATCTGGGAGTGAAGAACCTTTGAACTTGCCGTATAAAACCGGGATATTTTGACAAGCATTTTTTACTGGACCAACCGCCGCTATCTCTATTCCAAAAAACTCTGATGTACGTGTCAGCAAAACTCCTTTGGGGAGATTGTATTTGCCACCTGCTGCGTTTATGCCAGCTGCAATTGCTTGTCTTACCGCGATGCTTCCAAGACCGATACAGACAGATTCTTTTGTGATAAAATCTTTGTATTCTGTGCAATCACCGACAGCATAAACGTTTTTTACAGATGATTCAGCTTTTTCATTGATAATTATTCCACCAGTTTTTCCGATTTTACACCCTATGCTTTTCGCTAGTGAAACATCTGGCTTTGCTCCTGTAGCAATCACGAGAATATCGGTCTCTACTTTTTTTTCCTCATTGGTCTTGTTATCTTTAATAAAAACACGATCTATTGTCCCATCTTTTTCTTCTAATTTTGTTGCAGTATGATTTGTACATAGTTTGGTTTTCTCATGTAATTCCTTAAGAACTGGTTCACACATATCATTATCTATGGTATTTTCCAATATGTTTGGGAGAGCCTCTACTATTGTAACATCCATTCCTTTTTTATAGAAAGAATTTGCCATCTCGAGGCCAATTAATCCTGCTCCAACTATCGTTGCTTTTTTCCCCTTTTTTATACTTGAAGAAATTCGCTTTCCATCATCAATTGTTCGTAGAACATGAACCCCATTTAATAACGCATTCTCCTTCTGAATATTTTGTATTGGGGGGATAAATGGTTTTGCACCTGTCGCAAGTATCAAACTATCAAATTCTTTTTTGATTTGCTCATTTCCTTTTTTGGCAAAGATAATCTGATTTTTTATATCAATTTCATCAACCGTCGTCTCTAAAAAAAGGTCTATATGTTCTTTTTTAAACCAGTCTTCTGAAAATTCAATTAAATCTTTAAATTCTGAGATTTCACCAGATATTGCATAAGGTAGTCCACATTTAGAATAGTGCGGATATTTGCCATGTTCAAATATAGTTATTGTAGCTTTTCTATCTATCTTTCTTGCAAATTGTGCAGCAGTCCCACCACCAGCACCACATCCTATGATAACGATTTTCTTATCACCGGTCACTGAAAACCCCTATCTGACTAATGGCGAAGTTTTTTTAATGTTTTTGATAAAGAAAATTCTTATCTTTTCTTCTTTATATAAACAATAAAAACAATTGCCGCTATAAACACAACTATAATAAAACCTATCCCTGAAGGAATTTCATTTCCTTCATTTTCTTCTTGAAATGTATTTTCTGAGAACAATTTCCCTTTCAACAGCATATCGCTAGCACGAAATGCGTTTTTGATTAGCTGAAAACCTGAACTATAGTCACCTTGTTCAATCAGTTTCTTGCCATTTTTGTATTCTTCATATGATGTTGATATGTTTTTTCCAATGGCTTGTGCTGCGTTAAGCCTCGATTCACAAACATTGAGTGCAATATCTGTAATTTTGCTGATAGTTCTTAATTCTGATATATTTCTGAGAGAGTCAATTGCACTGGTCATCAAATCCAATGAAACAGAATAATTTTCTCTCCAGATTCTGCCTATTATTTCAATAATTTCTTGATTATTATTGGAACTTTTACCCACTTCCAACCATATTTGCTCAGTTAGCCATGCCTGCTCCTGTATACTAGTATCTACAATTGTTAAAAATTCAGATATATCTGAGTTATTTTCTATCAACTTATTTGCCATCTCTTCATGCCCTTCAGTTTCGCTTAAAAAGACGTCTTCTACTCTACTAAAGATGGGAGTTAACGTACCATGTCCATAAAGATCTAATAACTCAAGCGATACTTCTGCTGCTTGTCCTGTTTTATAAGGTTCATAAAAATCATTATTAGATATGTGAATTGGAACGTAAATTGAAGAACATGCATGGTTTGCAGAAAACCATCCACTACTTAATAGGCCGTAATTTTCTTCAGGAATTTTGTAAATCATTACTGATTCATAAGGAAAAAAATCTTGGCACATCGGCCGTAAACCTTCAAGATCTTCACCATGAAGACGGGACCAGTTTATCATATCCTTTAAAGTTATACATCCATATTTAGACTCAATGTATTGTAACATTTTGTCTTCCCATGCTTTAAAAACATAGCTTACCGAAACCTTTGCCTTTTTACCGTCGATATCTATCAATCTTACGCTATAATCTCCAACAGTTTCCCTTTCTCCAAGTTTTATTTCGACTCTAGTTCCCATTATTCTAATCATTTTATTATATATTTTAACAAATGGAACCTGCCGGGCGACTATCCAATCTTCGCCGATACCAACAATTTTCACGCCATATAATGAATTTAATCGCACCGTTCTCCCTCTTCTCACATAGCCCTCTTTTTCTATATCAAACGATGATGCAATTGGAAGTTTTTTATGACGTTGAGTTCTCCACAGTTCTTTTGGATAATTACTCATTACTACAATGTCGTTTATTTCTTTAACATTGTAATGAAATGCATCTGCCTCTATCACAAATGCTTTTTTTGGACCTACAACAAAAAGATTCTCAGATACTCCCGATGCATGCAGTTGGTCTACACAATCTTCAGTCATTAAATTAACAGCTTGATTTTCATCATCTGCTTTTTCACAAGCATATCGTATCCAGTCAAAGTCATCCCAAGCATTTCTTGTCGGATTCTTCCAATTCGAATCTGTATCAGCATCGCCAAACGCGATACCAGAATCAGTTAGAGTCGTTCCTGCTTTTACAATATTTGGGATGGTATCTCCTTTTGTAGCGACACCTATGAATTTATGCTTTGTTTTAAACTCCATAGGTTTTCCAGTCCATGGATGATTGTATGTGTATTCATATCCCTCAGGAACTATACAGAGAACTTGCGGCCCTGGTCTGCTTGGATCTCTTACCTTTAACAACAGATTGTAATTTCCATCTGTTGCATCGCCAACTGCTACTATATCCTTACAACCTTTTATGTTTAGAGATACAATGACATTTGATAAAAGAAATATAATGAAAATAACATAGAATATCTTATTATGTCTTGTCATGCAATAGCATATAATATATTTAAAAATATATAAATATGTTTTGCACTGATAAAAAATTATTTGTCAAAAAGGCTACTTTGATTCTTTTTTCTGTTTTTTCGAATTGGTTTTTTTCTTTTTTTCTTTTGCAGGTTTTGATTCTTTTTTAGACTTATCTTCTTTCTTTTTGGCAGGCTTTTTTGCGATTTTCTTTTCTTTTACTTCAGGTTCCTTTTTGGGTTTATCTTTCTTCTTTGTTGCTGGTTTTTCAGTTTTCTTTTCTTCCTTTACTTCAGGTTCTTTTTTAGGTTTTTCTTCTTTTGTTTCTTCCTTCTTCACTTCTTTTTTCTCAGCTTCTTTAGGTTCTTCAGTTTCCTTTGCAGGTTTTCTCTCTTCAATTTCGATTGTTGGTAATCTTTTTAATTCCGTCTTATATATTTCAACTCTTTTTACTGGATAGAATTTTTTACAGTTTTTGTATATCGCGCTGCCTGTTTTTCCTTCTAAGGTATCTCTGAGGAACTCGTTGAGCGTTTTTGTTTTTCCTTCTTTCGTAATAGTTTCTTTCATGACGTTTCGGATTAGCTTTTTTTGAGAATTCTGTATACGTTTCTCGGTGATGGCAAACGGTTTAACCCTAAGATATGCGCCATCTCTTGTTTCAATATCATATACGCCATCAACACGTGATTTTCTTCTTCGTATCATTCTCCTCAAATAATCAGACGTAAGAGTGTGTCCATTAAACTGTGTGTGGGCATTTCCATCTTGAATCTTATCAATTTTAAAGAATAATTTAATATGGGCTTTTCTAAAATCGTTTGTTATATCTTGGAGAGATACTTCGGTTATTCTGCCAATCAAATTATTTGGTTTATCCGATAAAGTTTCAGATACCGGAGCACTGTCAAATAAAGTCGGTGCTAGTATTTGATACCAATTTTTTGCTCGCCATTTATCTTTGACTTTTCTCGATGTAGACCTTGCTCGTGCTTTTGCCATACGTATCACTTAAATTTTTAATTCGTTTTATTAATAGATTTTTCTGAGTAATGGAGTTCTTATACTTAAAATATACTGGCGATACAGTAGTTTTGAAAGTGTATACAAAAATCAACAATATTTTAAAAAGCATCAACAATTTTTACATTTCTTTCTTTAGCTTTCTTAAAAATTTCTTTTCTTAACGCATTGTAATGCGCCTTGTTTTCAAATACATTTTTTGAAAAAGCTTTATACATTTCCTGGTCTTGAAAAATGCTTTTTTTGATATTATCCCAAATACCCGGTTTTAGATTCAAAGAATCAATCCATATCTTTGAAGCGCCATACGTGATAAAGGTATCAATCATTTCAGGAATATCACTCTTTAAAATTGAGGGATAGATTGGACCAAAGAAAATGCTAGTTTGTACTCCTACATCAGCATATTTTCTTAAAACATCCAGCCTTTTTTCAACAGGTGATGAATATGGCTCGAGTAGTTTCCGTTCATTATCATCAAGCGTTGTAATACTCATTATCACTTCAGCATCAGAAAATTTTGATACCATATTGATATCTCTTACTACTAGGGAAGATTTAGTCTGAATACTAATTGGAAAATCATATTTCAGAAGTTGCTCCAAACAATATCGCGTAAGTTTATACTTCTTCTCAATGGGTTGATATGGGTCTGTGACAGTAGAGATTCCAACAACACCACGCTTCTTGTTTTTAATCTCTTTTGAAAGAACCAACGGAATATTTGCTTTCACATCGATAAAATTCCCCCAATTTTCTCTTTTTATTTTCAAAACATTTGGTGCATAACAATAGGCACAATTATGCTCGCAACCTCTATAGGGATTCAAAGAATAATCTAATCCAGGTAATGTAGAAAGAGATAAAGCTGTTTTACAATTAATCTGTCTGATTTTCATATAATCACAAATAATCTTCAAGTCTTTTCTGGTACAGTTGATTTTTGAGAACAGCACTATTCCTCATCCATCTTTGAAGAGGGATATCCATGATTTCTGAAACATGCAACAAAGCTTCATTTAATGTGTCAAATTTCCTATATTCTTGTCTTAAAGCACTTCTTACACTTTCTCTCACATTCCATACTCCTATTGGCATGATATAGCCAGGATGGGCTTCTCTCATAATCACTGCTCCAGCCTGACGACTCTCTTTATTAAGCAATTCATTTACTGCGAGTCGGGCCGCATAGTAGCAACCCCCAATCTCAGCATAGGTTGTTCTCCCGTCATAAAACTCGTAGCTATTAAAGATCGAAATAGTTTTACCATAAGGGTTCCAGGTGGTATTTGGATACCACGCCTCAATAAGTTCATACTGCCATTCAGTCGGTGTCATTAGTATTATCCAGCGATTATCAAACTGGTTGAGATAGTACATTCTAAATTCGTTGATGTATGGATATGTCTTTGTTTTGTTCATTAATTCCTTACCGATGAGTGAGTCAACTGCGGTAATGCTCCATCGTGTTGGGACAAACTTTCTATACTTATTAACACCAAAAGCTCCAACGCTAAACGCACGCTGGATCTTAGAAACCTTCACACCACTTTTGTAAACATCTAAAATTGCATCTTTTGATTTGAGGTCTGTATCATAAAACGCTTTCTCAATATGCTGGTCATATTTTGGATTTGTAATATCAAGTTTTTTTAACGGTGCTGAGGGACCGTGAGGTTGTATTTCATCATAAAATGCAATTCTGCCATATGGTTTTTTTTCAAATAATGCTTCAGCAAAAACAGAATTTTTCGAGAGTGCAAGTTCTCTTGTATATTCAACAACTTCGTGAGGATTTTCAACATCAGAAACATCTACCGTAAATTTCCCTCGCACAAGCTGTGAGCGAAAATCAACGATGTCATCAATGCTTTTATCTAACCACAGTTCTGGTGTGTCAATTATGGAAGTATCTCCCATAACTGGAGGTATCATGGGACCGACCGATACCTTAGGATAGCCTATTCTTCCTACAAAAACACTTGGGGGTGATGCACCTCCAAGTCTCAATGTACTGATCAACGGTTTTGTCTTTATTTTTGAATGGTACCGTATAATAACTGGGCATCTTGATTTACCACATAAAAACTTAGTGCCTCTGCACAATGCACACATGCTAGTTGAGTTTTTTCTCTCAACAGGTAAGAGTTTTTTTTGAATATCTTGCACCGTTCCCCCATCTTAATCTTTGTTTTTTATATTTTATGTAAGAGGATTGAAAGTATACCTTTTAATCTACTCGGCTTTCTTTTTTAACGTATTGATCCATGCCGGTAATCCTTCAATCGTACGGATCGTAGACCTTTTTGCAAATATCTCTCTGTACTTTGTATTACACATTACTCGGCTTTCTAGATTTTTCTTTATCATGGCGCACAGGTATCCGCCCGTCCTATCCCAATCTGTAAGTAGTATGATGCTTTTGTATTTCCGAGCCATCATATCACAAAAATTGGAAATTGACATCCCAACATTGAAACGGATTATTTCTCCCGTTACATCTAATTTTCGCAATGCATCCCTGTCTTTTTCTCCCTCTACAATTATTGGTACAGTTTTGTTGTCTTCCCTCAGTTCTTGGAGAGCCTTTTCTAACTCTTCCAGGGATTTTTCATAATCCACGTAATGACCCCTTTATTTTCTTACATATGTCTTCTATTTGTACATTTTTAATTGCAACTGTCTTTTCCCTGCTTTTTTGTCCATGTATAATACATATATCTTTTGGTGAAATATTGAAATATATTGCAATTTGATCTATCACTTCGCTATTTGCTTTATTTTCTTTTGCTTCAGCTTTTACTTTTATTTCAATAGAGTTGCGCCATATACTATAGCCAGCTGGAAAAACAGGTTGAGAAGAACCTGGTATCACATGTAATTGTAATCGTACTTCATTGTTTGACAGATTCAATGCATTTTTCCAATCTCTCATAGTATCTCTAAAAAAGAAGTTAGGACTCGCTGAGTTTTAGTATCGCCTCGGCGATATCGCCGTTTGCCTCTTCAAGGGCTTTTCGCGCTTCTTTCTCTGATTTCCCTGTTTGATCTACCACTAGTTTAATGTCATCCTTTAGAGTATCTTCGGCTCTATCCCTGATTACAGGTTCTCCTGAAATTTGAAAGGTTTTTTGCCCTTGTGCATCCATAATTGTTACTTCAGCATCGTCAAAAACGTATTCTTTTGAATCGGTTTGAATGATTACTTTTTCAACATTATCAATATTTTTTATGTTGATCCCGAGTCTACGCATCATTTGATTCATTTGCCGTTGATTCATTCTCCCAGGCATTCCAGGTATCATATATATCTACCTTCTACAATTCCGAAGCATATACAGATCATTCCTTTAACTTACGAGGAATATTTTTTAATTATTGAACGGCTAATCGCTATATATGCTCCTTTCATGAGGGATATACACTTTTTGTTATATCTAATTTATCAAAGTAGATGTTAAGAATTTATTCACTTTTTAAACAGCTTATTATATTGAGTCAAACTAATATAATGTATCTCTTTAAGATGTTGCTGAAGTGACTTTGGCTGTCGAATATTCATACATATGGTGGAAGACGAGGATTAAAACTCCTGAAAAACTTGAGTTAACGGATGTTCATGGCGGTTCTCTGTGAATGAATAATAAATTACCAGGATTAACACAACCTCACTGCTAACATGTATAATATAGCATTTAGAAATTAATAAATATCTATTGATAGTTTGGATGGCTATTATGAAACTGTAGTTTGGAGGAGACATATTTATGCCTAAAAGCAGTAGAAAACAAATTGATGAAGATGAAAAAAAGATTATTAAAGAAATGCAGAAAAATGCGAAAGAAGGTATCGACAAAATCGCGAAACGATGTGGTTTTTCCAGACAGAAGATATGGAGAATCATAAAAAGACTTGAAAAAAACAAAACTATCTGGGGATACAATGCAGTAGTCGATGACGACAAACTAGGTTTGAAACGATACATAATGCTTATCAAAAAATCTCCTCAACCATTGGGTGATACAGTCAATAAGATAATTGACCTTACCATGCATAAAAAAGGGAAAGAAATTGGAGTAGATATTATATGTAGCACCTATCTTCATGGAAAGTATGATTGGATGTTCATTTTCTCAGCTAAGGATATTAAAAGTGTAAAAAAATTTAATGAAATCCTAATTAGAGAATACGAAAATGTGATAAGTGAAGTTGATATCATGGAATACATCTTCTCAATAAAAAAATGTGGAATAACGAACCCTGAAGTTAAAAAATTAAAGGAGTATTTCTAACATTGTGATGTAGTTAGGAAGAGGCAAAGGCTGATTCACATTAGATGTAAAAATTGTGGTTGGCGTTTACCTTTTTCTAGTAAAAATGGATAGCATAAACAAACTACCGAATAACTGAGATTATAAAGTAGACATGTCTTTCTCCATCATCTTCTCTAATTCTTTATCTACACCTTGTTCCTTTGCAATTTTTTGAATTTCAGAGATAATGCTTTCCCATAAAACTTGTTGCGATAATGCATAATCCCACATATCAAGACGTTCTGTACCATCGGCTTTTTTGAATTCTTCAATAAGTTCCTTTTTATCTTTCTCATTCATGGTCAAACCTCTTGTTATTTCATAGTTAGTAAGACATCCGATAAAACGAATAAAACGAAAGTTTTAATCTTTTCGTTGAAAGTTTTGAAAAGATGAGAAACTATGGGAGGGATTGAAAGAAGAGAGGCTAGGTAGATTCCCTCACATCTTGAAGATATATTGTCTTTTTTGTTTATATAGTTGAGAAGGGGGGGATGGAAGTATTGATTCCCTTAAACATAAACCAGTAGTTTTTGCTTTATGGGAAAATTTTGATAAGGAACAAAGGTTTACCTCCTCCGATTTGTAATGAACGGTCGGAAAACCTACTACTCATTCCATGACATTCCCTTTGGGGGCACAGGAACTTATAATAGTTTAGAGCCTGGAATGAGATTTAGTCAGGGGGAAATAGTTCAGATTCTCATTGCTATGGTCGTGCTTACAATATCCTTTTCTTTTGCGTTTGCACCACACCCTCCGTTGTCTAATCTCAGTGCCGTCGTTGGGAATTTACCTCTTTCTTTTCTTGCTATAGCAACCGCCTTTGTTTGTCATGAAATTGCCCATAAGTACATGGGACAAAAGTATGGGTATTGGTCAGAATTTAGAATGTATCCGCAAGGTCTTTTATTTGCATTGTTTCTTGGTGTTACTGTTGGAATCGTGTTTGCTGCTCCAGGGGCTGTGCAAATATTCGGCAATCCAAGTAGAGAGAAAATGGGGAGGATAGCTGCTGCTGGCCCATCTACGAATCTTATGATTTCAGTTATATTTTTCCTGCTATGGCTTTTCTCTGATGGTTACTTAGGATATGTTGCTTTTTTTATTGCCTATATTAACGCATTTCTGGCTTTTTTTAATCTACTTCCTTTTGGTCCTTTGGATGGAATGAAAATATTCAGATGGAAAAAAGAAGTATGGGGTATGCTAATCGTCATAAGTCTCGGTATTTTTATTGCTCTGATGGTATAACAGTCGAAGATGCATCGAACAATATCTTTGGTATTCTTCTGTTGATAATCTGTATTTTAAATATTCCTCGATGGCTCATGGAATATCAAAAATATTCTTCGATAAACCTCAAAATATATAGATTATTACTTGTTTAACATTTTTGGTATGATTTCAGGAAACGAAATAAAAGTAGCTGATAAAAATTCTGAGTACTTTGGTGTACCGCCTTCTCAGCTTATGGAAAATGCAGGGAAGGGAGTTGCGGAATTTGTTATCAATAATTTGAAACCTACAAATATACTACTTTTTTGTGGTACGGGCAATAATGGCGGAGATGGGTTTGTAGCGGCGCGATATCTCGCTAAAAAATGTAAGGTAGCCGTGTTTTTGACTGGAAAAGAAAATGAGATAAAAACCAAAATTGCAAAAGATAATTTTAACAAATTAAAGAACATAGATGTAAAAATATATACTCATGACCATCTCAATAAAATCGATGATCTACTCGGAGAAAGTGACGTAATTATTGATTCTATGCTAGGAATAGGTTTGACCGGTGGTCTGAGAGAACCATTTTATACAATTGCAAATAAGATTAATTCTCAAAAAAATAAAAAAGTTATCTCTGTTGATACTCCAACAGGTCTAGAGACAACTCTTGCCGTCCAACCTGATTATACCCTTACCTTTCATGATGTAAAAGAAGGGATGAATAAAAATAACAGTGGCGATATCCACATAGTTGACATTAATATTCCTATAGACGCAGTGGATTATGTCGGTCCAGGAGAATTATCTGTTTACTATCCCAGACCTAAGAAAGAGTCACACAAGGGCGATAATGGTTCTGTATTGATTATTGGTGGGGGACCCTATGTGGGAGCTCCTGCGCTTTCTGGTATGGCTGCACTGAGAACTGGGGCAGATCTTGCATTTATTGCAACACCCAAACGTTGTTGGCAGTCTGTTGCTTCGTTTTCCCCTAATTTAATTGTAACTAGTTTAGAGTCTGATTTTTTGACTTCTGCAGATATTCCAATAATTGAAGAGGTTCTCGATAGATGCGATGTAGCAGTAATTGGCCCTGGTTTAGGCGTTTCAAAAGAAACAAAAGAGGCTATAGTAAAGATTGTAGAACTTGTTATTGACCAAAAGAAACCACTAATTATAGACGCGGATGCTATAAATCCAGTTGGCGAACAATTAGGTATTATAGAAAATTCTACAACGATAGTTACGCCACATACAGGAGAATTTAAAAAATTAACCGGGATTGATTTATCCCAAGATGTTGATGATAGGATCAGAATCGTTAAAGAGTGGGCTGGAGAACTTGGAGTGACAATTTTTCTGAAAGGCCATGTTGATATTCTCAGTGATGGAAAGGAGGTAAAGCTCAATAAAATTCATAATGAATCAATGACTGTCGGTGGTACAGGTGACGTGCTCGCTGGCATTATAGGAGCGCTGTTATCTAAAGGGGTAGAGCCATTTAATGCGATAAGAATAGCAGCTTTTCTTAATGGTGAAGCGGGCAATGAAGCATTTAATAAAAAATCATATGGTTTGCTTGCCACTGATATTATTGAAGAAATTCCTGGTGTTTTGAAAAGGTACATATAATCAATCTTACAAATATTATATGTCGAGAGCGGAGGAACTATTATCTAGCTATTTAAATCTAGATAAACTCATCCTGATGGATGTACGTTCCTCAAAACCTTCATCCCACGAGAGCAGAGCAACTATTTCTTTAAAAACAAAACCTTAAGAACCTATTCTTCCGATATGGTTTTATATAAAAGATATGATTCTATTATTTGGATAACTAGGTTGGATGGGATAAATGGATGTCAACAGCTTTCTAGTTTGTTGTAGCCTAAAAACTTGTTGTATTTCAAGACAAAAACATATAGAGCAGACTCTGGAAAAAGTTGTTTTATGGGATGGTTCTTATGAGCGATGAACCTGATATTGTCAAAATATTGAAAGAGGAGGAAAAACATGGAAAACTAAGTTTTTACTCATCTATTACTAAACAGGAATTAGAGATACGCGAGCCAGTAGAGGAAAATATTCAAACTGAATCTTCTTTTAATACTAAAAATGAATGAAGCTTATTTTTGCTGTTTTTTTACTTCCATTATGTGCTGAGTGAAGGCCGCAAGTCTTACTCCAATATTTGTTGCAAAACCTCGTTCTGAGACGAGTCCAAAAAAAAATATTGTTTTTGATGGTGCAAAAAGATAAGGGGGGGGGGGAAGAAAAATCTTCCCTTTTATGATCTATTAATTAGGATCCGTTGGGCATTATCATAAAATAAAGCTCCCGCGCAGCAAGCTGCGGGGTATCCGAACAGTTTAAAAGTCCAATAGTTTCATTTGTTTGTAACCCTCTTTTTCCTCTGGCGTTCCATGTTTCTCAATATAGGCACGTATAATATCTCCAGTTACCCCTTCACCAACAGTCCCAATATACCCTCCATCACTCCAAAATTCACCACCCCATAGTATCTCCTTAACCTCGGGGTATTTCTCAAACAAGTCCCGTGCAGTTATGCTTTTAATTATCTGCATAATCCTTGAAGGTGCGTATTTCGGAGCAGCACCTACAAATATATGTACATGATCGCCATCTGTCCCAATTGTTTCAAATTCAAAACAATATCTCTCTTTGATTTCAAGCAGAATGTTCTTAAGAAATTGAATTCTATCTTTAGGGTACATTAACTTCTTACGATATTTTAAACACATCACCATATGATATCTAATCTTATACACACAATGACTTGCACGTTGTAATTCTATCATCAACTTAGTCTAATACAAAAGAGATTTTAACGTCTTTCTGCAGTTGTTCCATCCCAACCGCAGCAAGCTGCGGGGTATTCAAATAAAATAAAA
>JAUWBM010000137.1 GCA_030601705.1 Thermoplasmatota archaeon
AGCTTTGAAAAGAAAGCTTGGAGGTTACGTTTCTTCTATAAAACGAAACATTCAACATGTAGAAATTGCATTGAAAATCATCGTATATAACCTCATGATCTTGGCACGAAAAATCGTCGAGGAGGAATACTTTTGAGACAAAGCCGACTAATACTTTCGCTCATCCCATTTTTGTTTTTATATACTTACACATTCTTTCCGCTTTTATTAGCATCCGAGTGCATCCCATCTAAATATGGGGAAAATGGAGGTGTTGCCTTTCCTCCTCCCTTCACCTCCTCCTCTTTTTTTGATTCTATGTTGTAATTCCTGCCAATTTATTTTTAGCCAGAAGAATCTGTGATTGTTGTTTGCAACGTAAACACTAATTACCTTGTCGATTCACCTTTTTAACTATTAATTTTTACTGTTACATGCCATTTGGCTTCCTCTTGACCGTCCCTTACCGTAAGCCATAGTTGATATGTTTTTTGTTCATCAGTGTAGCTATGTGTAACAACAGCTCCCGTAGCATTTGTTCCATCGCCAAAATCCCAAAGGAATGTCATGTCATCACCATCTACATCAAGTGTACCAGATGCATTAAACTCATAGGTTTCATTAGCAGTTAATGTGACATTCTTTTCAACTAAGCTATCATTTACAAGAATATCAATCGCTGGTTTCCGATTGCCCATCATGTTTCTAATTTTACTCTTGTTGTGTTCACGGAACTGTAACTTATTTTCATGACGATGTTCAAGACTGCTAATAACAGGTATAAATTTGTATTCCTCACCACCGTGAAACATATGGATAGAATTCTCAAGATCTATGTCTACTGTAATCGTGTTATTGCCCTTCTGAATATTAAACAAATGTAATTGTTGAATTTTCAACCAACCCGAAGGAACAGAGATATTTACAGTTTCTTTGGTTTCATTTAACACACCAATAGCACTAGTAACATTGATCCAGAGCTTGGAATAATTACCAACTTCTATCTCTATAACACCAAGTGTCTCATTTATATGACTCAAATTCAAAGAAATAAGATCAACAGTTTTCGACTCTGACATAACTGTTATATACGAATCATTATCATCATCAGTTTGTTTAAAAAGCCTAATCTCAGAAAATGTAACGTTTACATAATCAAAATCTTCAGTTACTTTATCGGTTACTAGAAACTCAACATTACCAGTACCAACTTCAACTTTTTCTTCTTCTATACAACCACAGGCAATTACAAATAAACCTATAGCAATACATAAGACAACTATTTTCTTTTTCATACTAATCTACCTCTTCCAAATCTTTTCCTTATTTAGAATATTAGGATTAATTAATTACTTCTTTTTCTTTTTACCTTCAACTGCGTCTTTCATTCCCTTTCCAAATCCTTTTACGACACCCCAGCCTTTCTTAGCACCTTTACCAACTAATTCACCTGTTTTTTCAGCTGTCTCTTCAGCCTTTCCTTTTTTCTCTTTAGTCATATAATTCAATCTCCTTTAGATTTAAAATAATTAACAACTAATTACTTAAAAATTTTCAGGTAGAAATATGCCTCTCATAAGACAATCAACATATGTAGATGAAAAACCCTTTTGAAAATTTAACATTAGTTATCTTTATTAACCAAAAGTCTATAATATTATTTAAGGGGGTCAAACATTTTTGAAGATGATTGTCTTTTCCATTGTCTTCTTTCCCTCTTTGACCCCTTTTTACAATTCTTATTCTACACGTACAGAAACACATCTCTGGCGTGGTTTCTTTTGTTTTTGATATAATACCATTCAAAAGACAGATATTCGTTTATATATACGTTTATGTGCATTTTCGTGTATATTGGTTGGGAATGGTAGTTTTACAAATGTACTTCCAGTTATGGGAGAAGACAGGTTTATAAGATAATAAATTATTTCAATTATTGGGAAATTGGTAGATTAGGAGGGATTGGCACTCTTGGACATAGATATAATTGAAAAATTAAAATCAATCCAAAAAAAGATATTGCCAATAGAAAAATTATTTGGATACGCTTGGATAATTTGTTGGTTTAATGCTATTTGGATTTATCATATTCAACTTTTCATAACTGGATTGTTTTGCCTCTTTCTTTCTTATGTTATTTTTGAACGGACAGATGCAAAAAGAGAAGAAAAACTTCCAGTTTTATTTTCAATGGATAAAAACACTAGAACCCTAACTGTTCAAAAAATATATAATACTAATTTGAGCTGGAAAGATAATGAAATATGTTCGGGAAACGCAGTGCTCCCATCTGGACCTATCAAAGAAGGAGATGTTGTAATTAACTGTAACGGTAATGTGGCACTTAGACATATACCAACAAATACTCTGATAGGCGCATATAATTTTAAATAACCTAATATTTCATATTAAAACCCATTTGTGTATATTGCTTAGGGATGGCATTTTTCAACGTGTACTCACTATGTAACATGGTAAAAGTAGGGTTATAAAGCAAAACACAATATCTTTTACTTGGTGGTGGATTGAGGAAAAGAAATGTTACACACAAAGATTTAATGGCAAAATTAAAGAAAATAGAAATTAAGGTAGATAAAAAATTTAGGAAAACTGAATTAAAGATAGATGGATCAACAATTTGGGCATATTTTGCTTTAGCGGTTGCCGGTGGTTTTGCATGTTTTTCTTTTGCATATATACTTAAAAAGGTTGAAATTTTGTATTTAGCTTATGTTTGTTCTATATTTGCGGTGATATTTATAATAATGATATTTCATAATTTTTGGAAACAATATAAATTTGATAAAGAGTAGCACGATTTTTGAGTGAAGGTATAAAAACAAACTGTCATAGATAAACAAATATATCAGTTCTGCATTATTAATATGGGGGAAAAGCTAAATGAGAAAGATAATCACCCTGGGAATAATGCTATTATTTCTTGGGATGACTATATCTTCTTCAACTGGATTATATTTAGAGAAACAATCTATAAAATCCTTGTCTTCTGGTAATATCTTGTATGTAGGTGGTAATGGAACAGGTAACTATACGAAGATACAGGATGCTATAGATGATGCAAGTGATGGGGATACTGTTTATGTTTATGATGATAGTTCACCGTATTATGAGAATGTGGTTGTGGATAAATCAATTAATTTAATTGGAGGAGATAAAAACACTACGATTATTGATTGTGGTGAAGAGGATGACGTTGTTTGGATTAATGTTAATAATGTCAGAATCAGTGGATTTACCACTCGGAATGGCAGATATGGAATTAGACTATTATCATCAGACACTGTTATTTCTGACAACATAATTACTAACAACAGCCTCGATGGAATTCATATGGCTAATTCTTCCTACAATACCATATCTAATAATATTATCCAGTATAACCATGATGGCATTGGTCTGCACTGGAGTCAATCGGGACCTGGCCCTTGTAACCACAACAATATCATAAATAACACAATCTCAAAAAATAAATATTATGGCATCAAAATGAGCTGGCAACATATGTATAACAAAATCATTGAAAACACAATAACAAATAACCAAAAATATGGCATTATGATATGTTGCAACTGTAACAGCAATAGCATCTATCACAACAATTTTCTAGGCAACATTCAGAATGCCTATGATGAAAACAGTAATACATGGCACAATGGCCATCTCCTTGAAGGTAACTACTGGGATGACTACAACGGGACAGATACAAATGGTGATGGAATTGGTGATACACCCTATCCCATTCCTGGTGGTGACAACGAGGACCGTTATCCATTGATGGAACCATGGAGTAAAAATCTACCACCTGAAGCACCAATAATCGATGGATCTACAAGTGGAAAACCAGGAAAGAAATATGAGTACACATTCAATGCAGTAGATCCTGATGGGCATGATGTCTGCTTTTATGTTGACTGGGGAGACACCAATACAGAGTGGACTGACTTTCATGCCTCTGGTACGGAGGTAAAGGTAAAACACACCTGGAGTGAGAAAGGAACCTATAATATCACCGCTAAAGCCCAAGATGTATATGGTGCCGAAGGTCCAGAGGCAACACTAGAAGTTACAATGCCGAAAAACAAACCATTCACATTTAACTTTGATTTTTTAGAGCGACTGTTAGATAGATTTCCAAATGCGTTTCCGATATTGAGGTATATGCTTGGATTATTATAGATAAAAAAACCCTGTTGAAAATTATTATTTAGTGCAAAAGCCTTATCTGTTACAAAGATTTTTATATTATGTCATCTATGAGAATAATACAGGGATGTATAATTAATGAAACATAAGTTTAGGAAAGGTTTGGCAGTCGGTGTTATCTGCCTCCTGATGCTAGTAACAATTCCTATTGCTCAGGCAGATACGGACCATTATTCAGATAGTGTTGTCCTTATAGTAGGTAAATGCAATACTGTATCTACAACAGGTTTGTGGTTATTTGGATTAACGTATATCCATAAAAAAGAGGTTACTATTCAAGCTCAAGATGAAGAGGGAGAGACGATACATGTCTTGATATTTCCGCCTAAATTTGCCTTTCATTTCAGTCTGGAGAACATTAAAATACAAATGGAGGAGGCTAAAGGCATCTTCTTCTGGGGAGGAAAATCTTTGCTCTTTAATAATGCTTCACAACGAGTATTTGCTATATGTAAAGCTGGAGATATTTGGGTAACTTATTAATGCATTTGGGAGGAAATAATGTGAAAATCGAGAAATCCTTTGCAATGGCTGTTGTCCTCTTATTCCTTAGTGTGAGTGTTATCCCATCAACTGGCACTACAGATGTAAGGCAGATAACTATGCCTACTGCAAAAGGGGATACGTTGTATGTCGGTGGCAGTGGAGAAGGCAATTACACAAAGATTCAGGATGCAATTGATAACGCCACTGATGGGGACACGGTGTTCGTTTATGATGATTCGTCACCGTATAAAGAAAAGTTAGTAATCGATGTATCAATAAACCTTATTGGTGAAGATAGAAATACAACAGTTATTGATGGTTCAAATCAGAGGATTATAATTGAAGTTATTAGCGATGGAGTATTAATAACTAAATTTTCAATTATCAGTGATAATGGGAGGGATTCAGGTATTTCTGTACATGATTCCAAAAATATTGAGATTTGTTATACTTATCTGAAACCCCATTCTTATGATAATATTTTAATTATTAATTCTGAATTCATAGAAATACATCATAATATAATACGAAGTGGTGCAGATGGTATTACGATGGAAGATTCTAATTGTATAAACATTTCCAACAATGAAATCTTCAATCATTTTGGTGGAATAGATATTGGTGAATCAAGTTTTGTCAATATTTCCTCAAATTATATTCACGACAACGATGAGGGCTTTTTTTGTGATAAATCATATGAAATCAACATCATTTATAACAATTTTTCAAACAACGAGATAGGAATAAATAATTGGTTCTCCTTTGCTACTGTTGTTAATTATAATAATATTATTAATAGCCCCTCAACATTTTGGTCAACTTTCATTTCAAGCTTTCTACCTATGCCTTTTCGTACAATGCTTTCAAATAGTTGGAATTATAATTATTGGGGAAAAGCCAGAACTTATCCAATGCCTATCGTTGGGATATTAACTTGGGGAATGTTACCTTGGATTATGTTTGATTGGCATCCTGCACAAGAACCTTATAACATAGGAGTGTGATAGAGAATGAACAATAAGATACTCCTCGGTAGTATCATAGCAGTTGTAATACTTGTTCTGGTGTCTTTTACAGGTGTAGTTGGTTATCAAACCACCAAGTCATCTACTATTTCTAAAACATCACCACTATTCACCGTTAGAAGTAGCAGGGCGATAGATGAAGAAAGTAAGGAGTTTACTTGTGATTATGTCGGAAAAGGAGAAGAAATAGAGCTACTTATTCCAAAGAGAGATGATGAAAAAATATTGATTCAAAAGTTTCTAGATATTGTTCGAAATATGGATGAAAAAGAAATACGTGAAGTAATAGAAATTTTTAAAGAGAAGTTATCT
>JAUWBM010000107.1 GCA_030601705.1 Thermoplasmatota archaeon
AATTTTAGCAATATTGGTATAGTCTATACCTCCATCACAGTTTTTGATAATGCAATCTGCTATATAGATATTATTAATAATGCTTGATTTATTCCAGATCCAAAATGCTTTACCAAAACCATCTTCATAACAATTCTGTAATGTAAATCCACGAACAGTTATATCTGAGGATGTTACTCGAAAAATAACATCACTATATTCCCCATCAATAATTGTTGTATTTTTATCCTCACCAATCAAATTTATAGCTTTATTTATTCTAATTCTTTCTTGTTGATATGTCCCATTATATACAAAAACCGTATCACCATCACTTGCATTGTCAATTGCATCCTGAATCTTGCTATAGTTACCTGTTCCATTCCCACCTACATACAAGGTATTACCCGAAGAAGTAGGCATAGAAATCTGTTTTACATCTATTGTACCCGTTGATGGAATAACACTCATACCAAGGAAAAGAACTATCACTCCAACTGCAAGTAGTTTCTTCATTTCACACCTCTATGTCATATGGTTCGTAAGCGGGGAACCAGTCAAATTTGAATCTGGAACCAACGATTCTATATGGATGTAAAAAAGGGAAGAAACGTGACCATTTATATCTTAGACCTACCCAGTCGTCCCAATAGTTCCCTTTACTTTTAAAGAAATCGAACTCGAACCACTTATTCGAGCCCTCATCATATGCATGTTGGCTGTTGTCAATGAAGTTGTTATGATAGATTTTGTTATCTTTCGTACTAGCGTAATCTTCTACCGAAATTGCAATCCCTTTTTCATTGTGTAATATATTGTTTTGATAGATGTTGTTTTGGTTACATGCAGTCATGTAAGGAGCAGCTAATCGGATTCCATTCTTATTGTTTGTTATATTGTTCTCGAAAACATTGGTATAAAATGCAGGACTTATATCAATGCCATATCCACTGTTATTAGTAATTGTGTTACTATAAATGTTATTATAATACTCGTCTAAAATTAAGGGTTTCCAACTCAATGACGGAAGCATTTCACTGCATGGAAGCTCACTCGAACCGACAAAGATGCCAGTCTCCTTATTATCTGATACGTAATTCTTATAGACCTCGTTATTATACAAAAAATCAAAAGTGATGCCCAATTTGTTGTTTGTGACAATATTTTCTGAAATGGTATTCCACCCAAAATAATAATCCTCAATATCATTACAACAATAGATACCATGACAGCTATTATTCGTGATAATGTTCCCACTGATGATATTGCCTTCGGAATGGATGTCTATCCCTGCATCATCCCACAAATTATTTCCACTGTTTTGTATTGTAAATCCACTGATAGTCACGCAAGTGGCACTTTCATCTAGGCGAATGACATCTCCACTACCACCAGCGTCAATTATTGTAGTGTCTTTATCCTCGCCAATCAAATTAATACCTCTTTTAATTTGAAGGTTCTCATAATAAGGCGATGAATCATCATACACAAATACTATATCCCCGTTACTCGCTTCATCTATTGCATTCTGAATCTTCGTATAGTTATTCGGTCCACTACCACCCACATACAATGTATTCCCATTTGCAGTCGGCACAGTAATCTGTTTTACATCTGTAGTGCCAGTTGATGGGATAACACTCACACTAAGGAATAAGAGAATAACGGCAACTGCTAATAGTTTCTTCATTTCACACTCCTATGTCATATGGTTCTTTTGATGTGTGCCAATCCATTTTCTTATTTTATAACAATATTGAAATATGTGTAATAAGAGCAAAACCTTTCAAAAAACCTCCAGAAACACTTCCACTTGGATTTATACGTCCTATAAATCCTCTTACCAATACATTTACATCTACTGTGTATGATTTCGTGCCAATTAGATTTGTAATTTTAATTCTCTCTTCATTATCTTCTCCAATCAAGTCTATCGAAAAAACACCAATACCAAAACAAATTGGATATGGTAAGTAAAGGGCACTATGTCGGAGTTGTTTGTGTTGCACATCATTACTTTCAATAAAACAAATCATATGAACAAAATCATTGCCCAATTGACAGTTATCAAATATTGATTCATCATATTCTTTTTTCTTTTCATTTATTGTACCAGTTGATGAAGATATAGTCATCCCAAGAAATAATAGCATTATTCCAAGGGCAATTATCTTTCTCATTTTGCTTTCCCCCATGATTTATAATGCAGAGGTAATATTTTTATTTATCTGTTGTTTTGTTACATCTGGGACGGTAATATGTTGTTTTATCGTCAAATCAGGGATAAAATCTAAATACTTGACATGCATTGGAATACATTACGGGAGGAAATATATGTTGAAGAAAGGCATCGCCCTGGTTGTAATGCTGTTGTTTGTTGGAACGATTATTATTCCAATATCTGGAATTGGAGTATTCAATGATGATACCACACCACCAGTTACAACTTGTACACTTGACCCTCCAGAACCTGATGGTGAAAACGGTTGGTATGTAAATGATGTTAATGTGACATTGAATGCTACAGATGATATATCTGGAGTGAAAGCAATATATTACAAAATACCTGGGGGTGAATGGAAGAATCACACTGGAGATTTTCTAATTTTTATATTAGATTATGACTGTTTAATAGGTCGGATTGAGTTTTATTCAGTTGATTACGCTGGGAATCAGGAAGAGACAAAATCAGTTAGTATTGATATTGACCAACTGCCACCTGATATTGGAGACCCTGTATGGGAGGCATTTAAAGAATGCGGTAAATGGTATGTTACATTCCTTGCGAATGCTACGGATGCATGTAGTAGTACAGACAGAATGGAGATGTTTATCAACGATGGACTTCACGAAGTTATTACAGGTGCAGGACCAACCTACGAGTTTATCATCGAATGGTCCCCTGCGTTCAAGAGCGCTACCTTCTGGTTCTATTGCTATGACGAAGCAGGAAATGTAGCTAGTGTATTAGTAAATGGCTCAGATATTAAATCCTATTCTCGCAGTCAGAGTAATAGTCAACAATCCTCTTCCACACCAAGTAGTCAGAGTGAAATTAGTGTTATTCCTTCAACTGGAAAGATAGATGTAGCTACATCTAGAACCACTTTCAATGACGGCACATTATCTGGCTATGTCAACAATACTTCTATGAACCCCATTGAGGGAGCACTAGTACGTGTATACTTCCATGAGACATATGAAGAGAATTATACCGATTCTTCTGGGTATTATCATGTTACGAACATTCCAATCTGCTATTGTATAAAGAATGCCACTTGTTCTAAGGAAGGATACAGGACAGAGTGGGTGTTATTAAGCATCGACGAGAACACAACCCACGACTTTATCTTGATGGATAATCAACCACCAAGTGCACCAGACATAGATGGTCCAACTGTAAAACCAGTGTCAAGACCATTGCCAAAACAAGGAGAACCTTGGAATTATACGTTCAAATCGACAGACCCAGATGGTGACAATGTATCTTACTACATTGAATGGGGCGATGGGACTTATGAAGATTGGTTTGGACCTTTTGAATCTGGTGAAGAAGTAACACGTAGTTATACATGGTCTGATGAGGGGACTTATACTATTAAAGCAAAAGCAAAGGATATACATGGTGCTGAGAGCGAGTGGGGAACATTAAAAGTCACTATGCCAAAGAGTAAGCAATCCACAACCTTCCCGTGGATTCATTGGTTTTTAGAACGGTTTCCACATGCGTTTCCAACACTACGGTATCTGCTAGGACTGACGTAGATTAAGAGAATCAGGAATTAGAAAAAAACCCTGTTGAAAATTATTATTTAGTACCAAAGTCTTATCTGTTACAAAGATTTATATAAGATTATTCAGATGTATTAACCGTGCTATAGTATGGCATTTACGGGAGGTATAAAACATGAAAAAGAGAATTGTTGTTATCCTTGTTTGTACGCTGTTGATTGGAACTACTGTTTTACCTGTATCAGGAAATGTAGATATAGAGAGAACTACGATTCGTCTTTCATCTGGAAATACACTCTATGTTGGAGGTAGTGGTCCTGGTAACTATACATCTATTCAAGAGGCAATAGAGGATTCATCCGATGGAGATACTGTTTTTGTATATGATGATTCATCACCATACTACGAGATTATCTTTGTAGGAGAGAATAAATCAATAAAATTGATGGGGGAAGATAAAGATACAACTGTTATCGATGCTAATAAACTTAAGAGGCATGTTGTTGAAATCAGGGCTGATGGAGTTGAATTTAGTGGTTTTACCGTTCAAAACAGCGGTCATTTTGCAGGGATAATGGTTACTTCCTCGCAGAATTACATTCACGATTGTAATATCTATAACAATATACGTGGTATACAACTTCAAGCAGGAGTTCGCAATGAAAAGCCCTATCCAAGAGACAATATCATATCTTACAATCGTTTCGAAAATAATAGTCTTAATGGTCTGATTATATACGGCAATATAAATTGTTCAGTAATTGGAAATATCGCAATAAACAATAAGCACGGTATTTCTGTAGTTGATGGCTCCCGTAATGTAATAAAAGACAATATTGCAAAAAATAATGTCGATGGTTTGACTATACACTGTGGTTTTAATAAAATCACTGGTAACTTACTTCAAAATAATAGTTGGCGAGGTATAGATGTTATTGGTGGAAATGTAAATATCATTACAAAGAATAATTTTATCGATAACGGACCTAATAATTATGAGCATGCAAATTTTTATATGTGCTGGTGGCAATATTGGAGAGGTAACTACTGGAGCCCACGGCGTTTTCAGCCATCAGATAGCACTAAACCAGTTATGATTAATTCAGTTGGACCAATTTTTGAGTTTCCTCCTAGATTAAATATTGACTGGCGACCTGCAACAGAACCATATGACATATAATGGGAGGAAAGAAGAATGAAAAAGAAACTAATTGGAATATTTGTATGTATGCTGTTGGTTGCAACTGTTTTGCCTGTTTCTGGAAATGTAGGTGTAGAGAGCACTTCAATGCTGCTTTCATCTGGAAATACCCTCTATGTTGGAGGTAACGGAACAGGTAATTATTCAAAGATACAAGATGCAATTGATGATGCAGAAGATGGAGATACAGTGTTTGTTTACGATGATTCATCACCGTATATTGAAAACCTAATTGTAGATAAATCAATAACTTTAAAAGGTGAAAATAAGGAAACAACTATTATTGATGGAGGAGGAGAAAGTGCTATAGTCCTATCTGCTGATGGTGTTGATGTTAGTGGTTTTAATCTACATAATTATAAATTTCAGCAGTATGGAAATGTAACTCATGTAATGATAATTCAATCAGATAACAATATCATCTACGATAATCTTATTACTGGTAATACAACGTTTGGAATTTACATAAGTGAAACAGCATATAACAACATCACAAACAATATAGTTAATGGGGAGTTCACATCTGGAGTTGATATTGAAAATAGCAATAATACTACAATTTACAAAAACATAATCTCAGATGCTAAAATCGGAAATGGTATAACAGTATTTTATTCAAAAAACAATGAAATAATTGGGAACAGAATAACACATTGTAGTAATGGTATTATGTTTGCTCTTACTATAGACAGTTACATCAATGGAAATATTATAACTAACAATAAGTATTGTGGAATACTTGTAGATGGTTTTGCTTCCAATAGTGTTATTATCCGAAATAATATCTCATTCAATGGATGGGTTGGGATTTTTTATTTTGGAAATTCACTTAATGACAAAATAATCCAGAATAACTTTATAGGAAATGAAAAGAAAAATGCATATTTCATACATCCATTAAGTTGGATTATAACTGTTGTACTTTTTGATGGAATTGAGCCATTTTTACCGAAAATTTATTGGAACGGGAATTACTGGGATGAAACAAGATTACAATCTTATATTATACCTGGGCTTATTTGTCCTACAGGACGAATATTATTCCGATTTGGTGAACTAATAGAAAGATTTCCTACTAATTGGATTAATCTTGATAGAAATCCTGCACAAGAACCATATGATATACCAACGGGAGTGTGATAGAAAATGAGAAGAAAAATACTCGCTATTCTCATATCTATGCTGTTTATAGCTACTATTCCATCTGTAATTGGAGTAAACTCCGAGTCAGAAGACACAGAACCTTGTTTAGATATTGGAAGATATTTTTGCAGAGGATTACTTTTTGACCCACCTTTTAATTCAGAACCAAATTTATATTTCGCAATTTGGTTATATTATCCAACAGAAGAGGGTGTGCAATTGATAATACTTGATTGGGTAACACTAGTGTTTTCTGCTTATATGGGACGAATGTATGAAGTTGGACTTGGTTTATTCATATTTGTATTTGGATTCTTCGAAGGCGGATTGGAAATAGAATAGTTGCAAAATTATTGATAAATTAATATGGGAGGTATAAAATGAATAGGAAAATACTTGCAATTCTTGTATCTTTGTTGTTTATAACCATGATTCCATCAGCAATAGGGGAGATTGCAGATTCTGAGTCAGATTTTAAGGAAAACAATCTAGATTTTGACCGTGTGTATATGAGAGCTTGGCTTTTTTATAAACTACGTAAAGGAAACCATAATACTTTTTTTGCATATCGTCTTGTTGTCTGGTATAACATTTCCTCAGAGCCGTATCGTGAAGTATATTGGTTTAAATGGGTTACATTTAAGGATTCAGCATACCTAGGACGTATGTATGAAGTAGGACTAGGTCTCTTTACATACATATTTGGTTGTGTTGGTGATATAGAAATTCATTAGATGAAAAAACCTGTTGAAAATTATTTTTTACTGGTAAATTGCAGTTCCCTTCCCGAAGAGAGCATTTCTAAACAATCAATAAACATCAAACTTTGGTATTGCAGCAAGATACTCTCTTCTCAACTCCTTTTCCTCAATATGGTCATACAAGTCCATTACTTCAGCTCTTTTATCTCCACGAAGTTCCTTTCTATATTCTCGTTTCATCCCATTTCTACGCAGATACGTTGTAAAACAATGTCTCAGGTTATGGTGAGAGAAATGGTCTTCCAATCTATCAGATTTAGGGTTATGTAAACCAAATCTTGTCGACCATTTGACAACAGCATCATAACATGAATTTTTACTAATCCGCCGTCCATAATCGCCTACAAAAAAGGCTTTTTCATCAGGCTGAGCTATCATTTCCCTTCGTTTTTCCCAATACTTCAACACCCGCTTACATTCATCATCAAAAAACACATATGGAAAAGTTCTCTTTTTCGATAAACGAGATTTAATTGTAATTTTCATTTTATCCCAGTCAATGTCGTCGCAATTAATCCTTCTTAAATTCTCCCTTCTAATTCCCGTTTTGACAGACAATAAATTAATTGCTTTATCCCTAGGATTTGGAATACTATTCAAGTATCTCGACATCTCTTCAACATCTATAGCCTTTCTAACTGCAGGTTCATAACCCTTCTTGTACTGTTTAAGATATCTTTTCCTGACAATTAAAATAATGTTTTTCTTAACATACCCATTGTATTCAAGATATCCGTAAAGATTATTCAAAGCACTAAAAATAACTTTGATTCTTGCAAAAGAGATATTGTCACCATTTATCTTTTTTCTTTCTTTTCGAAGATATTTAAGAAAATCTTCAATAATATCCTTATTGTCCATATCGCAAATATCTAAAATAGTAAGTTTCTTACTATGAAGCCAATCAACATAGACCTTTACAGCTGAACCATAGTTCTCTATGGTCTTCTTTGTACTACCCTGTAATTCCAAATCCTCAAGATATTTATTGAATATATCCGAATCATTTAACCTTTCCACAGATACCCTCCCTTATACCGTTTAATCAAACCATATTCAAGTAGTATCTCAATCTGCTTACCGATTGCCTTGATGCCTTTACTATCACTCGGTTCAATATGCAATAAATCAAGGATTTTCTCTTCTTTTATCTGATGTTTATCTTTTAATAAACCAACAAGCTCCTCTCTGAAATCACGAATTCCATTGAATTCATCGTTAAGGAACCTGTCATTTTGCAAGTCCTTGATTTGCTCTTCATATTTATCGAGTAAAGTATTCATTCTTTCCAGTTTCTTGTTAAGTTCAATATTTTCTGTTCTTAGTTCTCCTACCTGCTGAACTGCCTCTTTTAACTGCTCTTCAATCGTACCTCTGGTCGTTATAGCTCCTTGAGATGCAAGATGTTTTTCAACAATTTCTTTTACAAAAGTAGAAGTTGACACATTTGACTCTTTAGCCATCTTCTTCCATTCATCAACCATACTTGGAGTATCTAACCAAACCCAAACAGCACGTTGATTTTTAGGTGCTTT
>JAUWBM010000022.1 GCA_030601705.1 Thermoplasmatota archaeon
AACAGCCCCTATAGGCGTCTAATGTATTGCCAAAGCTATCTATCTTCTGCGTAAATAGCATCATCCCATCCAGAGGATGGAATGATCTAACTCTCTATTTACATATCTGTGAATCAAAAAAGTGCAAAAGTCTTGATATAAATCAGGATCACTAGTTCGATCGATATATTCTCTACTTGGTACTTGTATATCTAACATATCAAATGCTCGTATCTTTTGGATTTCTACAGTTACTTCAACATCTACCAAAGGATCGAAATCAGAAAGATAACTTGTTTGTTTTTTTGATTTAACTTCAATTCCCGTTGCACTAGAAGCAATAAAAAGACTTACAATAATTATACATATTATAGATTTAATATACATCTTCATATTTTTCCCTAACATTTTAATTATGTCCTCTCTTAAATTATTTTCGGTGAACATTTAGCAATATGTTTAATTTTGTGAACACAGTGTTACTGTACTGATTTCATTTCCACGTTAGTATATCCTTCCGGTTGAGGCTCATCGTCTCAGTTTATCTTGAGATTTTATCGCATCTTCTAGCAGGTTCTACTGGAGAACTTCAAAAACGGGGGTATAAATAGTTTCACGTTCAACAACTGCTGTGTTCAATAGCTTCTTGTGGACATGCACTTACACATGCACAGCACTCAATACACTCACCCACATCTTTTACTACTGCCTTTCCGTCGACTAATTCAAATATCTCTACTGGACAAGCAGTAACACACTCTCCAGCACCTGTGCATTTGTCATAGTCTACAGTGATTTTTATATCCCCTTCTTCAAATTCTTTTTTCATATATTTCTAAACCTCCTTTATATTTATAAGTTGAATGCAATAATCAGTGGCAAAAACACCAGTGATACAATAGACATCAACTTGATAAGAATGTTAAGTGATGGCCCTGAAGTATCCTTACAAGGATCACCAACTGTGTCACCAATAATAGTTGCCTTGTGAGCATCAGATCCCTTACCGCCAAGATTACCTGATTCTATGTATTTTTTTGCATTATCCCATGCGCCACCAGAGTTTGAAAGAAATACTGCTAAAAGAAAACCAGTGGCAATAGAGCCCATTAAAAGACCCCCAAGCCCGGTTGGTTTCAATATAATTCCAACAACAACTGGAGTAACTACTGCCAATAAACTAGGCAGCATCATCGCTTTCAAAGCCCTATTAGTACTTATTCTAACACATCTCTCATAATCTGGCTTATTCTTATCACTTTCCAATAGTTTGAATTTTTTAAATTGATAGCGAACTTCTTCAACCATTGCATACGCTGCTTTTCCAACTGCACCCATCGTAAGTGCAGCAAATACAAATGGTAGCATAGCACCAATAAAAAGCCCCGATACAAGATAAGGATCACTTAATTCAAGGATAAGAGGCGGTAGCCCTTTACCTTCTAAAAGAATATTTGCTGTTAACATATATGTAAATATTAATGCCAACGAAGTAATAGCTGCAGAACCAATTGCAAATCCTTTCCCCATAGCAGCTGTTGTATTACCAACTGCATCAAGTTGCTCAGTTCTCTCCCTTACTTCACTTCCCATTCCAGCCATCTCAGATATACCTTGTGCATTATCTGCAACAGGCCCATAGCAATCAGTTGCAAGAGATACACCAAGGATGCTTAACATCCCAACAGCAGATAACGCAACACCATAGAATCCCGATAATAGATAAGCCGTCATCATTGCAGCAACAACAGCAATAATTGGTATTATGGTACTTATCATGCCAACTTGCATTCCTTGAATTATTACCGTTGCTGGCCCAGTTTTTGAAGCATCAGCAATTCCTTGTGCAGGTTTTCGTTTTTCTGATGTGAAGTATTCTGTTGAAAGGCCAATAACTATTCCCCCTATAAGTCCAGCAAACATTGCATAAAATGGTTCTAATCGTCCTATAAAATACCATGTTGCAACTCCGCCAAGTATTGCAGTTAAAATTGTAGCAATAAATAAAGAGTTTCTTAATGCCCCATAAATGTTTTTACCTCCGCCTAAAATTACAACTAATGTCCCTATGACTGAAGCTATTATTCCCATTCCTGCAACAATTAATGGGAGCATAACATAGTTGAGTATAACACTTTGATCAGGGGTTTCAAGGAGCCAGGGAATAATTTTATTTGCCCCAATAGTTGTTGTTTCAATACTAAAAAATGTCACTATTATTGCTGCGAGTGCCATTGTAGCAATAATCGAATCAACGTATGACTCAAAAAGATCAGCACCCATTCCCGCAACGTCCCCAACATTGTCCCCTACTTGATCAGCAATCACTGCTGGATTTCGAGGATCATCTTCAGGGATTCCTGCTTCTACTTTTCCAACAAGATCAGCTCCAACATCTGCTGATTTTGTATATATTCCGCCACCAACACGAGCAAAAAGTGCTATTGATGATGCACCAAATCCAAAACCAAATAAAATGTTGGTTGTTGTAAAAAGTTCAAGACCAACATAGCTACTAAAAAATATAAATAAACTAAATACTCCAAGAATCCCTAGTCCAACAACACACATTCCCATAACTCCGCCGCTTGAAAATGCTATTGTTAAACCTTTACTCAGGCTCTTTTTTGTACCTTCAGCAGTTCTTGCATTGGCCATTGTAGCCACACGCATTCCAATGTTTCCCGCAACAGCAGAAAATATTGCTCCAATGACAAATGCTAATGACGTACCCCAATGTATATTACTTCCTTCAATAAAATACGCAGCAAATAAAAGCGATGCCACAACTACAACAAATACAATAAGAACTTTATATTCACTTTTTAAAAACGCCATTGCTCCATCACGAATGGCATTGCTTAACTCTTGCATCTTTTCGTTTCCGGGGCTTTGCCTTCTAACCTTAAAGAACAGAAATGTTGCAAAAAGCAGAGCTACTATGCCTCCTGTTGGTATTAGTACATTAGAGATATCCATTTTAACTGCTCACCCTGTTGTTGTGGTATTAATATTCCTTATTTAATTGTTATGTTTTATACCAACCCCAATCGGATGAGAGGTTATATAGAATTATTGTGTAATCAAAGCATCAACAGGATTATCCTCTATAGGTATACCAAATATTTATGTATGGGACCTTTATACCTGGTACTTGCCCATCTATGTTATAGAAGAAAATATTCTGTAGATGGAGGTGGGCATAGAGTAAAATAATGGTTTCACAAAAAATTGATTTGGGGTGTTAATAGTGGGAAGTACAAAACAAAAAATTTGGAAATCTATAGATGGTAATACCGCTGCAGCGCATGTTGCCTATGCATTTAGCGATGTAGCTGCTATCTATCCTATCACGCCATCTTCTTCAATGGGAGAAATGGTAGATGCATGGTCAGCACAAGGAAGAAAAAACATCTTCGGTCAGCAGTTGAAAGTTTCTGAAATGCAGTCTGAGGGCGGTGCTGCAGGAGCTATTCACGGCGCTCTGAGCACTGGTGCCTTTTGTTCAACATTCACGGCATCACAAGGGCTGCTACTCATGATTCCCAATATGTATAAGATCGCTGGAGAGATCATGCCAACTGTTTTTCATGTTTCTGCTCGTGCGATTGCTGGTCAGGCGCTATCTATATTTGGTGATCACCAGGACGTTATGGCTGCCCGAGCGACAGGGTTCGCTATGATTGCATCTGGCTCTATCCAGGAAATCATGGATCTTGCACTCGTGGCTCATCTTTCTACACTGCGTGCGAGCATTCCTTTTATTTCGTTTTTCGATGGATTCCGAAGCTCTCATGAAATCCAAAAAATTGAGATGCTGGATTATGATGATATCCCACCACTAGTAGATTGGGAAGACATTAAGAGGCATCGAGAACGGGCATTGAATCCTGAAAAACCACATCTCAGAGGAACTGCACAGAATCCAGATATTTATTTCCAGGTTAACGAAGCGGCCAATAAATTCTACCAGGTTGTTCCTAAGATCGTCGAAGAAGAGATGGAAAAAGTCAGTAAGCTTACAGGGAGAAACTATCGCCTCTTTGACTATATTGGTGATCCTGATGCCGAACGCATAATCATTATGATGGGTTCCGGTGCTGAGGCTGCAGAAGAAACAGTTCATTATTTAAATAAAAAAGGTGAAAAAGTAGGTCTTATCAAAGTCAGATTATTCCGTCCGTTTTCAGCAGAACATTTCCTCAAAGTGGTTCCTGAAACAGTAAAACGCATTGCAGTGCTGGATAGAACAAAAGAGAACGGTGCCTTTGGTGAACCACTCTATCTTGATGTATCTGCGGTTTACCAAAACAAACATAAGAATATGCTCATCGTTGGCGGCCGCTATGGTCTTGGCTCAAAAGATTTTACTCCTACAATGGCCAAAGCCGTATTTGATAACCTTAAAATGAATGAGCCGAAAAACAATTTCACCGTTGGTATAATCGATGATGTAACCTTTACATCACTACCTCTGGGCGATCCTATTGATGCATCCCCTAAGGGTCTTGTGCAATGCAAATTTTGGGGTTTAGGGGGAGATGGAACAGTAGGTGCCAACAAAGATGCAATTAAAATCATCGGAGACAACACTGATATGTATGTGCAGGGATATTTTGCGTATGACTCTAAGAAATCTGGTGGTGTTACCATATCCCACCTTCGTTTTGGTAAGGTTCCTATACAATCAACCTATCTTATCAACAGGGCAGATTATATCGCCTGTCATAATCCTTCGTATGTTGACAAGTATGATCTCTTAGAAGGGATAAAAGAGGAAGGTACATTTGTCCTCAATGCACCATGGACGCTTGAGGAGATGGAAAAATATCTACCTAACTCATTAAAACGTACGATTGCAGAAAAGAAACTCAAGTTTTACACGATTGATGCGGTAAAGATTGCTGAAGAAATTGGGCTCGGCGGTCGTATTAACATGGTTATGCAAACCGTGTTCTTCAAACTGGCCAACGTCATCCCTGTAGATACAGCAATCATTTATCTAAAAAAAGCAATCGAAAAAACCTATGGTAAAAAAGGAAAAGATGTTGTAGAGATGAATTGGAAAGCAGTAGATGCATCTCTTGATGAGATAGAAGAAATTATCTATCCTCAATCATGGATGCAACTGTCTCCTGAAAAACCAGAGGAAAGAGATGAACCTGACTTCGTAAAAAACGTTATGAAACCAATGCTTGCTGTGCAGGGTGATAAACTCCCTGTAAGCGCATTTACTCCTGCTGGTTTTTTCCCAACCGGCACGGCAAAATATGAGAAACGAGGGGTGGCAATTAACATCCCAGAATGGCTAATTGATAATTGTATTCAATGTAACCACTGTGCCATGGTCTGTCCACATGCTGCGATACGACCCGTGTTAGTAACAGAGGAGGAATTGAAGAATGCACCGGATGGTTTTGATGCAAAGAAAGCTGTTGGAAAGGGCATGGAAGGATTATCATTCAGGATCCAAGTATACCCCGAGGATTGTGTAGGGTGTGGCAACTGCGTTGATATTTGCCCGTCAAAAGAAAAGGCACTCATCATGAAGCCGCTATCTACGCAAAAAGATAAACAAATCCCTCTGCAGAAATATTCTGAGAAAATACCAATTCGCACAGGAGGTTTTGATAAATTTACAGTGAAAGGGTCTCAATTCCAGCAGCCCCTACTTGAGTTTTCTGGGGCCTGTGCAGGATGCGGAGAGACGCCTTATCTAAAGGTGATAACACAGCTCTTTGGAGACAGAATGATTATAGCAAATGCAACAGGATGTTCTTCGATATGGGGAGGTTCAGCACCCGCAGTGCCCTTTACAGTTAACAAGGATGGTCATGGACCTGCTTGGGCAAATTCGCTTTTCGAAGATAATGCTGAATATGGTTTTGGTATGGTACTAGCAACGATTCAACGGAGGAAAAAACTTGCGGACATGATAAAACAGGCAGTTGATGAAAATAAAGTCTATGGGGAGTTGGAAGAAGCATTTAACGGTTGGCTTGAGAATAAAGACGATGCTGAGAAATCGAAGGAAGTTGGAGATAAGATAAAGGCAATGCTAAGAGAAAATCACAATGATCATCTGTTAAATGAAATCTGGGAATCAAGGAACATGCTCACAAAGAAATCCATATGGTCAGTTGGTGGAGATGGATGGGCATATGATATCGGTTATGGGGGTCTTGATCATGTACTTGCCATGGGCGAAGACATCAATATTTTAGTGCTTGACACTGAAGTCTATTCGAATACTGGCGGACAATCATCAAAGGCTACACCAATTGGATCGGTGGCAAAGTTTGCTGCATCAGGCAAAAAAACCAAGAAGAAAGACCTTGGACTTATGGCTATGAGCTACGGCTATGTGTACGTCACATCAGTTGCTATGGGTGCAAACAAAAATCAACTCATCAAAGCACTTAAAGAAGCAGAGTCATACCCTGGGCCATCACTCATCATAGCTTATGCTCCCTGTATTACTCACGGGATAAAAGCGGGTATGGGAAAATCGCAAAATGAAGAAAAACTCGCGGTTGAGTCAGGGTACTGGCCGTTATTCAGATACGATCCACGATTAGCTGATGAAGGTAAAAATCCATTCCAGCTGGATTATAAGGAGCCAGATGGGACACTCCATGATTTTATTATGGGAGAGGTACGATACAACACGCTTACCAGATCTTTCCCTGATGAGGCAAAAAGATTACATAAAAAACTCGAAGAGGACGTCAATAACCGGTATAAAAAGTACAAGACGATGGCAGAGAAGTGATAATTCTCTATAGTTATTCTTTATAAATTGTTTCGAAAGACTAATTTGATCGCTCTGTATTACATTTATGTTGGTGCACTCAGTTGTTAAAAAGAGCTAGAGAGATAAGAGATATCATTAATCATTCAAAAGAGATTCATATTGTGACCCATATAGATGCAGATGGTATAACTGCTGGAGCAATAGCATCTGAAACGCTAAAAAGACTGGGTAAGGAATATTCTATAAAATGTGTTAAACAGTTAGATGATTTTATTCTAAATAGATTGAATAATGAAAACCATGAACTTGTCTGGTTTACAGATCTTGGAAGTAGTATTAGCACAAGTTATCCAGATATCAATAAGATAATTACTGATCATCATGCCGGTCCAAAGGATTCCAACATGCCTTTTCATCTAAATCCCCATTTATTTGGCCTTGAAGGAGCATATGACATTAGTGGAGCTGGAGCGACATATCTTGTTTCTAAATGTATCGATTCAAAAAACGTGAATTTATCAGCACTTGCAATTGTTGGGGCATGTGGGGATTTACAGGACAGAAAATTCCGTAGACTTCAGGGAATGAACCGCGAAATATTAACGGATGGAAAAAAAGCAGGTGTGATTCAAAGTAAAATGGACATACGGTATTTCGGTAGAGAAACACGCCCTGTATCTAAGTTACTACAGTATTCAGGTGATCCATTCATTCCCGGTTTAAGCAGGAGAGAAGATGTATGTGTTTCATTTTTACAGGAATTGGACATACGATTAAAAGATGAGGATTATTGGCGAAAATGGGTTGATCTAAACAAAGAAGAGAGGCAAAAAATCATATCGTCCATTGCACAGATGCTTCTTACCAAAGGTTTTGGACATAAAATCGCTGGTAGATTAATTGGAGAAATATACATTCTCAGTAAAGAAAAAAAAGGCACCGAACTCCATGATGCGAAAGAATTTGCCACACTTTTGAATTCCACGGCAAGATACGGTCAATATGAAGTAGGACTTGAAGTGTGCCTAGGTGATAGAGACAAGTGGCTGAAAAAGGCTCTTAATTTGTTAGGAGGACATAGACGTAATTTAGTTGAAGGATTACAATTTGCAAAAGAGGAGAAGATACAGAAAAGAACGTTTTTGCAGTTCTTTCATGCCGGTGACGGGATACGTGATACCATTATTGGGATTGTCACAAATATGCTGTTAAACTCAGAAGATGTTGACAGTAATTTACCATTGGTTGGCTTTGCATATACTGAAACTGGAGATGTAAAAGTGTCAGCACGAACCACTCATGTTTTTGTTGATAAAGGATTGGATTTATCATCTGCATTAAGAAATGCAGCCAAGGAGTTAAATGGTGTTGGTGGAGGGCATAACATTGCTGCTGGTGCTACCATTCCAAAAGGAAAAGAAGAAGAGTTTTTGGATATGCTTGAAAAGGAAATAAAAGATCAGCTTGGTCTATGAATGTCAACTATTTCCACTTCAAAGTATACTACTTCGTCAGCAAGTGGTCCTAGGCTGAATATTACGTTACTATCGCTGCTTTTAAGAAACGATAAAAGCAATTCCATGTATTCAACTGGGAATGATGTTGTAATTTTTTGAGTTTGATTTCTCTGAGTTGTTCCCGTTCTGTTAAATTCTCGAGTTGTTCTGTTCTCTTCTGATGAGCCATCATCGAGATAAGTGATAATTTTGTCATCGGTTATATTTTCCACAATATATATAAGACCAGATGGATTATTGCTGTCAAAATATTGAATAGTATCATTAGTTGTAGGAGTGTGTATTACACTAAATGACGTTTCATTAATTGAGATGATATCCGTGGATTCTTCAGGATAATTTGTCTGATATCCTTCATCTAGTTTTGATTCAATCCACGTAAGATTATCATACTTACCTTCATTTGGGGTTGTGTATGTCCAGAGAAGTGTTTCATTTATTTTTGTCACTGTTGTTGCATTTTCCCACAGGGGCGTTCCAAAAACATCGGAGGTATAAATATCGATAAATTCACCTATATAATGAGATTCGTCTCTCAGTACATAAATGGTAGTAATATTTCCCCACCCATAAAGTTCCTTAATTTCTTCTAATTCAGCAGGCATGGGTGCGTTTTCCTGTATATCAGCCACTTTAAGCCTAATCTCTTCCCCTGCGCCTGAGTACTCAATTATATCTCCAACTTTGGGAGAAATGCCATACGCTTTTTCAGGATCAAGCGGACCTATCGTGTCAATCTGATCTATTTTCAACCCTATAAGTCCTTCAATGAACCCCTCTACAAAATCTCCACCAATCATGTTTGAATAGGTGCTATATTCATCGGGAGGTGTTTCAGAGGAATCCAAAGTTACAAACACATGTAGAGGATTTTTCCCCGTCTTATTCTCAGGGTCCTCATAAGAAGAGTCAAAAATCGTATTATTTGAAGCGTATCTGCCAATGTAATGTACATCGGCAAGATCTCCAAGTTCCATGGATTTTTCTTCTTTGAATAGATTTTCGATAATCTCATCAAGTAAACTTTTACCATCTTCACTAGGACTTGATGCTACCCTTACAGATATTGCACCTAATATGATTGTTACCAGTAATATTACTGCAATATTTCTCTTTATCACTTCTTTCATATCTGGGCTGAATGAAATCATTATATATTAAGTTAAGCCAGGATTTGAAATTGAAAAATGTTTCAATCTTTGTTATTTTTTTGTTTGGGTTCAATCAATCTCTTTGCTTTTACTACCTTCCATACGATTGAGGAAAAAAGTTCATAATAAATACGATTAGAGAGTATTTCTTTACATTGCCATTGCTACCGTGAGATTCAATCTTGATGATATGACCAAAGAATATTCTCTCATTCCAAGTCCAACTATACACTCCTTTTTCGTTAGGCTCAGTTACAACGGCTTTAACATGATTGTCTATATAAAACACAACCTTATCAACTGCGAAGGGATTGTCCTTCACTTCAATTGTAATCTTGCCGATGATGAAAACCATCTTTGGATAAGTACATATGGGTTTGTCTCTAAAATACCACCACCATCTATCTTCATCATATTTTTTAGGTTTAACTAATTTCGGATTTGGATCTGGAGCATATCCTGTCGAAAAAATAAATGAAAGATAGCAATTTTTTCCATCGTTTTTTAGAGTAGGTCGCTCGACAACAGCGGCAGTATAACTCTTAGATGCAAAATTCCAATATGTTTCTGATAATTTTGATTCGGAAGAGTAAATCTCATTAATATCAATAGAATCGTCGAGTTTAATCTCAGCAGTATATAGCTCATTAGAAGCTTTGCCACCACACCAACCCACGGCAAAATTGAAATCATCCAAAGTTCCTGAGACCTGGAATTGTAATGCTACTGGGTCTGAAATTACCCCATTTGTTATCTTAATGGGATCTGCTTTTGAAGATACTTGACAGTAATATAAAGTTCCTTCATAGATTTCCTCGTTTTCATATTCAATGTATTCATTCTTTAGCCAGATAATATATGAATTTCCATCTTTGCCGTATACAACTGAAGGAGAGGTATGCTGATATAAATCGTCGTAGGTAAATTGTTCAGTATCTCCCGATCCTCCGGAATCAAACGCGATATAAAAGATATTCTGATCTTTTGCTGTACCAATATTATTATCTCCATCCATAGCAAAAACACAGATAGCATTATTGTCATTTTTAATGGCGACCCGTGGTGTAGATACTACGGGCTTGTTGTTAACCAGATTTATCGCGTCCGACCAACTATTACCGTTCCAGAAGGTTGCATATACACTTCTATCACCAATTGTTGTATGGTCGTTATCGTTATCTGAGCACCAAATGAGTACAACATCTCCGTTTTCATTAGATGTTAAAACAGGCGAAACATCCATTCTATTGTTGCTCGTTAATGTAACAATATTGCTCCATGTTTCGCTATTTTTATCTAATATACAATATGCTATTTCGGTAGCATCGAAAGCATCCATTGCATCAGAGTATTCTGATATAGAGTTATCAGTCTGTATAAATACACATACCAAGTTCCCATTTTTGTCAAATGCTATTTGCGGGTCCATTTGAAGTCTATCATCATTCGTTGCAGGTATTGTTTTTGATTCATCCATTTTGCCACTTTTTTTCCATTTAGTATATTGTATCTCCATTCCCTTGACCTTAGGTTTACTATTGTTATCATGCGACCAAACTATCATTGCTTCACTTCCGTAACTACCTGGCGTATATGCGACACATGGTCGGGCATGAGGAAATACGTTTTCTATAATCGCTCCACTATTGCCAGATTCGTTCCAAACAAATGTATTGTAAGAGCCGTGATCGGGATTTAGGTATTCTCTTTCCATAGGTGCCCAATCTGTTTCAGTATATTCTTTACCAGAAAGGCGCCCTTTACTGTAACTCCAATTGTATGTCCACCAACCCTCTATCTCCCAAAAAGCTAGTCTAAGACGCCCACCTATCCAACATGAAAGTTCAAAATCCTCGAAATATCCATTTTCATCGGGGGGAGTCTTGAAAAACAATGTTCCGTCTCCACCCGCCTCTGTATAGAAATCACCGATAACAAAACCTGCTTCGCAATACGCCCGTATCATTGCACCCACATTACCTTTTATTCCTTCATCATCTTTGATTTTTATGCCTAGGCCTGGAACGATGCCTTGATTCGGATCATCTGTTGGGTCAAGATGGAACGTGATTTCAACATGGGGCGTTATATCGACACCTGCTTCTATACCAATGCCACATATCTGTAGTGGGATGTAGAATATGGGGATTGTTACTTCGCCATTAATGGTTAGATTCATAGATTCCCAAATAATTTCATCTGATATTGTAAGACTGCCGCGCAGAATTGCACCAATTTTCCCGCTTAATGATTTGGCGGTAATCTCTGCTTCAAACTCTCCGCTGACATCAATTGTTCCATCCGAACAAATACTCACCGAACTTCCAATGCCTCCAGTATACCCATAGTCTCCACCAACATCGTCGATATCAACTCCTGGTTCAGGCACAGTTGAATTCACAGGTGACTCACTTGGACTCTCAGGTTCACCCATCGAAAAATCAAACCCTGCGTTAAGTACCCAATGGTTATTATAGTTTTTTGGAGGATTTTCCTTGATATCTATGGAGAAAGATACAAATTCAGTATCATTATAATTGGTAACATAATCGACAAAATTTACAAGCCAACCTACCATTGGAATTATTTTAGGATGATATTCTTTCGTATCTTCACCTAATATATTGTGGGCTGTGATGGTCAATACTGCATTTGGGTCGATAATATCTATTGAGTTGAATGTTGCTGTCCATCCGTCAGTACCATCGTAATCCGTATGTTCTTGAAATCCTAATTCAAATTGCACCCATTCAATATTATAACCTGAAACATAAGCTGTATAGGTGTTGTCAAGATCCATTCCTTGTAATAATAAGCCGTCTCCACCTGATATTTCACTTCCATCTGCGTAGTATGTTTTCACCCCGGTAATAACAGGGGGGCCACTGCTTTCAGTAATCGTAACTGTTAAAGGAAGAGACCACTCGCTTTCATCCCCGGGAGTATCTTGTGCTTTTGCTTTTATATGGTAGGTGTCAGGGACATTCCAGGAGTAAGATTCTGATGCTGATTGTCCAGAATCAACCCAATCTGTCCAATCTGATTGATTTCCATCGCCCCAATCAAATTTATATCTGACTTGATCTCCATCAGGATCGGTGGCGCTTGTAGAGTAGGTCAACAGTTCTCCCACTTCTCCTGATTCAGGTCCCGAGGGTTTACTTGGCGTATTTGGAGGATTATTTGGAATTGTATATTCTACTGCGAGTTTTGGTCTATAGTCATTTCCTTTCTCATAACTATAAAAACTGATAACTTCGTTTATATTGAAGAGTGGAGGTATGCCGTTAATTTCCTTACTACTGCGCAAACAAAGTTTTGTTGCTCCCTGCTTATTTATCCAGCTCGTTCCATTTGAATTTAGAGATATATCATTATATCCTGAGGTTGACCATCCTGAAGTATAAAATTGTCCTCCATTACCAGAATAATGGGTTCTGTCATAATCACCCTGATCGATAGGATTGTGAGGATATGTTGGCTGCCCATTTTGAATTCTAATATAAAAATCCCAAGCAGTTCCACTTTTTCCATATAAAGAAAGTGTAGCTGAAGCTATTACTGCATCATCTGGGAGTGAACTAGTATCAAAAAAAAGATAGGCTCGGTAGATATAGATAAGTACATCATTTAACGAGAATTGCCCCATATTTATGAAATTGAGGGTGTCTTCAATTGTTGCACTGTTTCCATTATTATTCCATACCTCTGAATAATCCGAACCAAAAGCGTATATATATCCATCAGAAGATGTGCTATTGAATGTAATTGTATTCATTATTGGATTATTTGCATTTCCTAAAATATTCACTTCATCATCATTATTTAGTTTTTCTGTTTTGATGGAGCTAGCGTTATAAGATTTTGCGATTAGCGTGCTCCCGAAACCACCTGTGACCATCAATGTTATTATTAAAACAACTAATAATGTTGTACATTGATTTTTAATTGCCATTTCTCCTCCCACTTTGATTATTTTGTAATTGTAATAATTAAAAAATATTTAAAATTTTTCTTTTATTTTATTTTGAGATATACTTATCCCCGATATGTCCAAAACTATGAAATTGCTAAGCTTTTACTCCAAACAGCACCTACAATAGATCTTATCAGCTTTGCAGCAAGTATTGATGTTTCGCCGCGGTCATATGCCGGGCATACTTCGACGATATCAAACCCAATTAACTGCGATGAAAAAGCATCAATAAATTCTAAAATATCAAAAGGATCAAGTCCAAAAGGCTCTGGAGTACTTGTCCCTGGGGCATATCCTGGGTCAATCACATCTACATCAAGGGTGAGATATATTTTTTTATCCATAAGGTGCTCTTTTGTTTCTTTTATAGTTTCAGAAAATCCATTCTTATTAATTGAAAACGCGTCAACAAAAAAGAGACCTGCCTTTTGAGCATGTTCATATTCTTCTTTTTCAGCTGATCTTACTCCTATTACAGCAATATTTTTAATATCAATATGATCAGCAATTCTTCTAATAACACATGCATGATTATTCACGTTATTTTCATATTGTTCCCGGAAATCCATATGGGCATCAAGCGAAAGAACTGCTATATCATTTGGATACGCCTTTACAACACCAGGGGTTATTGAATGTTCACCACCTATAACTATGGGAAATTTGTTTTTTGCAAGTAATTTGCAAGTAAAATCCCTGACCTTTTCTACCGTTTCTTTTGTATTTAAATTCTTTACATCAAGATTTCCATAGTCATGCAATTTGATTTTTTTTAAATCCACGCCTGTTCTTAAATCATAAGCCTCAAAATTCCAACTAGCCTGTCTTATCTCTCTAGGAGCTTTATCTACACCGTGTCTGAAAGATGAGGTCTTGCCATAAGGAACACCAACTATGACAAAATCTGCCTCATCAAAATCTGATTCAGCATCTGCAAAATAATCGGGAAAAACCATACTACCAATTAATGTAGAGCATTACGCCCTAGTTATTTTCTTTTTGCCAAGTGCTTGCAAATAAAGTATTTCATTTCCTGGTGCTAGTTTACCTTTGAATTCATCAGGAATAGGCATTTCAAAAGTTTCGTAGGTTTCAAGGTCCATAAGTTGAACAACGTCTTTACCCATCAAAGAAAGAATCTGGGCGCTCCTTTTATCAATCATTGGAACATGCACTTTATGTTTAACGGGGTGAACAACACTTCGTTTTTGACCATCGAAAATACCAATTGCTTCAATTCTCGCCTTAGATTCACCATGCTTACCTGGTTTAGATGTGGAAATACTCATAATTTTGCATGGTTCGTCATTTATTATCATATATCGATTAACTCGCAACGTTCTGACTTCAGCTAGTTCTTTCATATTTTATTCCTCTTCTGGTACTTTATATACGACATCATGCTCTCTTACTCTATCTTCGACCTTTATGCCAATTGCATCTCCAGGTTTAGCAGTTTCAATAGGTTTTCCATCAATTTCCATTCTGTCAATTTTTTGTTGAAAATCAGTATGAGCACCAACGATGTGGCTAGTATCACCAACTTTGAGCTCTCTGTCTGTAATTTTTATAGCAGCTACGCTAATATTTGTAAAAAAATGTTCTATTACACCAATTTTTTCTTCAACCATATTTAATCACAAATCCATAATGTAACTAGTTATACTTATACCTGTCACATTTATTTTGTTAGCACTATTTCGTATATAGCTCTTTTTTCATGTTTTTCACATGTAAACGCTTCCCATTTTGAATCCCAGGACATTACATTTCCACATTCTGGACAGGCTAAACTCTCAACTACTTCTCTATGATTTTTTACCCGTGTTTTTAAAACCTCGGCCTTTATTTTCTTGTCAGGGTTAAGAGAATTCATTACATATACAACGCCACCGGATGGTAAAAAAGGAGTGCTATCAATTTTCCCTCTTTTTTTTCGGTAAGCTTTCATTTGTTGTTTGTATTTTTCCATCATTGTTTGTCTTCGACCCATGGTTTTCACCAGTTTAATTGAAATACGAATAATGCTTATTGTTTTATAATCTCTTTCCCCATTGATGATAGGCAATGACATTAAATGAATCTAACCTAGATAGCGACATCATAGAAATTCTTAAAGAACAGGGGATATCACAGTTATATCCCCCCCAGGCAGAGGCAATTCCTTACGCGTTAGATGGAGAGAATATAGTTCTTTCCATTCCAACAGCAGCAGGTAAAAGTCTTATCGCATATCTAGCAATCGTTCATAGACTAAAAAAGGAGGGAGGGAAAGCATTATATGTAGTTCCTTTAAGAGCACTTGCTAGAGAAAAATATGAGGATCTAAAAGAGTTTGAAAAACTTGGTTTTAAAGTAGGCATTTCAACTGGCGATCTCGATGAATCAGATACTCGTATCTCCAGGTATGATATCATTGTTTGTACCTCAGAAAAAGCCGATTCTCTTTTGAGACATGGCATAACCTGGCTTGACAAGATAAAGGTTTTGGTAATAGACGAAATCCATCTTATTCATGATCCTTCCAGAGGACCAACACTTGAAGTTATAATTTCTCGATTTAAAGCACTTAATCCAGGCACACAAATCATTGCTCTTTCTGCAACCATAAAAAATGCAGGTGAGTTGGCTGACTGGTTAGATGGAAAACTCATAACATCTGATTGGAGACCGGTGAAATTAAAGGAAGGCGTATTTTTCAAAAATCAAATAAAATTTAACGATGGTTCAATTGAAAAAAAAGAATGGAGTACAAAAAAATCGCTGGAATTGTTGGTTGAAGAATCTATTATAAATGGCGGACAAACTCTTATTTTTGTTAATAATAGGAAATCAACTGTTTCCCTTGCAAATAAATTGTCTGATGTAGTTAAAGATACACTTTCTGACAATGAAAAAAAAGGCCTAACAAAAATCTTGTCTTTAATTAAACGCGAACAAGTGGAGAAGATGTCAATTGCGCAGACGCTTTTATCATGTGTAGAAAAAGGTGTTGCATTTCACAATGCAGGGTTAAGCAGCATTCAGAAAAGAGCAGTCGAGCAAGGATTTAAAGGCCGCTTAATAAAATGTATTGTGGCAACGCCCACTCTTGCAGCTGGTGTAAATATTCCTGCAAGAAGAGTGATTATAAGGGATTTGTGGAGATATGACGCAAATTTTGGTATGGTCCCAATACCAATTCTTGAGTATAAACAGCAAGCGGGAAGAGCCGGTCGTCCAAGATATGACAAAGAAGGGGAAGCCATCACTATTGCAAAAAATAGTAATCAACTGGATCAAATATTTTATAATTATGTGCTGGCAGATACAGAGCCCATTTATTCAAAACTCGGCAGTCAATCGGCATTGAGAACGCACTTGCTTTCTGTAATAGCCACAAATTTTGTAAATGATGAAGAAGGCATTTACAGATTCATCAACAGTACATTCTATGCGTATCAGTCAGACACATATGCTATAGCGGAAGAAATTGATACTGCCCTTAAATTTTTGGTTGAAAACGAATTTATTGAACAAATTGACAATAGTTATATTTCCAGTTTGTTTGGTACCCGAACATCAGCACTCTATGTAGATCCATTATCAGCCATTCAATTGAAAAAATCTTTAGAGAAATCTTGCAGCAAAGAGGCAACACCTATTTCCTTTCTTCACGCAATATGTTCTACTCCAGACCTCCGATCATTGTATTTGAGGAGTACAGATGCGTGGGTTGAAGAAAAAGCAGAACTATCTAGAAATGCGCTTTTATCTGATTTGCCCAGTAGCTCCAGTCAGGAATATGAATGGTTTTTAAGCGACCTTAAAACGGCATTTTTGATTGAAGACTGGATTGAAGAAACACCTTATGATAAGATGGTTTCAAAATATAATATTTGGCCAGGTGATATTCATAATATCGTAGAGATTGCAGAATGGCTTTTACATGCAACAAGGGAGTTTGCTCGCATGTATAACTTCTCTTGCGTATCTGAAATTAATGATCTTATCTTACGAGTACATAATGGATGTAAACATGAATTACTTAATCTTATTTCATTAAAAGGAATTGGTAGAATTCGATCACGAGCATTGTATAATGAAGGTTTTAAAACAGTTAATAGTTTACGAGGTGTACCTATTGAAAGAATAGCAAAAATCAAAACAATAGGCAAAGCTGTGGCGACTAGTATAAAAAATCAAATCGGAGAAAATGAAAACAAAGGGACAAGAGAGCTGGGTGAATTTTAAGAGATGATCAAAGTAGTTGGTGCAAAAGGAAGCATTCAAGATATTGATCTTTTTTTCAAACAAATTCTTAATTTATCAAAGGAATATAACGTTGTAATACAAGCAGTAGATGCTGATATTGTTTATGGCAAAAATCATCTGATTTCCGCATCAGAACATGCCGTAAGGGCATTTAAACAAAAGAAAAATTCTACTAATTCACCTGCCATGGAAATCCTATTGTATGCCTCCGGGGAACGACAAATACAAAGAGCGATTCAAAAAGTTGGGATAAAAAAAGGTAAAATAAATATTGCGTTAGTTTTTGTTGGTGGAGTTCAGAAAGAAGAAAAGGGAAAAGTGTCTGATACTGTTGTTGGAGAGATTTTGGAAGCTTTAAATTTAATAAGAGATGACAAGGTACTTGAAGGTGATATCGATACTCTGAGAAAATTTGGTATTACACAGCAAGAGTTAATGACAGTCCCAAAGAATAAACAGGGGAATATCATACTTGAAAAAGTAGCAATGGTTGATGTAATTAAATAGGCCCGCATGAGGTAGCCTGGATATCCTGGAGCCCTGCGGAGGCTCCTACTCGGGTTCGAATCCCGATGCGGGCGTTCACTCAACAGGAGAAAACAACAATAAAATGGTACCATCATATGTCCGTATCCAAATGCAGAGACAGTCATTTTACTGGTAAACTGTTGTTCAAATCTCGTCTTGTCTTGATGGATATGAGGTATAATGGTAGAAAACCCATTATATCTTTGGTATTTTCAATGATTCGAAGAAAATAAAAATAGAATCATGTCAACAGATACAAAACAATATAGTTTACCGGTAAACTTGATGTTCGAGTCCCGATGTGGGCGTTTATATATAAATATTATAATATTTATTGATTAACACATATAGAACTATGATTTAATAGCAATTTTTATATATTATAAAAAATGATTAAGGAGAATATTCCTGCTAAGATTTCAATAAGTAGTTCTGCCATTCCGATCATCTATGTTCCTTGCTATTGGGGGAGGGTAGGTTTTTGAAAAGAAAAGGATTGAGAAATTCCTTTTTTTTCTTGAAAATTCAACTCAAATTATATATAATTTAAGATTAGTTTTCCCTTCAGAAATTCAAAAATATCTCTTTTTATCATCAAGATACCATAATTTATAACCAAGTTAATATTATGATTATTGATATTATATGAAAAGCCCCTGTATTGATTTAAATTGTATTCAATGTTGTAAAAATACAAACATGATCCTTTCAGAAAAAGACATAGATAGAATACAAAGTTTAGGTTTCTCTTATGATTTCTATGTTGATATAAATAATGGATGGTTACAGTTAAAAAATAAAGATGGACTTTGTGTATTTCATAATTGTAAAAAATGTTTAATCTATGAAAATAGGCCTGAAGGATGTCAACTATATCCTCTAACATACGATAATGATAATAAATGCACTGTTTTTGATAAAGAATGCCCCCACCAATCAAAATTTATAATTTCTGAAAGCTTAAAAAACAAATTATTTAATCTTATTTCAAGAGCTATTTCTGAAAGATCCCAAAGAATGAATAATTGCAAAGATTAATACGCTATCTTCCCATAAATTTAATCTACTGATTTTAAAAGATTACCTTTAATTGCCCATTCATATAATTCCTCATTATGATCACCAATAAAAACTTCATCACCAACTTTATGTTTGGTCTTTGTTGTCCATATAGTAAAAGATTTACGCACAACATATTTTTTAAGGCCTTTTGTAGAAAGATATGCAAGATCAGATCCAGATAGATCAGTTAATTCTTTTTGTCTTTGAAGGCGAAAGCTTGTATAATTCCCTCGATATATTTTAATGGAATTATTATTCATATAAAAAATTGTGTCAGCTACTTTATCTAGAAATCTACGATCATGTGAAACTGCAATAATTGTTCCAGAATAGGAATTTAAAGCACTTTCAATAGCTGTCTTTGATTCCATATCCATATGATTTGTTGGTTCATCAAGAATAAGAAAATTATACGGCTGTAAAATCAGACGAAGAATAGCCAATCTAGCCCGTTCCCCTCCAGAAACCTGCTTTACCTTATTAAAAATAACATTTCCTTTAAAATTAAACTGTCCAAGTAAGGCTTTAGCATCATTTTCTGAGATATCCTTCTGATCACGTCGAAGTTCATCAATAAGACTATTATTGGGATTTAAAGAAAGATGTCCCTGATCAAAATACCCCCAACTAACACCTGAGCTGATATGAATGGATCCTTTATCATATTGTTCTTCTCCAGTTAAAATCTTTAAAAATGTTGTTTTACCACATCCATTTGGACCAATTAGACATATTTTTTGTCCTGCAAGAATCTCAAAATTAACATTATCAAGTATTGTTTTATCATCAAACCGCTTCACAATATTTTGACCTTCAGCAACGTTTTTACCAGATTTAAAAAGAGTTTTGAATCTAAATTTTAACAAATAAGATTTTATAATTGGATTTTCTACCCGTTCCTCTTTAGATAATCGATTAATCTTACTTGCTATCTGCTGATCATATTTATTCCGACGTGACATCGTCTCAATAACAGCTTTTTGTCGATGTATCTCAGCTTTTGATTTCTGATATGCTTTAATTTTTATATGTTCCTGAATTTTTTTCCGCTCTTCATATTCCACAAATGTTGTATTATAAATTTCTAAATGTTCTCCCCAAATCTCAAATACTCTATCAACCAAATCATCCAGAAGATATCTATCATGAGAAATTATCATAACTGCATTTGGGAAATCAACTATTTGTTTTTCAAGCCATTCTATTGTTTCAATATCAAGATGATTCGTAGGTTCATCAAGAAGCAAGAGATCGCATTCATTTGGTTGTGCAAGCACACTTGCAAGTGCTATTTTCTGACGTTCGCCACCAGACAGAGAATCAACTCTTGTATTTGGTGGAAGATTTTCTAGCCCTATCTTATTTAAAAAATTAAGAGCAGCTTCCCATCGAACATTACATGCAGATTTATTAGCTGAAATACGAAGTTTTTGTATGTTTTCAAATATTTCCTCAGATTGTGATGAATTGTAAATATCAGGATTTTCCAATTGCTCTTCATATGCCTTAATCTTTTGCCTAATTGAATCTAATTGCGTTGTTCTTATGAAAAAATCATAAACTGTTTTATCTTTAGAACTAATTGCAACTTGATCTAAATATCTAATCTTTAGATTATCTTTTCGTTTTATTAACCCCGTACTTGCTCTTTCCCAGCCTAAAATAATTTTGAATAATGTGGTTTTTCCACATCCATTTGAACCGAGAAGTCCAATACAATTATCTATAAAAACATCAAAGGATGCATCTTCAAATAAGAGTTTTCCTTCAAATGTTTTAGACAAATCCATTGCTTTTATCAGATTTTCCATCAGTAGGGATAACAAAGTAATATTGTATATGATTTTAGGTTCAAAATATTAAATTGGATTAAACCATATTTTCTAAATTAAAAATATAAAATTAAAAAAAAGATTTTAAACTATAGTAGACCAAGGATATATTGCAGTACTGGAAATGCGTTAGGAACCCGTTCCAATATTCTGTAAAACAATGGATGCATATCTACTTCTTGATTTACTGGTGTTGCAAGTGAGACATCAATGATACAGAAGTCACTAGGGTCATTACTATTGACTATTTTTACTTCTCCTGTGAATTCTGTGTTTTGTTCATCAGGTACAATAACTTCGACATCAATGTTTAATGTATCGCCTTCTTCCAGACCTGTTCCACTTTCTGGGTTAAACGCCCAAGTTCCCCAATCTGGCCATTCGCTGATTTCCTAGTCAAGTATTGATAAAGGCTCTCCGATGTTGTACAGGTGTACATGTAACAAGTTATAACAATGATGCTATGGCAGCTAGACTTTTTGTAGAGGCAAGATAAAAAATTCCCCCTCAATAGTTTTTATCATGAAAATCGATTCGAAACATCAAAAAACAATGCAGAATCAACAGATAAAAAACTCCAAAATGTGACGTCATTTATACGCTCGAATCCCGATGCGGGCGTGAAATTATCAAGCAAGATTAGAATATATGTATTTGTCTGATACACATGATGATAATTGAAGTAGAACTTCAGTTAGTAACATTTGAGACATTTTTTCCCCCTAAATATTTGATAAACTCAATACCGCCTGCAGCAAGTAAACGCACCATATTGGATTGTTTTTTAATACCTTTGTTTGATGCAAGTAATCTAGCAATAATTCGGATGTTATCAATTTTTGACGAATGTTGTTGCCCGTCTAATCGAAAATCCCTTATATCTATGTCAAAATTTATAGTACTTTCATCCAGTTTCCCGCGGATAACTTGAATATATTCCACCGTATCTTTCGTGGTTTTAAAAATCCAGCTTGTAGGAGTTGTTCCATTATTCTTAACTGTGAGTTGTATTGTTTGAGGGCCAAGCAACTTTAAAAACCTGGACATTTCTATAACATTATGCATACCAACATTCCCTGTATATTCCTTGATTGCCGGATCAGGTGATGCATCTATAAACTCTTTAGCATGCTGACTAAAATTACCTTCTTGAAGCTGTAATCCAGCATTCACTGAGAATTCAAGGTCATGTATCCGATCTGCTATAAACTTCATTAAAGGTTGTTTAGTCCCATATTTTATCATACGTACTCGATCCTTTTCGATAAATGTATCTAATGTCCAGAATTTTGCCATGCAAATCGATGCCAGCTCTTCAGTTCGTTCACTTGAAAGATGCTTGGTTTTGAATACAGAATGCATTTCATCAAATCTATTCCAATCGGTTTCAAAAATTAAACCCTGGGCGTCTAATTCCTCATAAAATTTTGTCCTAGGATATGGCGTGGCAATACCAAATGCTGAACTTGTAAGCCCGATTTTTTTAGCATACTTAGGAAATTGTAATATTTCATCTTCAGTCTGATCAGGTAAACCAATAACAAAAGTACCACCTGCACATCCACCCCATTTTTTAATATTCTTAACTGCTTTGACATGAACATCGGTTTTTAAACCTTTAGACGTAGATTTAATATCCTTCATGTTAGGGCTTTCAATACCCATTTCAAAGCCTTCGACACCTATTGCAATCATTTTTCGAACAATGTCAGGATGTTTCGCTACGGAGTCCGGTCGAACTTTTACGCCAAATCTTATATCTAACTTATGCTGAGAAAGTAGGTCACAAAGTTGGTCAACAAGCTTAGGTTTACCCATAAAATGTGGATCCGTAACTTCTATACTCATAGGTTTACCGTTATGAAATTTAACTATTTCCAGTATCTCGTCCATCACATTCTCTGGAGAACGATAACGTTGATGGCTATCACTCATGGTAGGTTCACAACAAAAACTACATCTACCCCAGCACCCCCTTGAGATGGTAATTACATCATGTTCCCACTCCTGCATTAACGTCGTATGATACGCATATCGTCTGAGATGCCGTGCTGGGAAAGGAATAGTGTCTAAATCTTCGATAAATCCTCGATTAGGATTGTGAATTATTTTATTACCCTCTTTATACGAAATACCATCGATACCATTTGCATCACCTCTAGTGACCAACTCATGCATTGTCTGTTCACCTTCACCTCTGACAACCATATCTACTTGCGAATGTGAAAGTAATTCATCTGGAATTGCTGTAGGATGATATCCGCCAAGAACTGTTACAACGCCTCGTTTTTTTGCCAGTTTTGCAATTTCTAATCCTTCGATGTGTTCTGTTGCAGACATTGAAATTCCAACTAGATCAGGTTTAAGTTCATCCAAATATTTTTCAACAGTTTTTTGAATTGGCTTAGGCTCCATCTCTAAATCTATAATGTTAACCTCATCTACAACGTCTTCAATATATGCAGCAATGTACTCAAGTCCAGTAGGAATTATATCAAATGCAAAAGAGAGACCATGCCGCCCAGATGGTTTAATTAGCAGAATTCTTTTGAATGACATTTTTATTCCACCGTGTTTTTCATATTTTTGCCTTCTTTGCTTTTCACTTTTTTCTTGTTCATATTTTCCATTTCTCGTCAAATCGTCTTAGAAAAAGATGTCTAGTTTTTTCCCCGTGTTTTCGGTAGATTTGATAAACAATATATTCTTCTTCACTATGGCAAACGATTTGATTTGGAGTTAAGTCACGTCTTAATGATGTGGAGTGTAATACCCCTTCATTAAAAAAAAGTATCTAAAAACAACTAAAATATTTTTGGTATTTTCAGCGATTCGAAACGTAAAAATAACAACAACTACTCAACAGATATAAAACCATAAAATGTGACGTCATTTACACATTCGAATCCTGATGCAGGCATAAAAGATACTAGTAAATCCCATAGTCGCATTCTGATTTGAAAAGAGATATTTGTGTGAGATTTTAATAGATTGAGTATTTGATTCGATGCAACGTCTCATTTTTATGCAGATCTGATCGTCATAAAAAGATTAAGAGAAAAATTATGATGTTTGCAAAATAATTTGGTTTAAATTGGTTATTAACCATTATAGAATGGTTTATTTTTGATTACAGCCATATTATACCATCATTATTTTGAATAAAACCATTGTATATTTGTTATTTACCAATAATTTTAAATACCCGCAGCACTATATATATTTCTAGTAAATATCTTTAAATATAAAAATAAGTGATATAAATGGAAGAAATAAACATACATAAGGATACGTTTGCGGATGAAATTGGAAGCATTGCTAAAATACTTGATAGTGAAATGACAGCATTAGAGAGAATGAAGATTACTAGACATAACTTAATACGCATATCTAGTGCGGTAATCTTTTACCTAATAATGATGTTGATTTTTGCAACTCTGTTATAACCATGTCTAAGAGAACCTGTTATCCGGAGAGTTGAATAGCGATGGAATTAATTCTCTATGTCATATTATTAGCATTTCTATTTGAAATGATGGATTCTTCGGCAGGGATGGGTTTTGGCACTGGATTGACACCTCTGTTGTTATTTATTGGATACGAGCCTCTTCAAGTAGTTCCGATACTTCTGATCTCAGAGGCAGTGACTGGAGTAACATCTGGTATTTTCCATCATGAATTTCAAAATGTGAGGTTTTCTATTAAAAAACCTATAAACAAAGAAACTAAGACTATGCTTATGATGGCAGGAATTGGTTGTTTTGCTATATTCCTTTCAGTTATTCTTACTTACTATTCATTAAAGCTTCCAAAGGATGTAATAAAAACGTATGTTGGAATTTTGGTTCTTTTTATGGGAATTATTGGGATGATCCGATTAAAGAGCAAAGTAAGAGATACCTATAAACCAAAATTACTTACTGGATTTGCAGCTTTAGCAGGTTTCAATAAAGGGATAGGAGCTGGTGGATATGGCCCAGTTGTAATGATGGGGCAGTTATTCTCAGGTATTTATGAAAAGACGGCTACCGCCATCGTTTCTTTAGCAGAAGGTTTTGTGTGCATTGTAGGTGTAGTAGCATTCCTATTAATATCCTCATATGGTGTAACCATTGATTATGGACTTCTCCCCTCTATATTTACGGGAGGTTTTCTTGCTGCTATATTCTCTCCATATATAATAAGAGTATTGCCAAACAATACTTGGAAATTAGTGATACCTATCTATGCAATATCTATGGGAATTCTTACATTATCAAAAGTACTTCTTTTCTAGTGCTCTCCCCCCAGATGGCTTATTTCTATCAACAGAAAAAAGTAAATATGTTGGTGAATCCTACCTTTATTTCTTGATTCCCGACCTTATGTACATTAATATATATTATACTTAATTTTTAAAAACTTAGAGTATCAGATATTAAGAAGTGTAATAGTTGTCTAAGCTAGATGATAAATCATTTTTAAAGATTCAAATGACTTCTAAACAGTAGAGGATTGATTCAATACCTAGAGCAGACATTGAATAAATAACAAAGTATTTATGAAAGAATCCAATGTCATTTATAAGGAAATCTTATGAAAATTGAATTGGATGAGATACGATGTATTAAGGACACGGCGTTAACTGTTAAAGGATCCAGGAGAAGAATTACTGTTCCCTCAGAGATAGTCGAACTTCTCAAGCTTAAAAATGGTGATAAATTACGATGGATTGTATTCAATAATGGAATGGTACAATTACAAAAGGTAAAATCAAAATAAAAGCCATCTCTTCTGAATTTGTCTCCTTACTTTGGCCGTTATAGTAAACATATTAGCGATCAATAAATATGTTGTATTCTGCGAAAGTTAAAATATCTAGACATTTTTAACGATTTGACCGATATAATAACAGAAATGGATTTACAGATAGAGAACCCTATAATGTACAGGTAAATTAGTTGTTCGAATCCCAAGCAGACGATCAAAGAAGTGGAAATGAAATCAATTTAAAAAATGTGATGTTGAGTAATGATATATTCTTAGATAAATATTTATATATAATGTGTCCAATACATTTAGGTATGGGGAACAACTAATGCCTAAAAATTACAAAATAAAAAAATCTATAGTTTCGATAATCGTAATTTTTCTAATATCTGTAAGCCTTTTCTCAAATATGTATGATGCACGGGCACTATTTGTCCAAGTTGAAGAAAATCAAATAGATGTTATTTCCGCAAATAATGTAGCAAATAAGAAATTAATACAATTAGGAAGAACAAATTATGTTATAACAAATACGGACGAAGTCTGTAATGCTGAAGGAAAAATATTGTTTTATGTCTTTCATTTAATGCCGCAAGGATATATTGTAATTTCTGCGTATGGAAATCTTCCACCTGTTATTGCATATTCATTTTACAGTTCTTTTGAAGATCAGATATTAGAAAATAGTATACTAAAAGACATACTAATTGCAGATATTGAGTTACGTTTAGCCAATATTCCTAGATTGCCCGATGAACTCATCGAAAGGAGAACAAATTACTGGAACAAATTTCTTTCTAATGAACCTGAAGATATTGGCATAGCTTATTTTCAACAATGGCCTCCGGAAAGAAAAATTCTATCAGGTGGATGGATAGAGACTCAATGGCACCAAAATGCACCATACAACAATTTTTGTCCTGTAGACATGGCATCAGGAGATAGAGGAGTTGCGGGATGTCCGGCCGTAGCTATGGCTCAAATTTTGAATTATCACGAAACAATAAACAACATAGCATTTAATGATACCGATGACTATTTTCATAGCTATGCGGGCAATAGTTTTTGGATAGATAATGATCATGAAGAGTATGATTTTCCTTCTTTCCCAGAATTAAACAATTGTTTAGATGTGCTCATAGATCATTGGCGTAACGATACCCAACTCACAGATAACGACAAGGCAGCGATAAATTTTGCATGTGGAGTTGCTGCAACACAAGTATATCACCCCCAAGGATCTGGAACATTTGGAGTTAGTCAAGCTTATGATGCATATCAACGATTCAATTTTGAGGGAATTGAATTGTTAGATGGATCAGATCCAGACCTTTACAATCGTCTGTCTGCAAATATGATGGATGCTCTGCCGGCACATTTAGCTATTGTCAATGAACAATGGAATTCTGGTCATAATTTAGTGGTAGACGGGTACAATACCGAAGGATTTTACCATTTGAACTTTGGTTGGGGCGGATCATATGATGGATGGTATTTGTTACCTGATGACCTTCCCTATGAATTAACTGTTATTGAAGGAGTTATAATCGACATCAGGGATGATAATTCAGGATCAAATCTTGATGGCAGTGGAGCATTGTATTGGACAAACGTAAAACCATCATCTACTGTAACTGGAAGTTTTTCCATAGAAAATATTGGTTTACCTGGTTCAGAAATCGATTGGGAAATAGTGGTTTGGCCTGATTGGGGTACATGGACATTTAGTCCTTCAAGTGGTGAGGATTTGACACCCGAAGATGGTCCTATTACAATAGACGTGGAAGTTGAAGTTCCAAATCGAAAAAAACATTTTAGTGGACATGTAAAGATAGTTAACAAAGACAATCTTGACGATTATTGTATAATACACGTTTCGCTTACAACACCTTATAACAAAAATATTATCTGTTCGCCGTTTCTTCAAATTCTATATGGACTCATAGAGCGTTTTCCTTATTTGGAGCAGATACTTACATTTTTTCCAATTTTAACAGGATTCTAAACTTTTAGAAACTTTCGAAATCTCTCTTTTTAATCCCTACTGTGATGTAGAAATGAAATCAGCACACTAACATTTTGTGGCAGATGTTGCAATATCGATCGAGTCAGAAAATTTATATCTATAACAGATGTTATATCAAAAATATGTATAATTAAAACCCGGTTTTGTTATGGCTAAAAACAAAGAAAAAAAGAGCAAGAAAGAAATCATAATCCTTGGAGCAGGACCCGCAGGCTTAACCGCAGCAATCAATCTAGCAAAACAAGGACAGAATGTAAAAGTCTATGAGAAAAACAAAGACTGCGGCATGAGATTCCGAGGTGATTTCCAAGGGTTCGAGAATTGGTCATCACAAACCGATATCTTAAAAGAAATTCAATCTATGAATCTCACACTCGACTTCTGGCATAATCCCATCCTTCAGGCAGAGTTTTATAATTACCGTCGCAATAAAAGAGTCATCAACTTTGAAAAACCAGGGCTATATCTCATAAAACGAGGAATGGTGCCCGGAAGTCTCGACGCAGCACTTAAAAAACAGGCACTCAAAAGCGGCGTTGACATCATTTTCAACCATAGAATATCTGAAAAAGAGGCAGATATCATTGCAGGTGGCCCCAAACGAGTTAGTGGTATCGTCCGAGGAATAACTTTTGAAACAAAAATCGAGCATATTCCTATCATGATATTAGATGATAACCTCGCTCCAAAATCATTTGCATACTTATTAATCAGTGATGGAAGAGGATGCCTCGGCACTGGTCTCACAAAGCACTTTAACTTGGCAGATGAATACCTCGATAGAACGATAAACGCTTTTCAAAAACTCCTCGATATTGATATAGGAAATGCAAAAAGATTCACAGGATATGGTAACTTTTTTCTAAGGAATCGCTATGAAGAAAACGGAATGCTCTATACTGGAGAGGCAGCGGAACTACAGGATTATCTATTTGCTTTCGGCCTCCGACAAGCTATTACCTCAGGGTATCTCGCAGCTATAAGCATACTCCAGAATCAAAGCTACGACAAACTGATTAAAGAAAAATTAGTGCCTCAATTAAAAATCTCTCTGACGAATAGATTCTTCTTCAGCTTACTCGGTAATAGAGGATACAGTAGGTCTCTTGAAAGAGGAAGAAAAATCAAGGATCCATTAGGACGAATGAATAAGATATATAACGTCTCGTTGTTGCAAAAAATGATATTTCCCATAGCAAGACTTGCCCTCAAAAAATGACAGAAATATCTATTAAAGTAATACTGTAAGAAGATTCATTTTTCTGTATTTTATTTTATTTGAATACCCCGCAGCTTGCTGCGGTTGGGATGGAACAACTGCAGAAAGACGTTAAAATCTCTTTTGTATTAGACTAAGTTGATGATAGAATTACAACGTGCAAGTCATTGTGTGTATAAGATTAGATA
>JAUWBM010000002.1 GCA_030601705.1 Thermoplasmatota archaeon
CCTCCAGCAATAGCTCTACTACGTCTTTTACAATAGGCAGAAATACAGATTGACAAAATTAGATATATCAATCCTAGAAATATACTAAGTAAAATAAATCCAATATAACCTGCCCAAGATTCTGGACCTACTGTTGCTGCAATGATAACTCCTCCAAAACCAAATCCAATAAAAATTGATGCGATTAATACTGAACCAAGTCCAAAAAATTTTCCAAGTAATACTTCTATACGTCTAACAGGATATGATAAAACAACATATAATGCACCACTTTCTGCCTCACCAGCAATCGTTGCGAAACCAAGAATAATAGCAATTAGTGGAATTAATAAAGGAGAAATCATAAGTAACCCCATAACTGTTAATTCCATATTTCCTAATGATCCATCCAATCCTGCACCTGCCACATAAGAAAAAACAATTATTAGAAGAACAAAGATAATTGTTAAAACAATAATCCATTTATTTCTAATATTATCTGTAAATTCTTTCTTTGCAATAGTATAAATTGCCTTAGGATTTATTCCAACCATTAAGTACCACCGTCCCCAGTAGATATCAATTTTACAAATGCCTCTTCGAGAGAAGGTTCAATTGTTTTAATGCCAGCTATTTTTAACCCTGCTTTCTCAAGATTGGTAATAACTCGACTACGGACAGAAGACTCACAATTAACAAAGAGCGTGTCATCTTTTGCATCAACATCCTCCACGCCTTCAAGATCACGGATTACATCTGGCACCTTTCCATTTAATCCAGGAATAGAAATTTCAAGACGTGGTTTGATTCGCAGATATTTGTTCAAATTAGATATAGTATCTTCAGCAATAAGTTTACCTTTATCGATTATTGCAACTCTATCACAAAGATTCTCTACCTCGGTCAAAATATGAGAAGAAAAAATTACCGTGGCGCCCTTCTCATTTAACATTTTAATCTTCTCCCTAATTATTTTTACCCATCGTGCATCTAAACCTCCCATGGGTTCATCCAGAATATAAACAGAAGGATTCCCAATCGTTACTTGAGCTATACCAAGTAGTTGAACCATACCTTTTGAGAAGGTACCAACTTTCCTGTTTATAGCGTCCTCAAGTCCAACTTCTTTTATGAGGGGTTTTACAATGGATTTATCCTCACCCTTTAACTCACAGAAAAAATTTAGTGTCTGCAAAGGAGTGAGATTCTCGAAAAATGCGACTCTTTCCGGAAGAAAACCGATATTTTTTTTGGCTTTAATATCATCTTTTTTTATGTCGAAACCATTGATTTTAATTTCACCTGAATTGGCATGAATTAAACTAAGTATTGCCTTTAATGTTGTAGTTTTTCCAGCTCCATTAGGGCCCAAAAAGCCAAAGATTTCTCCAGTTCTAACATTGAACGAAAGGTTATCTACCGCTGTTAAATCTTGATATTTTTTGGTAAGACCAGCAACCTCTATTGAAAAAGAATCAGTTGTTGTTTTTGATTCAGATTTTTCTTCTGGAAATGTAAATACGCCTTTAGTATTACATTTAGGACACGTGATATGGATTTTTTCTCCAGGATTGCCCTGAATTGTACTTTCGTTTTTACAATGGGGGCACATAACTGTTTTTGTGATCATAGTTTTTAACTCCAATAATTGGGTTGTCCGAATGTATTAATGGTTAATTAATTCTGTTGAGTAATTAATATTCATGTATGATGTATCAAGATTGGTGCCGTTCATAAAAAGGAGATTATATACCTAATAACACATAAGAGAAATCTATTTAAATTAGTTGTTAATGCAGATACTCGCAAATGAACATAAACAAAGGTTTTACGGCGTCATTCGAACCTTTGAAACTTTTTGTTTTCGTTCTTTTGTTATGACTCAGATAATATCGTCTGAGGAGGTTAAAAAATGAAAGGAACCGTCAAATGGTACAACGCAAGAAAAGGATACGGATTCATCGAAGGTGAAGACGGAAAGGATGTCTTTGTCCATCGATCAGCCATACCAACAGGAATATATATCAATGAAGGAGACAAGGTTGAATACGAGGTCGAAGAATCAGAAAGAGGACCAAACGCAAAAGACATAAAGAAGTTGTAAACATCCCAATTTTTAGAAATTACAGTACAGTAGTAAAACATCTCATTTCTTTTGGCTTTTTTAAACTCTCTTTTCTTTTTTTAAAAAAGTTACAAATGTTTAAATAGAAATAGGCTATAATTCGATTAAAATCTACATATGAAAGGGATGCGCTCATTAATCAAACGTGCTTCTTGTTTCATAGGTAGAAAAACATCGAGAAGGAGAAGCAATGAAGGTTGTAAAAGAGGAAGATAGGGTTAGCATATCGTGCGAAATAAAATTAGAAAATGGTGATCTCTGTTTTAAAAACGAAGAAGAAAATTACATAGAGGTAGTTGTTGGAGAAGGAAAGTTCTTTCCACTAATAGAAAACGAGTTAAAGGAAATGGAGGAGGGGGGAACAAAGACGATAACCCTTGAACCGAAGGATGCATTTGGTCCATATATAAATGATCTTGTAATGGAGGTCCCAAAGGATGTCTTTCGTTCTGATGTAGACTTGGATGTTGGTTCAAAAGTCAAGATAGACGCCCCTTCAGGAAAAACATACTACGGTACTGTTACCAATCAGAGTGAAGAGAATCTCACCTTAGATCTTAATCATCCCCTCGCAGGAAAAAAGATTATGATTACTGTAACGGTGACTTCAATAGGGGAAAAGCAACAATCTTCAACTGAAAAAAAATCTCGGTTTCCACGGTTTCAATTGAAAATATCAAAGAAGAAACAGAAAGTAAAACCGAGGAAGTCTACCGTTAACCCATTAAAGACCAAATAGAATGCTTCCAGTGATGCCTGATGTCATCAACACTCAGGTCAACAACTCTGTCACTATTATCATGTATAACAACATTGTTGTCTTTTGTTGATCCGATTTTTTTAAACGGCGTATGATGTTTCATCAACAACGATTCAAACTCGCGGTATTTTTCGTGTTTCACTTCAAGTATCCATCGAGTATTTGATTCTGAAAATAACTTAAAATCAGTTCGTAAACCTGGACTGATTTGTGACATATCAATCACTGCACCAATATCACCACCTGTTGCCATCTCTGAAAGGCAGACGCCTATACCCCCTTCACTTACATCGTGACAAGATACAATGTAATTTTTATCTATCGAAGAAAGAATTCCATTCATGCAGTTTTTGAGCATTGCTACATCAGTCTTTGGAACGTTTCCGCCATCGATTCCAAAAGCCTTATAATATTCAGAACCACCCATTTCCTTTTCAGTCTGTTTTCCTACCAAGTAGATGTGATTTCCCTCGTTTTTGAAATCTGCTGTTATACATTTTCTAATATCAGTAGCAATCCCTATACCCAGTAACTCAGGAGTTGGTGGAACTGCGGTTTTTATAGATTCGTTGTAGAAACTTACATTTCCAGATATAAATGGTAAACAAAGTGCTCTGGCCATGTCCCCAAGACCGCGGCATGCTTCATAGAATTCTCCCATACGTTCAGGTTTCTCAGGATTTCCAAAATTAAGACAATCGAGAAGGGAGTCAGGTTTAGCACCAACAGATACAAGATTACGACAAACTTCATCAACTGCAGAACAAGCACCCCGATATGGGTTACGTTCCATAAAACGAGGGTTAACATCGGCTGTTACTGCTATTCCTCTAAATGAGTTCTCGAGAGGTTTCAAAACAGACGCATCTCCATGGGATTCAACACCAAGTTTCCCCTGAAGTGGTTTAATGACTGTATTTCCTCGCACCTCATGATCATACTGTCGAATTACCCATTCCTTTGAAGCAATGTTAGGGGAATCCAATAATTTTTTTAACGCGTCATTGAGATTAGGCATCTTAAAACTTTTTTCTTTTTCTTCATGTTTATCTGTCATTGGTTGAGCAAATGGCCGAGTACAATTATCATAAACGGGACCACCAGTTAAAAAATCCATGTCCATCTCAAGAATCTTCTCATCCTTGTAGAAAACACGTGTTATTTGTTCTTTTATCACTTTCCCAACAGGATTTGCAGTGACATCCCATTGTTTGCAGATGTGAAGAACTTTTTCTACGTTTTCTGGTTTTACAAGAAACATCATACGTTCTTGACTTTCCGAGATCCAGATCTCCCAGGGATGCAGTCCTTCTTCCTTCAAGGGAATATTATCAAGATGAATCTCTGCACCAAGACCAGCAGAATAAGCGAGTTCTCCGCAGACGCATGAAAGACCGCCGCCGCCAAAATCTTTTAACCCCTCAAGCAGCCTTTTTTTATTGCATTCAAGTGTTACATGGATAACAGGTTCTTTTGTAATTGGATCTCCGACCTGCACAGCAGACCTGCTACTTTCTTCACTTTCATCTGTAAGCTCTGCTGATGCAAATGTTACACCGTGAATACCGTCCCGGCCAGTTTTTCCACCGACATAGACATAAACATTTCCGGGGGCTTTTGCTCTGCTATGGATAAGTTCATCTTTCTTCATAACTCCAATACAGCCTACATTAACAAGGCAATTACCAGTATATCCCTCATGAAAATATACCTGACCAGACAATGTAGGAATACCGATACGATTTCCATAGTCCCGTATGCCGTCAACCACTCCCTTGAAAAGATATCGTGGATGTTTTACCCCTTTCGATAGCTGTTCAAATGAAAGGTTTAAAGGACCAAAAAACAACGGATCGATAAATGCAATAGGTTGAGCGCCCATACAAACGACGTCTCTCACTATCCCGCCAATACCCGTAGCAGCGCCACCATATGGTTCGATAGCAGAAGGATGGTTATGTGATTCTAACGCAGCGCAATAATAATGATCATCATCAAATTCTATGACTCCTGCGTCTTCACGCGTTACTATTTTCTTTTCTTCTATACCATAAATGTATTTCTTTAATGGAACCTTTGAAGATTTATAACAACAATGTTCGGACCATGCCTGCCCAAGTGCTTGTAATTCAATGTCAGTGGGATTTCTGTGTTTGCTTTGAAAATACTCCTTGATGCGTTTCATTTCTGTTTTATCAAGTGCAAGGCCCATTTTGTCGCTTATTTCTTGTAACTGACTATCTGTTGCAGAAAAAAGATCTATTTCACAATAATCAAACGAAACATCCTTTTTTTTAAATAAACTGCCTAAATCCAACTTAACTCCCCAATATTATTTTTCTTCAATTTCTATCTTATAACTATGAATTACTGGATTGGTAAGCAAGCGCTGGCACATTTGTTCAACATCTTTTTTTACTCTATTTTTGTCTTTACCTTCTATTAAGAGATCAAAGGTTCTAATTGTTTTAGCGTCTTTTACCTTATCAAAACCAAGCAAATGTAATGCCTTGAGCGTGTTTGCTCCTTCAGGGTCTGAAACGCCTTTTTTAAGCGTAATTGTTACTTTTGCTTCAAACATTATAATCTGTGCGCAAAATCTTAGAATGTATTGATTAAGTTATCGCTTTTCAAAGTTTTTGTAAAACTTCGTCAACTTGCTTTCGAAATTCATCAATACTTCCTTCATTTGGAATAACAATATCAGCTGATGCAATGACATCACCAATGCCCCACCGTAGCTCTCTTTTGTCTCGTTCTTCTACATTTTTTATATCCTTGCTATCATCTTTTCTTCCACGAGATAGAGCACGTTTTTTTCTTAACCCATCAGGGGCGTTGATAGCAATAATGGCAAAATCGTTGCTTAATTTTTTTTTAAAAAAATTAATCTCTTCAACATTACGTATTCCATCAACAACAATATAATCTGTTTTGTTGAGTGATTTAATCTTATCAACTGTTCTTTGTGCCCATATGTCTTTACCGTATTTATCACGCATGCTATTAGCTACTTCTCCAACGTTTTTGTCATTCAGTTCTAGTCCTTGATTTTTTGTCTCTGCCCAAATCATATCTCCCATTCTAATTACTTGGATTCCTTTGTCTTTTGCAATGCGTACAGCTTCTGATTTTCCTGAGCATGGCATTCCTGTAAATGCTACTATTTTCATCTTTTCACAACTAGCATACAAATTAGTGCAGGGGGAGCGATTTGAACGCTCGAAGACCTACGTCACAGGGTTTCTTAGTGTTAAGGCATGGAACATGCCCAAATTTGGGCTATTCTCTGATTTTTATGCGGGGACTTTTTATTGTAACCGGTTACCAAAACGCTCCCATCATTTCTTAAACTTCTAAGATGCGTTCTCACGGTCGAAGCTGAAAGATCTAGAGAGTATGCTATATCACGAACAGTCATATTTCTCTTCTTCATCATCTCTAATGTTTTCCTGGCTGGTATAACGTTATATTGATGGTTCCATCAGCTCCTATGGCGCCTTCGTCAATTATCGCTTGAACGATTATCGCCATTGCGGCATCCTTATTGTTTTTCGCCATTTTCAATATTCTATTCATTTAGTCCATGCCTCAAAGCACACCTAAGCCCTGCCCCTTTGACCGCTCGGGTACCCCTGCAGGTTTTTAGATCCTTAATATACATAGCACTCAAAAATCTTTTTAAAGAAGTTTTCTTAATCCGATCTACTTTTTCATTCCTTTGATAAGAATACGTTCGCCATATTTTGTATAGCAATTAGAACAAAATTTACGTGCAATGAGTGAATGAATATGTTCTTCTACTCCTTCTTCCAAATAATAAATCTCATCTGGAGCTATCTTACTGTCGCAATTAGTACAAACAGTAGGAAATTTTGATTGTTTTTTAACTAAGCGGGTTTCAATTTCCATTTCTGTCATACGATCTCCCCATATCTTCATTTATCATGGTCTTTATAATCTTTTCTTTCTTGAATCTTGACTCGATAACATTTATAAAGGAAATCCTTATATTACAAAAAATCGTGGATATTTTAGTAAATAGCGGGGTGGGGTAGTCAGGAAATCCCGACGGGCCCATAACCCGTAGATCAGTGGTTCAAATCCACTCCCCGCTACTCTTTTCTCATTTTAGCACCAGATTTATAAACCAGAGTTTTTCTCCATAATCTTGTGAAAAGTGGTTATAAAGAGAGATTTTGGGAAATTGATTTCATACGCGGAATAGCAATCAGTATGGTGATTTTTTTCCATATTCTTATCGATCTCAACTTTTTTAATATCTATAAAATTAATGTCTTTTCAGGTGTTACGTTACCCATTGCATACACTGTCGCCACGACATTCTTATTGCTTGTCGGTATGTCGTTGACACTGAAATTTTCAAAAATTAAGTATACTCCATCAAAAAAAGGGGAGCGATTGAAAATTATTCTCCGCGGATTGGAAATTTTTGGAATCGGGCTTTTGATCACTCTCGTCACATGGCTTTATTTAGGCGAAGGTTTCATTATCTTTGGGGTGCTTCATTGTATTGGTATATCAATCATTTTTTCCATTCCTTTTCTAACATTTCGTGTACAAAATCTCATTTTAGGATTGGTGTTTATTTTTCTTGGACTCATCCTCAAAACGTTCACAGTTGATTTTTACTGGTTGGCATGGTTAGGATTCAAACCAACCACCTTTTACACCGTTGATTATTATCCTCTGTTACCTTGGTTTGGTGTCGTATTAATTGGCATATTCTTAGGAAACAGTTTGTATCCAGAAGGTAAAAGAAGGTATGCTGTAAAAGACCGTTCAACGGTAAAAATCGTAAGTTTTTCCTGTTTCCTAGGAAGACATACCTTGATTATTTATCTCATTCATCAACCAATAATAGTAGGACTTATCTACATCCTATTCCTATAAATGGTCAATAGTTCAATCCTAGTTTGGGAACTTCAACACCGCTTCCTTCCTCAATCCTCCCAACAACTTTGATCTCAACAGAAGCATATTTGTTGAGAATCTTGAAGGTATTATCAACGTCTTTCTCCGACACAATCACAGCAAATCCCATTCCCATGTTAAACGTTTGATACATTTCTTTGTCGTCTATGTTGCCCTGTTTTTGAAGGAAAGTAAAGATAGGCTGCGGTTCAAAAGGATCTTCGATAACAAACTTTATGTTTTTGTTTAATCTTGGAAGATTCCGCAATCCTCCACCGGTTATATGTGCCAAACCATGAACTTCTACTTCTTTCAGCAATTTCACTATTTCCTTTACATATATCCTCGTTGGTGTAAGTAAAACTTCACCAATTGTTTTATCTGGATAAAATCCATCAGGAAATTTATCTTTATAGGATAGGTTAGAAAATTCTATAACTTTTCTTGCAAGTGTATATCCATTAGAGTGGATGCCGCTACTCTCTAGTCCGATAATAATGTCGCCAGGAGCTATCTTTTCACCAGTAACAATATCACTCTTTTTTACATAAGCAAGACAGGTTCCTGCAAGATCAAAACCGTTAATAATTTCAGGAAGTGATGCTGTCTCTCCACCAATAATTGAAATATTAGATAATTCTGCGCCCTTTTCCAGACCTTTTCCAAGTTCTTTTGTTATTTCTGGTTTTGGGTCATCTATTGCTAAATAATCGACAAAAGCCAGAGGCTCTGCTCCTACGCAGATAGCGTCATTGACGTTCATAGCTATACAATCGATACCTACCGTGTCCCATTTCTTTAGTTCAGATGCAATTTCAACTTTGCTACCAACGCCATCAGTACATAACACAAGCGCATAATCGCCAAATTCTACCATTCCTGCATAGTGCCCACCAAGAGGTTTACCAATTCCTTTCCTTTGCGATTTGATACTTGAAAGCATTCCTTTTATTGCTTGTTCCTCCTTTTCAATGTCAACTCCACTTTCTCGATATGTCATTTTCTTCAATGTATCGCCTCGTTATTAATTCGCGAAAACACTATTGTTGTGATAAACTTTTTGAATGAAGATGTTCTTGTAGTTTACTGTGAAAAAACTTTCAGAGTTAGGAGAAAGAGAGGCCATACGTCTTATTTCAGACATTTTGTCTAAGGGAGATGTTGCAGTTGGTATCGGTGACGATTGTGCTGCTTTCGAGTTTGGAGAGGAATATTTATTAGTTACTACAGATATGATCTCACAAAAAACTCATATACCTAAAGAGATGACGCCATTTCAATTAGGATGGTTTATTGTTGCAATTAATCTTAGCGATATAGCCGCAAAAGGAGGGGGACCCCTGGGGCTGGTTTTATCTTTTGGATTGCCGAAAGAAACATCGGAGACTTTTCTAAAAGAATTGACGAAAGGAGCAAATACATGCGCAACAAAGTTTGATACAAGTATTGTTGGCGGCGATATGAAAGAATCGGATGACATTACTATCTGTGGAACAGCCATTGGTGTTGTTAAAAAAGAAGAATTTATGCCGCGGATAGGAACTAATCCAGGAGATGTTATTGCTGTAACTGGCACATTGGGGAAAGCAGGTGCGGGACTTTATAATTTGAAAAATAAAATTCTAGACAATGACATATCTAAAGCTTTGTTAGAACCTACACCAAAATTAAAAGAGGGAAAAACACTCGCAAGACAAAAATGTGTAACATCTTGTATGGATATATCTGACGGTTTATCTTCCTCCCTGTATCAACTTCAAGAATTAAATAACGTGGGTTTTGAAATAGATCTTACTAGTATACCGATATCTTCAGAATTGATTCAACTTCACAGGGAGCAGAGTGGTTTGGATATTTACAACATAGCATTGCATTTTGGTGGAGACTATGAACTTTTAGTAACTATTCCAGCACATAAGTTTGAAAAAGCAAAAGGGACGCTGAAGAAGAATGGTACAGATCTTATGGCTATCGGTAAGGTTACAAAAAAAAAAGAAATCATTATTAATGATGGTAAAGTCAAAAAAATACTTGAAAATAAGGGCTATGAACATTTTACGAGCCGTGCCTTTTGAAGTTTTTTAAGATCTATGTATAAATTTGGAATTTAGAAAATATGGGTAATAGTTGTTAAACAAACGTTTTAAAGGGTTAGAATCAACATATTATAAGAGCATAATGGATAAAAAGCTGATTGCTGCATTCATAGTAGTTTCATTACTCGTTACTCTATTCTCTGGATGTTTAGGCGAAGATGCAGAGGAGCCTAACGATAAACCCATCATCGCAATTAGCTATCCAACTAATAGCATGAAAGTCTCAAGTCTCGTTATGATAAGCGGTACTTCTAATGATCCGGATGGAGATGGCGATTTAATCCGGGTGGAAGTAAAAATTGATGACGGGGTATGGGAAACAGCAGATGGAACTACAAAATGGAGTTATGACTGGAGTACATATGAATATGAAGATGGGAGTTGCACTATTAATGCAAGATCCTGGGATGGAAAAGTATACTCTGACGTACAAACAATAACTGTAGAGATTAGCAATCCTGAAACCGTTGAATCTGATTCTCATAAATGGGCTATTTTTATTGCCTCTGCTAATTTTCCAATGGAAAATGAAAGCAAGCTTGGAAACGGTGGATTATATCTTGCTGAAGAGATGGCAGCATATCTGATTGAGAATTGTAACTACGCCACATCAAACATTATTATTTTATTTGATGATGGATGGATTAGAAAAGACAACGGCTATGGCAAAAAGCTAAAGACGTTGCAGGAACGCAATCATGATTATGATATTACCTACGGCGGCGCTACTAAAAACAATGTTGTAAACTCTTTTGATCACTTAATAAACGAATCCAATAAATATAGAGACAGCGAGGTGTTCATATGGATTTTCAACCATGGTTATGGCGATTTGAATAATTCGCTTACTGGTGGAAAACTTTTTGAAAGAAGTCAGATTTTTCTCTGGGATGATATGATCGACGATAAGGAACTAGGAAATATCTTAGGTTCTTTAAAATCAACAAAAGTTTCTATAATTGTTGATGCATGTTTTTGCGGTGGTTTTGCAGATAAAACTATCGTTAACCTGCCTACTTCTTTAATACTTAGATCTGGTATCCCCCGTTCTGGAAGAATAGTCATTTCAGGAGCAAGTAAATTTAGAAAAGGATTTGCAAGTACGACACAAGGTCCGTTGTTTTCTTTACTTTGGTTTGAGGGATTGAAAACAGGTAAAGCAGACGGATTCAAACCAGGTTTATTGAAAATGGGTAGATCAACATATCTCAAGATTTTCAAAGATGGAAAAGTCTCTGTTGAAGAAGCATTCTACTATGCTCGCTATATGCTCCAGACCGATGAAAATTTCAAGGAATACAAATCTATGCAACCCCAGATTACTGACAGATATCCCCTTCGTGGTCGCCTCTTAAGTCACAGGGAAATGTTTCTTGGAGAAGATTAATAAGTACGAATTCTATGAAAAGTTGGAATGAAGAAAGAGGCTAGATTTTGGGAGTCTAACGGTAATAATAAGGTCCAATGTTTTCTCTGTCCACATAATTGCAAAATAAATATAGACGAAAGAGGTGTTTGCGGAGTACGCAAGAATGAGGGCGGTAAACTATACTCCCTGATTTATAGTTCTTGTTCCTCAGTGGCAGAAGATCCTATCGAAAAAAAACCTTTATATCATTTTTATCCAGGCTCAACTGCTCTTTCATTAGGTTCAGTAGGTTGTAATTTCAGATGCGATCATTGCCAAAACTATGGAATTTCTAGAGCTCTTCCAGAGGACAAATTTTTGAATGAGATTCCCCCCCAGACCGCAGTAGACTTAGCTAAAAAGCATGGTTGCAGGGGTATTGCTTGGACATATAATGAGCCCACAATTTGGCATGAATACACCTTTGATTCTGCAAAACTGGCAAAGGAAGCAGACCTCTACACCGTGTATGTAACTAATGGATATATCAATGAAGAACCGCTCAAGGAGATATCTCCCTATTTGGATGCTATGAATATTGATGTTAAGGCATTCCATGAAGATTTTTATAAAAAAATATGTAAAGCTCGTTTAGAACCGGTCTTAAATACATGTGAAATTGCAAAAAACTTAGGAATTCATATCGAGGTGACCTATCTTGTTATATCGGGAGTTAATGATTCTTTAGATGAAATAAGAAAATTTTGTGGATGGGCTATTGAAAAATTAGGGGCAGATACCCCGGTTCATTTTTCACGTTTTCATCCAGATCATAAGATGACAGACGTGCCAGCAACTCCAATTGATACTTTATTGAAAATCTATGATATTTCAAAAGATGTTGGGATTCTATTTCCTTATATTGGCAACGTCCCTCATGGAAAATATGAAAATACCATCTGTCCTGCCTGTGGTAACAGAATTGTTGAGCGCCATGGTTTTACAGCAAATATGATTGGCTTAAAGAACGGCAGATGTAAGCAATGCGGTACAAGCATTCCTATTGTTATTGACTGATATAAAAATGATTATTTTTACTAATTAAAAGTTTATAAATATATAAAATAAAGGAAAAATTTAATAAAGGCAAAAACATACTTATAAATATAGAAAGATAAAAATCATTTAATTCATATCGCACGGTAATAAAAGGTAGACATATGATAAACCTAAAAAAGAATGACAAATTAATAATAATTGTTGCAGTTGCAGTAATAATTATTGCTGCAATTGGAATTGCAGCATACAACTCCCCAGAAACAAAAATCAATGGATTCCTGGAGACCGGTGAAAATATGTACACAGTTACCTGGGAAGAAAAAACAAACTCCTTATCTCCTATTTCAGATTTTGCTGGGAAAAATGCGCCATATGAAAATACTATTTCTATAAATCATGGAAATTTAAAAGAGATAACATTCAATCTCAGTTGGGTTGACAATAAAGCAACGCTGCTTGGCAGATTTGGACTGGACAAATTAACATTAGAAGTAACAACACCTGATGGAACTATATATAAAGAATCTGATAAGAGTGCTAGCAAAACCAAAGAAGGAAATGTTGCAATATCTGTTCAAGTCAACTATGATGTGCCATCTACTGACTCGATAGAAGCAGAAGATTACGATGAAGCTGAAGAAAAGCTCAACGAAGATCCTTATTTCAATGACAAATGGGTAAATGAAGACTTTACAATAAAAGTATCTGTACAAATCGGAGAAATTAGAATATTGAAAAAACTCGCAGACAAAGGGAACAATTTCGACCTAGAAATAACCTATGAGTATTACTACGGTTCTTTAATGGAAGAAGAGACAGAAGGAACCGGGTCAGACGGGGGCGACGACTCTTTTGATAATTTAAAAGAGGAAGAATATGTACCGCCTTTCTTATCTATGATAATTGGAACTGGGTGTGGCAAATACATTTAAATTAAAGTTTAAAACGGAGAATAGCAGCGACACCGCCTATCCCCTCGAATTTTTTCCCTGCTTCATGCATTGTATTTATTATGGTAAATTTACTGTTTGTTTTTCTTGCTAGTTTTAAGAGTTTTTCTCCGTTTTCACTCCTAATTAAAATATCAGAGATAAGAAGTCTTTCTACCGCTCCTTTACTTAAAGCATCTTTAACTTCATTCTCACCATAGGATGCTAATCCATCTTTTTTAATTTCTTCAAAAAGTTTTTCGATGAACTGCGTCTCAAGTGACACTCGATTATTCTTAGTTATTTGCTCCACAATACCAATCTTTAATGCCTCATGTATACCATTCATGCCTGATTGTCCTGTTCCATGGCTTATACAATTCTCAAATAGTTCAGGCTCCCTCATTTTGCCGTATTTTATAAAATGCTCTCGGGCAAAGCCAGATCCAATAATAATTAGAGGAGATTCCTTTTTCTTATATGTCTTTAAAACAGATAGTACTTCGCCATAATACTCGTGTTCATTTTCTTTACTTTCATACATTTTTCCAGATCTTTTAGAATCTATATCAGTGATAAATTGTATACCACTTTGGCGGAGAATGGCTATAGTAGCTTTATCCTCATCCAAAGACACAAAAATCAGAATAGATTGCAATCGTTGCTTTACCGCCTCGTCAATTCTTTCTAATTGATGATATTTCCATTCACTTTTAACTAGAGACATTTTATTCATTTTTTCTGCATCAATATTTAGCGTATGATACGAGCCAAGATCCTGAGGCCCTTCCTCTATTGTTCCATGTACTCTCAGTCTATCTGAAAATTCATGAAAACTTATTTTTTCAACCCTTATACCCAGCTTCATTCGTTTTTTTTCAGCTTTTTTTGACCGTATCTTATCATCTTTTTGCTCATCGGTTCTAAAGGTAACAGCGCGTATTAGATCTCCTTCCTCTATTATATTATATAAATGCCAAATATCATCAAGATTTTCGGGAACAAGTTTTATTTCACCTTTCTTGAAATCTTTAAAGAGTACCTTCACATCCGCCACCTATTTGAATTCAAATCCTATAGTTTTGACAATATTTATGTCTCCTGGTGGGAGAACACGCTCAATAGCCGGTATAGAAGCATTAAACACCCCCGATAGTTTACTGGCGATAACACTTTTTTTGGTAGCCCCAGATTTCAAAATCACATATTTATCTGATCTTGCTTTCACTGATTCTAGCGGACCTCCCATTACCTTATTTGTATCATTAATTTCTATTTCTCCCACTGCAACTTCTATTTTGCATTTATAGTAATTTCTTTTTCCACGGATAACAAACGCACCCTTTGGCAGAAATTCTCCACTTTGGGGAGTTTTGCTTACCTGTTCAGGTAAAACCCAATATGCTTGTGCTTCGCCAAATTGTTTCCAAGCTTTTGAATAAGAAGCGGCAAATATGCAGGCTTCCTCGAGTGTTTTTTCTGATATCAGGAGTTTATTATCATTTGTGTCCATACTTTTAACTATACAACTCGGAGCACCATGAATGTCAGCATGTGCATATCTATCTCCTTCTTTGAGATATTTTTTTACTACCTGCTCATTGCTTTTTGCATCTTTACCTGCTATAACGATGTTTCCTTCTGTTGATATAAACCATCTAAATCGCTCGAACCAAAATTGTTTTTCACTTTTGACTTCTTTTTCTTTTTTAGTGATATCTTCTCCTACTGTTTTTATTTCATTTTTTGTATTCTTTAACGCCTCTTGTGCACCCTTTAATTTTTCTTGAAACTTTTTTGAAGCATGATATGCATCTTCAGCATTTTTAGGAACAGTTTTACGAAAATCTAGCTTCACTTCTCTTGTTTTTCCTTTGCCATCTTGCAGCAACACAATAAGTTCATTTGAGGTAGGATCGAAATTTTTTACAATGTTTTTCTTGCTTATCTGTCTAATTTTTTCTTCCTTCTCTTTTTGTTGTAGCAGGAGAGTTATATCACGTAACAGTTCTTGGCATGATTGAAAGTTTAAATAGATAATGTCTCCTTCGATCTTTTTTTGTACGATTTTCTTTTTGAAATCCTCGATAGTCTCTTTCTGTTGTAATAACTGCCTTTGCAATTTCTCGATTTTCTTCTGATGCTTACTTTTTTCTTGTTTTTTTCGTTTTCTTGCATCAACAAATTCCTGAAGTCCCCTGCTGAAACTATCAGTTTTAACAAATTCGCTTTCTGCATAGCTTTGAAATGGTATCGGTAAAATATCTACTATTTTCTCATCTTTTTTCACATATATTGGCTGGAATGCTTTTTCTTTAAAAATATCTAAAAATTTTTGTAGGATAACATAAATTTTTTTGATGAACTCGTCACTTAATTCTTGTATCTTTGTGTTTTTATCAATATCGACTCTAAAACACAGTTCCTCGGCATAAGCACCGCCTAAATTGACACTTACAGCCAAGGTTCTTACTAGATCTTTTTTACTGTTTTTCAACAAATCTATAAATTCTTCCTGATCTAGAGTAAAAGGGCTAATCTGAGATGGAGGTGAAACATAAATTTCATGGGATTTTAATGTTCGATGTGCCCAATGCTGTTTAATCAGTGGCAATATTATTTTTTTATCAGGGTCCAATAATATGATATTCCCATTGGCAAAAAGTTCGAAAATGATGGTGTACTCTCCATCTTTCTTTGCAATCTTAATCTTTATTATCCTATCAAATTCGTGTTGGGTTATTTCGCTAATTCTTCCATTCAATAAATATTTACGCAGAGTCATTGCAAATGTTGAGGGGTTTTTTGGAACGTCAAATTTTTTTTGTGTTCTAAATAATAGCTCGCCGTTTCTAACAAAAATGATTTCTTTTTGACTTGTCTTTCTATTGTTTATTTTAATAAGTAACTCGTCACGAGTAAGTTGATATATTTTATCTATGTAACTTCCCTTGAGATCTTGCAGTTCTGAAACAATTACATAGATGTCAAATGATGATAATTCTCGTTTCATTGTTCTAAAACATTATATGTTTAACCATTAAAAAGGAATGGGATTATTGCTAACCTTTAAGTTTTATTATTACAGCATCTAAACTGGTTTTTAGATGGGACCGAGGTACCCCTTGTAAAAGGGAAGATGGGATGCATGGGGAGGAAAGAGGTACCTCATTCTTAGGAGAAAGGGTCGTAAACTAGTGTGTTCTTGAGATGGTGGAATCACAGAGATGGGATTTTTAAATTCTGATGTACGCGGCATATGGGTTATGATCCCCCAAGTTTTACTTGCTTAGCATCATTTGCATGTAAATTGCAGAGATTACGCTTAATTGAAGTGATCACTGAACAGGTGATACGCCTCTTCATATTTTATCCCTTCACCACTTTTCGCCATGCATTTATGCTTGGCAAAACCCACATGAATTAATTAATATATAAATTTTTCTGTCTTTGCATGGCATAAGTGATAATCAAAAACGAAATGCATAAATAGTGATGTTTTTATCTAATTTTGTGGAAAGTTATCAAAAAGAACTGGCCTCAATCAAAAGTATTCTTAAGGAAAGTCCCAGAGGCATGACTGTAACGGACATATCAAGAAAAATGAAGATTAATAGAAATTCTGTCGCAAAATATATGGACATTCTCTTGATTTCGGGGCATGTAGAGATGGTTACTTTTGGTCCAGCAAAAGTATTTTTCCCATCTAGGAGAATTCCCATATCTACCATGCTAAATTTTACATCAGATTTTATGATATTGTTAGATAAAGAGCTTAAGGTTGTACAGGTAAATGAAAATTTTCTAAGCCTGATGGATATTGAACGTGAATCTATTCTGGGCAATAGAATCAATGATTCTTCAAAGGCATTTTTTAAAAATCCCGAAGTATTAACAAACATAAAAAATGCCCTAGATGGAAAAGAATCGACAATCGAAACAAGTTTTCTAAATGGACCTGATGAACTTTACTTTAAAATAAAACATATTCCAACAACTTTTGATGATGGAGAACCTGGGGTGATCTTAATTATTGAGGATATCACCAAGCAAAAAAGAACAGAAGGAAAACTGACACAAGCAGTCAAAGAATGGGAAACTACGTTTAATTCAATAACAGACATGATCTCTATTCATGACAAAGATTTTAATATTGTTAAGGTAAACAAAGCTTTTGCCGAATTTTTACAAGATAAATCTGAGAAATTCATTGGAAAAAAATGCTATGAAATAATTCATGGTACAAAAAAATCACATTCAAATTGTCCATGTCAAAAAATACAATTAATAAAAAAATCCTCTATTGTTGAATTTTTTGAACCACATTTAGGAAAACATCTGGAGGTTTCAGCATATCCAATTATCAATGAGGAGGGAGAAATTTCTGGCTCTATCCACATTATTAAAGATATAACTGAACGAAAGAATTCATAAAAGGAAAAAGTTTATTTTTAGATAAAAATCTTTTATAAAGAAGATAATATCCGAACTGTAACTAGCACTAACAGTGTTAATATTGAGTTTGTTTTTAAGTCGAATATTCTTACCCATTCTAGTATAGCCAAAATTACATAGGACAAAACAAGAATTACAACAAGTTGAAGAATTATTACGCCAACCGCATTCACTAAATTAGAATAATCTAGATTGAGAACTAAATCCCACATAGTAGCAAAATAAGCCAACAATCCAATTGTTATCTGAGCTTTAGTTACATCTCTCATACGGTATAGTCAGTATTTTTTTCTTTATAAAACTTTTTAACGACAATCAAATCTTGATTAAATAAAGGAGTTCATTTTAAGCTTGTTTTAATTGCTAGCTTAACTGCCTCAATCATTGTCTCCAACTCCATGCCATCAGGGTCCTGGGAAGACAAAAGCGGAACATGAATAAAACCTGCTGTTGTAGGAATTTCATACTCCTTAATAAAACCTAATGTCCCATATAATACAGCATTACACACATACAAACCAGCAAAAAAACTCCGACGTGAAGGAATTCCCGCCTCTCTTATTTCTAACACTATTTCTTTTGTATGAAGAGGTGATAGATGAATAAAAGGGCCGCAAGGATCTAGCCTATGGGGGATAAACCACATGCTTTCGTTACGGGGCAACCACTTTAGATTTATACCACATTTTTCTACATTAATTTTATGTGTGCGGGGAGAAAGACCTATGCTTATCACAAGCAACGGGTTGTAATCAGTAATAGCCTGAGTGACAACTTCAACTGATTCATTAAAGTTTACAGGTAAAATAATACCAATTATTTCAGTCCCTTCAATATTCTGTCCATCAAGTGCCTCAGCAATCAACTGAGAAGGGTTAATCTCGTAAATATCAAAAGGTTCAAAACCTGTAACCAAAACGATCGGTGTGTTAGAGGCGAATTCGTTGCTAGTATAAAAATTTGTAAAAGTGATACCGCATGCTAAAGAAGATGCAACAGTAAGAAAAATTGTTCCTGCAATAACGATATTTCTGATTAGCCTCATCTATGTTTTTATATGTTAATATCATATAAAACTATTACTATTCTTGTTAATTGAAGGTGATTGATATCCAAATACCCACATAGTGTGTAATAACTATGACTAATAATGCGATAGCGAGATGTTCTAAAATTGATTTCCAGGGCTTTGATTTTCTTAACTTTGCAGTGTAGTAACTAAATATACCAATAAGAGAAAAACCCCAGGCTAGACTGATGATTATTGCTGTTGAGAGTGACAGAAATAGAATAGGAATAATGAAAGATATTGAAAAAGTAAATTTGGACAAAAGAGTAGAGATTGTTGACTCCCATATCTCCCTAGTACTGTGCTTACCCTCAGATTCCTCACAGATATGAATGCCTATTGAATCTGAAAAAGCATCGGCTATCGCTATAGTAATTATACCGCCAATAATAACGATCCTTGAATGTGTTCCAGAATGTAAACCTACAATAAGTCCAAGCGTCGTAATTATTCCTGAAGTTAGACCGAAGCTAAATCCTGTTTTCAAAGAATGTCGCATCAAAACAGTTTAATATACTTAGATTAAATAAAGCTTTGTCAATTACAAATTTGCATATAGGATTAATTCTAATAAGAATTACGTCAACCATTATAGACAAAAAATTATGAAAAAATTTAATTTTTAAATCCATAAAATATAGGTTAATCAAGCTTATTAAACAGCTAGACTATTAATGATACATAGACTATAAAATGAATGAACTGATGAGAATTTAAGGCGGGTTAAGAAAGTTGAATGAAAATAATGAAAAAAAAGATAGAGAGTATAAAATAATAAAAGGAAAAGTTCCCACTCTTTCCAAACGGAACATCTTTTTTATTGTATTTGCATTTTCAGTGGTTGCATTGATTTATTTTCTTCCTGCCCCGGAAGGTTTATCTCATAACGGAAAGATTATGATTGGTATTTTACTAATGGGAGGAATTCTTTGGGTTACTGAACCAATCCCATTAGCCGTTACTGGCCTTCTGATAATAATAATTCAGCCCATGTTGGGTATTATACCTGCAAAGGATGTTTTCTCATCATTTGGTAACCAAGCTGTATTTTTCTTAATAGGTGCTTTCATTTTGGCTGCTGCATTAGAAAAACATGGATTACATAAAAGAATAGCATTGAAATTACTAAGCTATTTTGAAAAGAGTCCTAAAATCTTTACTCTTGGAATAATGTCTTCTTGTGCATTTTTATCTTTTATAATGCCTGAGCATGGTGTAGCTGCCTTGTTTTTACCTATTGTAGCATCTATCTTAATCGTCATGAAGATAACTCCGAGGAAAAGTAATTTTGGCAAAGTTAGCATGTTATCAATTGCATATGGGTGTTCGATCGGTAGTCTAGGTACACTTGTAGGTGGTGCTAGAAATCCATTAACCGTGGGTATGCTTTCTGACTTAAATCCACCAATAATTGTAACTTTTTTTGACTGGATGACATATTCAATGCCCATAGTATTTATTGCCCTACCCCTAGTTTGGATTGTTTTGCAAATCTCTTTCCCCATAGAAATAAAAAACATTACGACAGCAAAAAGAGAGATTAATAATCAAGTAAGTATAGCAGGAAAAATGGGAAAATATGAAATAGTGGTTTTATGTATTTTAGGTCTGACTGTTTTTCTGTGGATTTTCTTTTCATCGCCACAATATTTTGGACTTGCGGTTATTGCAATATTGGGGAGCGTCCTATTATTCTTCACAGGATGTATTACATGGAAAGATGTTGAAAAAAGAGTTCCTTGGGGAATTATATTACTATATGGTGGAGCAATAACGCTTGGAATTGGTATGCAAAAAACAGGTGCTGGAGCCTGGACAGCCCATCTCATATTTGATGTAGCAGGCAACAATCCATATCTAGTTATATTTGGGCTAATTATTTTTACAATTTTGTTAACGAATATGATGTCAAATGTAGGGGCAGTAGCAATACTGCTACCTATAGGACTTGCGATAGCAACTGAAATTCCTGGAGTGAGTCCTCTGCTCGCGTCACTAATAATTGCTCTTAGTGGAGGGTTAGCATTTATGTTCGTTATAGCTACACCAGGTAATGCCATTGCCTATTCCTCAGGATATTTTTCAAGCAAAGACTTGCTTAAATCAGGAGTTGTTGCAAATATTATCTGTATAGGGGTTATTTTTACTGTAGCAATTATTTATTGGAAAGGAGTATTGGGCTTATGAAAAATATAAATATTTTAGAGATAATGGAGGTTGTTTATTACTATGTTTAAGAATATTTTAATCCCAATTTCTTCAGAGTTTTATCAAAAAGAAGTATTTCAAACTGGAGCTTTTCTAGCTGAAAAATTTAACAGTACAATGACTTTACTGTATATAATAGAAGAAAAAACTTTAAATCAGACAGATAAACTTTCAGATGTTTATAGAACGACTCACGAAAGAGCGGAAACAAAGAAGGAGATAATTAGGAGGTATGTACAATCAGCGGATAAAATTATTTTTGATGACGCGGAACTTTTTTTCAAGAATAAAAACGTTGCTTTTGAAGAAGAAATAATAAATGGGGAATTCAGTACAGTCATAAAAGGCCAGCTAAATAAAAAGAAATACGATTTGATCCTAATGGGTTTTGAGAAAGAATGTTTGTTAAATTACCGGCTTTTAGATGAAGTAAATATCCCCATCTGGATAGAATCCGGCTATAAGAATAACTCCATACTTGCGGTTTGTTCCAATCTTGCTCCAAATCAAAGGGTACCAGAGGTTAGTGTTAAGCTTTCTAAACTCCTAGGATGGGGTTTAAATATGCTATATGTAGTTGATACACAAGATACTGTTGAAGTAGACGAAATGGGTAAGAGATCAGAAAAAAAACCTGAAAAAACGTTGACTGATAGAGGAAAACAATTTGTTTCTGATATGCATAAAAAAGGGATAGATGTGCGGTTGGTAAGAGGTATCTTGGAGAAAGAAACAGCTAAAGCTGCTGAAGATTTTGGAGCAAAACTTGTTATAATAGGAAGAGAGCAGAAGAAGAAAAAGATGCTAGGTTTACCAATAAAAAGTGTTAAAAGAAAAATGGCAGAAAAATGTAGATATTCGATATTGTTTATTAATTAGTTTCTAACCATTTTTTCTATGTTTTTAGAATAAAAAGAAGAAAATGAGAGTGAATTCTCATTGAAAACTTATAGCCCAAGTAGGTTTCTAAGTATTGGAAAAGCCCTTGGGAATCTCTCTAAAAACCTTAGGAACAATACATCCAGTGAACTCTTGTTCTTCGGCATGGTTACTTCGAGTGTTCCCCAGTTACTATCATAACCCCAAATGTCTTTGGCTTTTGCTCTGACTACATAAGTGCCCTTTTTATCCCAGGTGTGACTGAAGATAACTTCTTCACCGGAGGCATAAGGCCCAATCCATTCTTCCGTAGAGCCATCACCCCATTCTATGTAGTAAGTGATATTGTCACCATTTGGGTCAGTTGTCACGAAGGTATAATCATATGCCGTTCCTATGTTTCCACTGGTTGGACCGGTTATATTTGGGATATTTGGTGGATCATTTTCAATATTGCCAACTTGTATATCTTCAAGCGTGCTGAAATCTCCCCATTCGTGTTCAGCGTTATAGCCTTTTATTCTATAATAGTAAATTCCCTCAGACTTGCCATTCACCTCATAATATGGATCCACGATAGTGTTTGAAAGGGTTGTTATTGAAGCAAAATCGGCTAACGGTGAAATATCATCAACATAGAATCCTTCTTCCTGGGTCATTGAATCAGTCGTATACCGGAAACGTATGAAGATAGATTCGTCAACATAGTCATCTAAAGCATATTCTTCATAGGACCATCCATCTGATGAACCAGTGAATGTATCAAGTGTTTCGTAGTATCTTCCATCTCGACTTACTTCAACGATGGCGTAGTCCCATTCTAATTCGATATTGTACCAGCACCAGAATGATAATTTCATTCCAGATGTAACTGGTAATGGAGTAACTGTGGTCATAGATGAAACATCCTCGTGAGTATAGCGAGATTTGAAGCTATGACTAGACGAATGGGATCTTAATGTCGAAAGTGAGAAACCATCAAGTGTCCATGAATTTGAACCAGATTCAGCGTCATCAGTAACAAGGGATATGTCAGTCATCTCATCGAGTTGGAAGTAATCCGGCTCTGCATCAGGGTTTTGTTCCTCCCAAGAGATCGTATAGTTACCATCTGGATCTGTAGTCATTTCATCGATAACAGGAGGTATCACTCTTGGTACTACCGTGTCTCGGATATTTTCAGCCTCTTCAAGGAGATATAATGCACCGTCAAAGTTTTCAGCACAAATCTGATCAAGATAACTCGCGGATGGATGGAACGAAGAACATGCCTCAATGGTATATGCAAAGGTTGTTCGCCCCTGGACATAATGACCATATCCATATGCCCAATCAGTTGTATCTCCCGTGGTGCCATATAGGGTGCAACTTTGTTGGGGTGTATATGTTTCTGATCCGCTTTGGAGTGTTATTCGCGAAGCAATCTGCTGTCCAACTTGAGACATATAAGTAACATCAGGGGCAGAGCTAGGAGTGTAACCCCACGGCCACAAGACAAGTTCACCGTAAGTGTGCCACGTGATGCAGGCGCAGATATCATTCTCGAGGAATACATCGCGTATCACCTGCGTTTCAAGCTCAGACATGGGGCCAGGCCCACAATAAAGCTCATTATCAGAATGATGAGTCACGTGACCAGAACCAATTGATCCCCAAGCCCCCCAGGGATCTCCATTACTTGAGCCGCCATAATTCCGGTTTAAATCAACACCATACGTATCAAACTCGGGGAAATAATGTCGGTTCTTCCGCCAGTCGTTACCCTGGTCATGACAATAATAGTAACCATCAGGATTAACACAGGTGACAAGCCATAATCTACAATTGTCAACAACATCTGTAATATCAGGATCCGATCCATATTTGGATGTGAGTTCGTCTGCAATATGTAGGCAGATTTCGACAGTTGGCCACTCTCTTGCGTGATGGAGTCCCATAAAAAATACACCAGGTTCCCCTTCATTTACTCCAGGATTGTCAGTAATTTCTAAGCACCAAATATCACGATCTTCATAGGTTGTTCCTATGCTGTAAAGACTCGTTATATCAGGATAATCATCTGCGATGTCTTCCAGAATATCTTCCATTTCAGCAAGGGTGTGATACTGACCCGCAACATTTCGGCCGTAAGCATCGATATCCCAAATGAGAACCGAATAGTTAATATTAGAATCCGAAAGCTCAATGAGTCTAACCCGAGGAATAATAATATCAATCCATTCACCGGGTCTGCCTCCTACTATCTCTATGTCTCGTGGAATTGAGGCAGGTTCTTCCGTCGTATCGATTCTTACTAGAAGATTAGTAAAAAATGGATTGTAACTGTATTCATCTATAATCGTTGATTCAGATGGTTGTTTCTCGCTCCCAGTTACTGATAAAGAAGTAGTTATCAATATCGCGAAAACCAAAATGCAAATTAGTTTACTTTTCATAATAATCATCTTACAATCTATTATACTAAATATTGTATATATATACTTTATTATAATATAGATTTCCCATATTTTTGTTCACCCAATATTAAACTGAAAGATAGCCATCAATATTTGCTGTTTTGTATCTCCATTAAATAAAATAATGATGAGCCGCGTGTGTTTCGTCCTCAGGGCGTATCAGTGTGGTATAGTTGTGGATTTTAACTCTCCGTGTACCTCACCGTTTGGCATAGTGGCATCGATCTTGACGAGGTTTCCAACAGATGGTGCATAATAGTATTCAAAGAATTCACCAATTATCGATGAGATTTCCCATGCATCAAAGGTCCCTGCTTCAACAGTAATACTTTCTTTACTCCAGCACCAAAACGCGAGGGGTGTCCATGAATAATGGATTTGAAACGTTACAGGTATCTTAATAAGTCCAAAGATCCCGCCGAATTGTACATTCATTTCTACATCGATATCTGGTAGTGCCCAGGGTTTCAGTGCGTGTAATGGAAAATCAAAGATAGGAAACACAGTACTCAAATCACCATCTAGGGTTAATTTAAATGGAATTGGAAGTGGTATAGGGATTGGTGAGATTGTTGCCATGGTGATACCTTTTATTTCGGCAGAAATATCTTCAATTTCTAAGTCGGATTTGGTAAAAGTAATGGTTCCCGCCAAATGAGTTAACGTTGATTTGAATGTGCCTGTAACATATAACGTGGCAGATGGCGAGGAAAGATAAATTTCATAATCTGCAGTGAGCTCACCGGTAAAATCTACCTTGTAGCTACTGCCGCTGGTGTCTATGACAGTCCATTTAAAATCATCTATTTTTCCATCCATAAACATCTTTTGACCACTTTCGTCGTAATCCACGGTAAAATCGTTTATTGTAAATGTCCAACTATCACCAACATTCCAAGTAGGGACATCGTCATCAAAAGAAGTAGTTCCTTTCGATATCTGTTTAATCTTAATAGGCTCAGCTACAGCTGCAACACTCAATATCACTAGCATACAAACCATAATTCCTAGGATTTTAGTCTTCATATTTTTCCACCATGTCATATTAATTATAAAAATATCTATTTAAATCTATCGAACGGATGATTTTTTGTAATTGTTTCAAACTACCAGTTTTATAAAGAAGAAAATGTTATTGAATTCTAGGTTAAAAAGAGATGAAAGATATGAATAAATATTTGAAAATAGGCTTGTTAGGGTTCCTATTGTGGCTGATATGAATGATATTGGAAAAAAGGTAAGGAGATAGTAACATGAAGATTTGTATTGCATATGAGTCGAAATTTGGTAATGGGAAAGGATGTATGGAATATTTGCAAGGCGTAATGAGCAAGAAAGATCATGATGTAGAAATGTTTTCAGTTCGTGAAAGAGAACCAACATCACTACCACCGGCAGACCTTTATATATTTAGTTCACCGACCCAAATCGGTAGTCCTGCAAGGAAAATGAAAAAATTCCTCAAAAAATTGGAAATTTCGCAAGAAGGTGCAAAATACGCTCTTGTAGCAACTTGTTTGAGTTCGAATCCCAAGGCAAATACCCTGGAAAAAATGGAAAAACTACTTCAACCAAAGGATATATCTAAGATCACTGATGGTTTAATGATTAAGGTAAAAGGTATAAAAGGACCATTAGAGAGTGGTTATAAGGAGAAACTTGATACATTTGCAGAAGATATTTTGAAGTCCCTCTAATAGTATCCTTACTTAAAAAAGACATTATTTCTGTAAAACAACACCTCATCTTCCATAACTTTTATATCTATGAACTGTAATAATATAATGAAGAAATGGTAAGCAGTAACAGAAAAAAGCAACTGGATAAACAAAGAACAGAATGGAGAAAGAGACATAGAACTCTCAAAGGGAAAATTATCATTTACCCGGAGAAATCTCCAGAACATATAAACGCTAGAGCCAGTAAGGTGTACAACTGGTTCTGGAAAAAGATACTTCTAGAAATAGAGCTGCAAGAAATTCCAGCAGTAATTTCTGGCATTAAAGATCGGATTAAAACTGAGCAGGATTCCAAAAAGATACAAGTATATCGAACAATGATCGGAATGGCAGAAGATGCATATCAGTTCAAGAAGTTGGAAGATATTAAAGATTATGACACAGAATTGAAATTAGGAAATAGATTAGTATATAATTCGGGAGAAGGAATTATCTATAAGAGCGGGAAAACATACACAACTGATTATAATGAAAATGAAAGTAAAATCCTTTTGCGAGATATTGAAGGAATAATTGTAGATGCCTTTTTTTCGGAAGATAAAAAACAAAGAGTCGGGATTAGAAATAACATTTATAAAAACTGGAATTATATTGAGAAAACTGGGTTCGCCAATAGATAATATCTTCTATTTGTATTAAATTTAAAAGTCTTTTATGATGTATAGATTTTGAAAAAAAACGTTTTGAATAAGAATGGGGAAAACCATGAAAAATAGAACGTGGCTTTACGTCAGAAAACAGGCAAAATAAGGAAAAGTATAAAACATGATAAAAAATTCTTTTTTTTGGTGAGATAATGGAGATGTTGTTGCAAGAGGATTGGGAAAAAACCTTTTTTTATTTAACTACGCTATCCTTAGTTTTTATTTTTGGTTGTACTCTAAGGTTTATATTGGGCTAAAGCAGTAGTTCCAAAGGTATGGAATCGCTAGATTATTTTTAACAAATGTTTTACTAAGTACAAAGAGAGAGGGGGATCGTAGAACTTTTATTTTAAGAATAGTGGTGTAGTTTAAATGGGGAAGAAGGGGGAGGTAATGAGAATGAATATTCTAAAAATTACGGCTCATTCCCCATTCCAACTACTGTATATTTGAACATGGGATAAAAGTTCATTATATAAATCTTTCTATATAATTTTTACAATATGTTATCCCGAAATTACTTTCTCCTGGAAGATAAGAATTAGAACTGAAATTCTTTATTAAAAATTTTATCTAAAATAAATTTTCTAACGGCATTCATATCTGAATCTAGATAAACGGCTCCAATCAAAGCTTCTAATGAGTTGGCAAGATTCGTACGATTGCTGGCTCCATTCTGTTTAATCTCACCTTTTCCCAGCAAAAGAAACTTGCCAATGCCCAAATTCTTGGCCTTATTAGCTAAAAAATTATTATTTACTCCAATAGATCTCCTGCGGGTAAGTTCACCTTCAGAGAAATATCTATTACTTTTATAAAGTTGCTCTGCTACAATAAAATTAAGAATGCTATCTCCCAAAAATTCTAAACGTTCGTTATATTCAAGAGGTATGTTTGCCTCAAAAGCATAGGTCTTATGCGTGAGAGATTCTTCTAGCAATTTTTTATTACTAAACGTATAACCTATTTTTTCCTGGAGCACTTTAAAATCATTTTTTTTCATAACAAATTAGGTATACAACATCCCTAAATTAAAGTATCACTAAAAATTGATATATTTCAATATTTTTCTACCGATTTCGGAATCATCAAAACACTCAATTAATTTTTCTTTGTTCCTAAAAGGCCTTTTTGATAAAATTCTAATGGCCCTTTTTTTACCAATACCAGGAATTGCCTCAAGGGTTTTTCGGGATGCAGTGTTTATATCTAAAGGAAAGGGTATTGCTGTAACAGATCTATAGCCGTAATCTATCATTTTTACATCAAAAAATTTGTGTAAAGGAAGAACACCGGGAATGCCTACGAGCAATGGATAACTACCAATCTGCCTACCAAATGTCAATTTACCATCATAGACTTCCGTAAAAACGTTCTTTAGAACAGTCCTTCGTGGAACAATTCTTTCGAGCATGGGTCGCTCTATATTCTCACGGACTTTTCTTTTAAAACGTTGAAATTCAGTTTTATTTTTCTTAACATTTTTATTGCCAAACGTAAACATCTTTGTGCCAGGAATTGGTATAACCTGACGGAGATTGATTCTTCTAACAAGAAGATCGTTATCATATATCTGCTTTAAAAAATCATAATCAAGTTTAAAGGTATTTTTTGTTTCGCCTTTCAGTCCAAAAACAAAATTCAAACCTGGTAGTAGTTCAGGTAAACCATTAGCGCCTCTTTTTGAGCCGATCTCATTCAAAAGTTTTATTGCTGTTAGAACTTCACTAGGTGATGCCTTGAGATTATTCTTTTTAGCCACCATAGGATCTACACTTTCCACCCCAAAAGCAGCAACGTCACCGGGAGTGTGATACTTAACAATACTTTTTGCAATACGCTTGCATTCCTCAGGATATCGGGCAATCACTCCAGGGTTTGCATTATCAATATGAAGGGTCTTTAAATCGGGGGCAATAGCACGAATTCCTTTAAACAACTTCTCAATTGCATCAGGGTTTGGTTCTGGAAATTCTTGCTCATCTGCACCTTTTGACATATACGAAAAAATGCATGGTTGATTACCAATGCGAAAATGTCGAATTCCTGCAGTATAAAGCGAACTAACTTCATCAAGAATATCTTCAATAGCTCGAAAACGGGGAGGGCCTTTACTTGGTTCACTGCAAAAAGAACAACCACCAACTATACTTCTTGGACATCCCCGATATGTTTCGATCTCGGCAATCAAATAATCAGGAAAAAAAGGATGCTGTTTCACTATTTGTGAGCCGTACACAGCGAAATTCCTGAAAGCGCTAGGGTTTGATCTGCACAAAGAAGAATTCGTCGTATCAATTACAAGATTGTTTTTCAACAGTTCTGATATAACAATTTCACCATCACCGTCTGCTATCATATCAAAAACGTCTTCAACAACCCGAGTATCTCTAACCCTCCTACCGCCAGATATCCCAAAACCGTATCGTGCAGCGGGACCACTTAATACCTTCACAGGCTTATTTAAACTACTTAGAAAAGATTTAAGTTCATTAGGGCTTACAGGAAAACCAGACAAGTACCTCCCTGGAACAGACATACCAGCGATGACGACAAGTAAATCAGATTTAGACAGAACGTCTAGGAGAGACCGGTCACTGCGAATTTGATCAATAGTGCAATAAAAAATTCGAGAATGTTTATCATAACACCAGATAGCGCCAGCAATATAACGGGGATATGGACCAATATAAGGTGGAACACCAAGACATGTAGGCTCATCTACGTAACCATCGAGTATTGAAACGTTCAACATTCTTTTTATTGCAACTCATCATTTACTAAAAAATTTATTGTTACAATAGTACTCCGGAAGTATATTTTGATTTTACCTGGCAGAAACAATCTTAAAATTCTAAAAATTGTCTAAGTATCGGAAACATCCATGGATACCGTTCTAAAATTCCTCCTTGTTTAAATACTGTATAGATCATTCAATTTCTATGGGTTTTAAATTTTGGAAAAAGAAAACGCCAACGACAATAGAAAACTACAAGATAATAAAGAAGGAGAAAAAAGGAGGAAAAAACCTCGATAGTCAGCAGAGAAAACTAGCTAAGATGCAGGAGAGGGAACGAAAATCCTAGATCATACATTACAGGAGAGATATTGTAAAAAGGGGTCAGAAAGGGAGGAAAGAATAAAAATTTCTTTTCCAAAAGGTTTGACCCCTTTAGCGGGTGTTATAATTATTTGGTTAATAAAGGTAACCTTTGTGTGAGCTCACACAAAATAACGAATATATTTTCATGTATACAGTTATATACATAACGGCACATTTTAAACTTTTTGAGTGGCACTATACGAAATGAAAGAAAGTGCGTTAGAGGGTTATTTATGCTGTTTTTTCAACAAATTCAACAGTTTTTTCATAGGTAATATGCTGATTCTCTAATATGGAGGTTTTGAGCCAACTTTAACGCGGAGAGCAGAGCCAAGATAGTAATAGACGAACTGGTCATCATGTATTCCACCATACAATACGATTCCTGTAAATCCATTTTTAAATTATTTGACCAATTAGCTTTTGACTTATTGGTCAGACTTTTTCTCAAATGTATCTCCTAACCATAAGTTTTTACGATAGATAAATTTATAATAAGAACCAGTATACGGCGTGGGAAATAGGTGGAAATATGATAAATGCATACATACTATTAACGATGCAAACAGGCGATTCAGAAAAAGCCATCTCAGAAATGAGAAAAATAGAAAACGTAGAAAAAATCTCGGTGGTCGCAGGAGAATACGATATCGTTGTAAGAGTACATGTAAAAAGTCTGGAAAAACTTTTAACAGTGACAAATAAAATTCAAATGATAAATGGTGTGAAAAAAACAACAACTCAGGTAATAGAAAAAGAAATTTCACTATGAAAATAAGAAGAAAATATCTCTTTTATGCGTTAGCATTTACATCCGCAATTATTACTGCGGGAGTGTCAACCATAGATGCTACAATTAGCGCACGTTATATACCTAATCCATGGGCATTCGGTTTTTCATGTTTTATAGTAGGGATATTTATCTCTCTCATTATCGTCTGCATTTTTTCAATACCTGTAAAGGGGAGGAGCCTTGGATCCAGAATTATCGATCCATCTTTCAAGCGACTACGATTGGTACGAAAAGAAGAACTAAAATATCACATACTTGCAGCAGTAGGAAACTCCATTCTCACCATTGGCTATCTTACGTTACTTTCCATGTTTGGCGATCCATCCACCGTACTTCCCTTTTCACAGATTGCTATTTTGTACCTAATACTCATTGAATCAATTAGCGAAAAAAATATACCAACGCTATCTGAAATCCAATCATCTCTCATTGTTACGTTTGGGGCCATCCTGGGGTCAATCACCTTAACTGGAACTATAACTCTTGAATCATTTGCCATCGTATTTCTGGTAGTAAATCCAGCATGGATTCTATTTTCGATTTACCAAAGAAAATTAAAGCTCTTGAAGATTGACAATAGACCAAATGATGCTCTCAACATTCGATTTTGGAATGTAGTATTTGCTTGCATGTTTACTGCCATATTGGTAGGCGTATACGATTTAATTGTAGGGACAGGTCATTTTATTGCAGGAATTACTGCATCAATTGACCACTTTAACTGGGTTGCATTAACAATGGGCATCACGTTCTTTTCATACGTATTTTATATTCGGGCTCTTGGTATTGGAAAGGCAAGCGTCACGCAAGCAGTGCGGGCATCAACAGTTCTCTTTGCTATTCCATTTTCTCTATTGATATCTTACTTCAATATCATCCCACCATTCTCAACAGACCCCGTAATGATTTTAATTAAAATAATAGGTACAACTCTAGTGATTCTTGGCATAGTCTCATTTGCACTTTCTCTAGTGAAGGCATATGTTTTCATCAACGTGAAACCAGGTTACCCTATCGAAGAAACGATGGATAAATTATGGAGTATCCGTGGTGTGACACGAGTAACTGTAATTGCAGGTACTTATGATTTCATTGTGAAAATAAGAATACGGACATTGGTAAAGGGCTACGAACGAATCATTCGAAAACTAGAAGGAATTGAAGCAATTAAAAAATACAAATGGGAATCTGTTCTTAAGGAATGGGAAAATATCTAATTCAGCTGTTAGGAAAACTATTTCATTATTCTCTTTATTTCAACTCTTGAAGGGATAATTATGATTGATAAAAGATTAGAAAAATTAGCTTATATTTTAGTAAACCATTCTTTAGAACTTAAGAAGGGCGATTTGTTTGTAATATCTGGTGGTCATATTGCAGCACCGCTGATTAAAGAAGTATACAAACAAGCATTAGAAGCTGGTGCACATCCCTATACAAGAATGGGTATTGATGAACTTGCTGAAATATATTATAAACATGCTTCAGAAAAACAACTCAAATATATGTCGCCTATTGCTAAATTTGAGACTGAACGCATTGATGCACGGCTTGGCATTATAAGTTCAGAGAATACCAGGAGTCTGACAAATATTGATCCGGAAAAACAAGCAATAAGTAGTGTTGCTCAAAAGGAGATACATCAGATATTTCTTGATAGGGCTGCTAAAAAAGAACTGCGGTGGTGTCTTACCCAATATCCAACCAATTCCGCTGCTCAAGATGCTGATATGTCGTTAGAAGAATATGAAAATTTTATATTTAAAGCAGCTCATGCAGGAGAAAAAGATCCTATCAGCCACTGGAAAAAAGTCTTCAAAGAACAGGAAAAAATTAGAAAGCTACTTGAACGCAAGAAAAAATTGCATGTTATAGCTAAAGATACTGATCTAACAGTTTCTGTTGATGATAGAAAATGGATAAACTGCTATGGGAGAGAAAATTTTCCTGATGGCGAAATATTTACAGGACCCATAGAAAACTCAGCAGAAGGCCGCATCAGCTATTCCTTCCCAGTATCTCATGGCGGCAGGGAGGTCGATGACATCCAACTCTGGTTTAAGAACGGTAAGGTTGTCAAAGCAAAGGCGTCTAAGGGAGAGAAATTCCTAAATTCTATGCTTGATATGGACAAAGGATCACGAAGGATTGGAGAATTTGCCTTTGGTACAAATTACGGCATTAAAAGATACACGAAAAACACCTTATTTGACGAGAAAATCGGAGGTACTATCCACATCGCGGTTGGTAGTGGATATCCTGAAACAGGAAGTAAAAACAAATCAAGTCTACACTGGGATATGATGTGTGATTTACGTAAAAATGGCGAAGTCTATGCAGATGACGAGATCATTTATAAAAATGGAAAGTTTTTGAATATATAATTTTAAAAATAAGCATAGAGAAAATAGCCTAGAAATATTTAAATATAAAACTTAATATAACAATATAAAAAAATATAAAATATTTAAAAAATTTGAACGGGAGGAAAAATTAATGAAAGATGGCAATACAATTAAAAAATTCCTTAAAGCTGTTATAGTAATATCAATCGTATTTGCATTTATAATGCCAGGATCTGCGACTTTTTTTAATGCATCAAAAGAAAAAGAATATTTAGTAAAGCCTATGGGCATCACTGGAATGTCTGGCGACACAATTTATGTAGATGATGACAACACAGAGGGCCCCTGGGATGGAAGCATAGATTATCCTTATCAATTTATACAGGATGGGATTGATAATACAAATAATAGTGACGAAGTCTATGTTTTTAACGGAACCTATTTCGAAAATATTGTTGTCTTCAACTCTATAATTTTAAAAGGTGAAGATAAGGACAATACAACCATCGATGGCAGAAGACAAGGGACCTTAGTCAAAATCACAGTTAATCAGGTTACTCTTACTGGATTCACCATAAAAAACAGCGGCAGTAATCCAAACGATGCTGGCATTTCTATTAACTCTGAAGAGAATTTCGTTAAAATAAATAATATTGTAGACAACAACTATGGCATTCGATTGGTTGAATCAAATAATACAATATTTTACAACAATTTTATGAATAACAACAAACACGCGTATGATGAATGTAATAACGTATGGAATGATAATTCTCCAGGTGGCGGCAACTATTGGGACGACCACACTGGTGAAGACGATGATGAAGACGGTGTTATAGACACACCGTATAACATAACAGGCGACAGTAACAAGGATTTACTTCCGTTAATTCACATTTATGGATCAGTAATCAATCTAAATACAAAGAAAGTATTTCTAACAATCAAAAGAGCGATAAACGATTATGACACACTCGATGGACATACAATTTTTGTTAAAAGCGATATCTACTACGAGCATTTAATCATCTACAAAGCTATAAACCTGATCGGTGAAAATAAAGAGGGGGCAATAATTGATGCGCGAGAAGACGATAATGCAGTAAAAATTAGTGATGATGAAGTAACTTTTTCTGGTTTCACTGTTCAACATAGTGGAAATGAATCATACAATGCTGGAATGGTAGTGACATCTGACAGGAATATCATTACTAACAATATACTAGAAGAAAATTACAATGGAATCATCCTAAGTTGTTCATCTGATGACAACATTATTTCAGAAAATTCTATTCAAAATAATGATTGGAACGGGATTTATATAAAATTATATTGTGATAGAAACATCATTTTTGGAAATACTATTGAAAACAACAATTATGCAGGCATCGCTATAACTGGTTCTTCTCAAAACGAAATTTATCATAACAACTTCATAGGCAACAGGCACAATGCATATGATGATTCTAACAATATTTGGGATGATGGATATCCGTCTGGTGGCAATTACTGGGACGACTACACAGGTACAGATGCAAATGGAGACGGCATAGGAGAGACCCCGTACATCATTCCAGATGGGGTAAACAAAGATAGGTATCCTTTCATGGAACCCTACAGCAGTGGCGACATAATACCTCCTTATGTAGAAATTACTTCACCACAAAACGGATTTTATTTCATGAACCTTAGATTATTACATCGTATATTTAGACAAAGAACGGTAATTTTTGGACCTATCACGATAGCAGTAGAGGCATCTGATTTACAATCTGGAATTGAAGGGATTGCATTCTATATTGACAATGTTCATAACCCCAAGTGGATAGATTACAATGAACCATATAGTTGGACATGGAGAGAAAGGTCTTTCTTAAAGCATAGACATACCATAATAGTTGTCGCATTTGACAAGGCTGGAAACTACAATGGCGACACGTTAATAGTTCGAAAGTATTTCTAACTAATCCCATCTTTCCTCTTTTTTGTAAATATAAAATTTAGTAGCGTTAGAATGAAATATAGAACAGGGTATATGCAATATTAGAAAAATTGGCATATAATATAATTAATAGTCCAATAGTTGACTATAAAAAACTTATAAATAAGGTCTTTTCATTCCTTATTTTACAATGTGCGGCATTATAGGCATTATAGGGGGAAGACCAGTCTCTCATCTTGTCTATCACGGCCTGTTTTCTGTGCAACATCGTGGCCAATCATCTGCTGGAAAGCTAACATATGATGGAAATATCCATGTGACAAAAGATGTTGGCTTAGTGAGAGATGTCTTTAATGAGGAAAAAAAGATAGATACCCCAGGAAATATTGGAATTGGCCATACTCGATATTCTACAGCAGGCATGGACGATATTGAGTCATTAAAGAGAAATGCACAACCAGAATATTTGGTAAACCCTTTTTTGGCAACAGTTCACAATGGCAATATTTACAACTGTTCTGAAATGGCTAAAAAAACAAAGAGAAAACCACGAACAGTTTGCGATATTCAATGGTTGTTATTAACTATGGCAGACAATTTATATAAAAAAGAGTTAAACGTAGACATAATCTTTGATGCTTGTGAAAAAGTAATGCACCAGGTAAAAGGCAGTTACTCTGCTTTATATCTTGCTGATTCTGGTGAAAATCCTTTTCTTTTTGCAATAACTGATCCTCGTAAAATTAGACCCTTAGTACTGGGTCAATCCGATGATATGTATTGTCTTACTTCTGAAACACGAGTTTTTAAAAAAATTAATTTTGAATATGTTAAAGATATCCCTGGAGGCTCCGTGGTCGTAGTTGATAAGAAAGGGAATATCTATGAAAAACAGATAATAAAAAAACAAGAGCTGCCATGTATGTTTGAATTTGTTTATTTTGCAAAACCTGATTCGCGTATTAATGGAAGATCTGTGCATAAAGTACGTGATGAGATTGGTAGATTACTTGCAAAAGAACAACCTGTTGGAGCCGATATTGTTGTCCCAGTTCCTGAATCAGGACGAAGATATGCTCATGGGTTTTCCCGAGAATCTGGAATACCCATAGATGAGGGAATAATGAAAGATAAGGACGAACGTTCCTTTATACACCAAACCCAGGAGATTAGAGATAAAGTTGTTGAAGAAGGTTTATCTTTTCTACGTTCCGTTCTAAAAGGAAAACGAGTTGTACTGCTTGATGATTCGATTGTCCGCGGGACCAATATTAAAAAAATTGTTAAGGGCATTAAAAATGCTGGTGCGAAAGAAGTTCATGTGAGAATTGGCTGTCCGCCCCTAATTGCACCTTGTTATCTTGGAATTGATATGCGAAGTAGAAAGGAGTTTATTGCCCGAGATAAGCAGGGTAAAATCAGGAATTGGGATCAAATAGCAAATGAAATTGGAGCTGATTCTCTAGGTTATATCGGCATACCTGAGTTAAAGAAAGCCATAGGATCTGACATTTGCCGAGGATGTATAGACTTTCCAGATGGATATCCTCCAGAAATGCAAAATGATGTAGAAAACCTCTTTAAAAACGACGGAAAATTGGCAAGATCCTACGAAAGCATATAGAGATTATACTTTCATATTGGTTAAAATCATGATTGAAATTGTTAATGGGACGCGTGAAGAACAGATTATAAAACTTTTACAGAAAATATATCCAATAACTATATCTGATATCGAGAAAAAACTTCACGTGTCAAGGAAAATGATTTTGAGAGTTTTACAAAAATTTCAAGTTAAAGGTATCGTACAACTAGAGCCCCTAAGTAATAAAACATATATCAGATTATTAAGGAACGATTTTAGTTTTGTAGGTAAGAAAAGGCAACGAAAATTTATAAAACACCATTTAGGAAAGAAAAAACAAGAACCAGAAGATTATGACGGCATAATGTATTCTTAGAGAAAACTTTGTTATTTTTCAGATTATTCCAATCAAAAAAATGTAAAAAATAGAAAAAGATAAAGCAAATAAATTGTTTTTAAGTAAAACAAAATTTTAAAGCAAAAGACGTATTACTTTGTGCAGTGGAAGGAGAAAAATGGAAGCATCTAGTATAGAAATTAAAGAAAAGAGGGACAGTAGAAATCCTCTCACTCCAATCGGAAAACCAAAAATTGCCTATTTTTCAATGGAGATTGGGTTAGATAAACACATACCTACTTACAGTGGTGGGCTCGGCATTTTAGCTGGTGATACATTAAAATCATGTGCAGATCTAAATGTCCCAATTGTAGGAATTACACTGCTTTCTGAAAATGGATATTTTTATCAAAAAATTGATGAAGAAGGAAATCAAATTGAACTCCCAATTAATTTTAATATTAATGATTTTCTTACGTTGCTTCCAAGTAAAACAAATGTGACAATCGAAGACAGAACAGTAAATATTCGTGTTTGGCATTACCGGATTAAAGGAATAAACGGATATCTAGTTCCAGTTTTTTTTCTTGATGCAAATCTTGAAGAAAACGATGAAAGGGATAGGGAGATTACAAAACATCTTTATGGGGGAGATGACAAATATCGTCTTGCTCAAGAAATTGTTCTAGGCATTGGCGGGGTTAGGATAATACGAGCGCTTGGCTATAAAACAGTCGATAAATATCATATGAACGAAGGTCACGCTGCTCTCGGCACCCTTGAACTTTTTCGTGAATTAAAAAATATTGAAAAAGTCAGAGAACAATGTGTATTTACAACACACACTCCAGTGGCTGCTGGTCACGATCAATTTGATCTTTCTTTTGCCAAACCTATGCTTGGAGATATACTACCGGATTCTGTTCTTAATGAGATTACATTTGAGAACAAACTAAACATGACCAGACTTGCACTCTTTTTTAGCCATTATGTTAATGGCGTAGCAAAAAAGCATGGCGAGGTCTCACGATTAATGTTTCCCGGTTATTCGATAGATTCCATTACAAATGGCGTTCATACACCTACCTGGGTTTCGGAACCATTTCAAAGATTATTTGATAAACATTTGCCAGGATGGCGCTCTGATCCTTACATTCTTAGGGCTACATTTAGCATAGATAAACGAGAAGTGTGGGCTGCTCACATGGAGGCAAAAAAGAATCTCATAGATTTTGTCAACAACAGATATAATGTTGGCATGAACTATGATCATTTCACTATAGGATTTGCCAGGCGACAAACTGCATACAAAAGACCTGATCTGTTGATTTCTGATCCAGGAAGACTCGAGCAAATCGCTGAAAAAACAGGACATATCCAGATCATCTACGCTGGAAAAGCACACCCCAAAGATAAATCGGGCAAGGAGACTATCAAAAAAATTTTTGATGTTATGAAGTCAATACATGGGAAAATAAAAATTACCTATATCCACAATTATGACATGACGATTGGAAAAATGATGACTGCAGGTGTTGACCTCTGGCTGAACACGCCTCAAAGACCGCGAGAAGCTTCAGGGACCTCAGGAATGAAAGCTGCTCATAACGGAGTTCCACAGTTTAGTACATTAGATGGCTGGTGGCTGGAGGGATGTGTTGAAAACATCACAGGATGGGCAATAGGGCCAGAAAAAACAGAAGAGGACGAATCTGACGATGAAGTCGATAGAAATGATCTTTACAACAAACTTGAAAATTGGATAATACCAAAATTTTACAATGACAGAGACAATTGGATAAGAACTATGAGAAGTTGCATAGCAATAAACGCATCATTTTTTAATACAAACAGAATGACTCAACAATATGTTCTAAACGCCTATTTTATGTAGTAAAAACCCCCAATTGCACAAACAAAATAAAATATGTTTAATAGTTATCAATGTGAAAATACCTAAGATATTCTGAGGTCTATAAAATAAGTTAATTATGTGAATATTTTTTATGTCCGCATCGGGATTCGAGCCATAATTTTATGTAACTCTATGATGAAATAAAAAAACGCAGAGAAATATTATCAAAAGAAAAATAACACTGGTTTTATTAATAAATAATTATTACAAAGTTTAGATTGAGAGGGTGAAAATGTCATTGATACCTGCTTTTGAAATTGGCATATGGAACGCCTGGATTTTTATGATTGGGTTTTTGCTCCCTCCAATCATATCGATTTTATGTAGTAAAGGTAAAGCAACATCAAAAAGATGGGCTGTTTCTGTTCCTATTAAACATGAAAAGTTACTAAATGTCATTTCTACTGTTATTATGGTTGCAGGTGTTATCTATTCCATCTTTCTGCCATTGCAATTAGGAGAAGTATGGTTTTTCATAGGTTTAGTAATCTTCCTAATAGCACTTGTTATTTCTCTATCCGCTTCTTTTATTGCTCGGACTACTTCAATTGATAAACCTTTCACCAAAGGACCGTACCTTTACTCAAGGCATCCCCTATATGTAGCAGAGACTTTGATATTTATAAGCATAGCCATAGCCAGTGTTTCATGGGTGTTTCTACTACTTACAGTAATAATGCAAAGTTTTCACATGATATATGCACCTGCTGAAGAACAATATTGTCTAAAAAGATATGGAAAAGATTACCCGAAATATATGAAAAGGACACCAAGATGGATAGGAATACCGAAATCGAGTAAAAAGTAATGGTTCTGTTATTAATCATCCTTCATATCAATAAGACAAACGAAATTTGGATACGGGTTTATGTAGTAAAATATTCTCATATTTGGGAGATATGTTTTCTATGTCCTCTACCCACGAGCGAAGTATTTCTGCTACACTCCATGCTTGTGTTATACAACCTCGTGGAAAGTGAGGGGAATCTCCATCGAATATTTCATATATGGAACCATCCCAATTATTGCCAAAAGCGTCAAACATTGGTTTTAAAAAATTCTGAAACGCAAAGTCTCTCCATGCCAATTCATGATTTTTAACCTTAACGAACGCTTTGATGAATGGGCCCATAAGCCAAGGCCATACCGTACCATTGTGATAAGCAATATCTCTGTTATAATCACCAAGATATGTTCCCTTGTATCTTGAATCATCTGGCGATAGAGTTCGTAATCCAAAGATGGTAAGCAATTTTTTTTGAACATCATTTACTATCTTTTCTTGCAACCCTTTGTTTATCATAGAGAAATCAAGAGAAACAAGAAAGATTTGATTAGGTCTAAACGACAAATCTTTGGTATCAATAATGTCATATTGTCGATCAAATTGTTTATTAAAGTTTTCTTTTACTTTTTCTGCTAAATCAGAATATGTATCATCCTTGCTTGATATGTTTGCTAGATTGCCCATTATTCTAAGTGCATTGTACCATAAAGCCTGAATTTCAACTGCTTTTTTTGAACGGGGCGTAGGGAAGTAGTCTCCAATTTTTACATCCATCCAAGTAAGTCCTTCCGCATGACTTATGAGAAAATCATTGTCCATGTGAATATTATATTCAGTTCCATTTTTGTAGCCATCAATAATAGAATGTAATGTTTCCCATATCTCATCTAGAAAGTTTAGATCATTTGTATATTTCAGATATTGATATACTCTATCTACAAACCACAATGAAGCATCTACAGTATTATAAACTGCTTTTGAGTCTCGATCCATAAATGCGTTTGGAATTAGACCGTTTTTACAGTGCTCGCCAAAACTTAAAAGCATTTGTTTTGCATCATCAAACCTCTTTGTAACAAGTGTAATTCCGGGTAATGATATCAACGTATCTCTGCCCCAATCACCAAACCAATGATACCCAGCAACAATCGATTTTTTATTGTTCTTTTTTACAACAAAATTATCAGTTGACAAAACAAGTTTTTCAAACTTGCTCGGAAGATATGCCTGTTTAAGTAAACTCTTTTTCCTCTGAATTTCCCGTAAAAATATTTCTGAAGGGTTGCTGTCTACATTATGTTCGAGTGTAAAAATCAGATAATATTCACTGGAGGTCTTGATAGTCTTATAGAAATCACCAATATGAACACTATTGTCTATCCAAGAATCATTTCTTTCACGATCTTTTTCATAATGAAATTCCATCCCGTGCTCTGCTGGCTTATATAAAGAATCTCTAAGTATAATTTTAAGTGTTTTATCTATATTGCTTGGTTTTATACAAACCCCATGTTCAAAAAAGTCCTGTTTAAATGACACAGATCCTGGTTCAGTTGTATCATAAAAATGCCTTGAATTTATGGCGGGATTATGAATAACTGATATTGGTTTGTCTGTTTTAATTTCATATCTAACAAATGTGGTATTTTTTTGATACTCCATAAAAATTGTTTTTTTGAGTTTTACTCCTTCTACATCATAAAGAAACGAGGGAAATACATCAAAAACAAATCTACCTTCGTAGTTTCTTAAATCATAAACTTTATCCTCAATATTTATTCTATCATATACATTTGATACAAACATCCATCTTCTCGTCGGCGGATTCAAACTTGCTATCAATAAGCCATGGAATTTCCTAAAATTATCGTTAAAATGAGTTAAAGAAGCGTAGCTTCCAAGGCCGTTCGTAACTATCCATTCTCTCATAGTCCACTACGTATCCTCACCTATCACATTACTCTCTGCTTCAAATCTTGGAGGATATTCATATAATTAATAAATCCGTCGTATGGAGCATCATATGGGCTAAAATATGCATGAACGTTACCATCCTCAAATCCTTTTGTAGAAACGTAATAAAGATGATCAGACGTTTGCAACAGGCGCCAAGCATGTAGTAAATCATTGTCATCCTGTTTTTTAATCTCTCGTTCAATATCTCTTAATTCGTTGAAGCAAGCAATCTGCATGTCATTGCCAAGCCAAGTGGATACATCACGATCTTCATCTGCCCATGAGATGGCCCAAGGAACATCAATTTCTCCCACAGCATTATATCTATCAACTGCTTCGCTAACAGTTACAAAGTCAAGATGTTTATGTTTAAGTACTTCTCCGGGAAGATGTTTAATAAAATCAAAAATTCCTGTTTCTGTCCATTGATGTTCTCCAAATGTTTCATAATCAATAAACAGATTTATAACATCACCTTCACAGTATGACATCCAATGTGCATATTTATCTGCTGTCAAAGGAAAACCTGGCCAGTCACGTACTGAGAATCTGAAACCAACATCGTCACTTAGTTTGTAATTTCTCATGAGCACTTTAATATCGGCATTAATTGATTTATACAGAAAATTTGGTGAACGCCATCCTAAAACTTTTTCTGATCCCTCTGTGACAATTCCCTTGTAGCCTAATTCCTCAATTTTTTTTGCAATGCGATTGTCATAAATTGCTTCTGTGTTTCTGAAAACTTTTGGTTCATAATTAAATATTCTCTTGATCATTTGACGATGCATTTTCACCTGTTCTTCGAATTCATCGAGTTCGTCGTACAGTGATGATAGAGAATGGTAGTATGTTTCTTCAATTAAATCAACAGCACCCGTCTTGAATAAATCTTTAAAACTATCAAGAACTTCAGGCATAAAACGTTCGCAGTACTCAACAAACGTTCCCGTTAGGCTAAATGATATTCTAAATTTACCATTAAATTCATTAATTAAATCAAGTAATAATCTGTTAGTAGGAAGATAGCATTTTTTTGCTACTTTTTCAAATATATCTTGGTTTAACTTGCGATCAAAATATGTCGATAAAGAGTCATCATTTTTACCAATATTAAATACTGAAAAATGATTTAATCGCATAGGTTGATGGACTTCGAAATAGAAGCAAACTGATGGCATTATGTTATTCCTCTGTAAACATCAAGTGTTTTATCAGCAACTCTGTCCCATGTAAATAAGTTAATCTCGCGGTTGCCTTGCTCAGCCAACGTTTTATGTAACGGTTCATATCTCAATAATGATATAATCTTATTTGCCATTTCATCAGTATCCCAGAAATCAACACGGAGGCAATTTTGAAATGCTTCAGAGACACCAGCTGTTTTAGAGGTGATTGTAGGGGTTCCAGCAGATATAGCTTCAAGAGCAGTTATGCCAAACGGTTCACTTACCGAGGGCATTACATAAACACTGGAAATCTGATAGATATGTTTTACCTCTTCTTCAGTAAGTTTGCCTGTGAAGATAACTCGATTTGAAATTCCAAGGTCAACAGCTTGATTTATCAGGCGAGGAAGCATGTCACCAGTACCAGCAACAACAAATCGGGTATCTTCATGTTCCAGTACTTTTTTAGCTGCTTTTAGGAAAAATTCTGGGCCTTTCTGGATAGTTAATCTGCCCAAAAATAATACAATGTTCTTTTTTTCACTCTCTCCAATTGGGTATACGGCATTATGTACAACGGTAATCTTATCAGGATTTATACCGTATTTTTCAACAATAACTCTCTTTGTGAAATGGCTTACTGCAATTATTTTATTGGCTTTTTCCATGCCTTCTTTTTCAATATTAATAAACCAATCGTTAGGGTAAAGCCAACCTGATCTATCATACTCAGTTGAATGAACAGTAAGAACAAGAGGGATGTCCATTTTTTCTTTCAGTGCAACCCCTGCTTTCATTGTTAACCAATCATGACAATGAATAAGATCGTACTTTCCGTTTACTTTCTGAACTAAAAGATCATTATACCTGTAAACATTTTCAAAAAATTGGCCTGCAAGTTTTTTATCCTCAGGACGATCATAAGGAAATATTTCAGTTTCTCCAACCTCTTTTATAACTAAATTATCCTTATCGCTACTTAAGCTATGTTTGGTTTTAGGCATGTAGAAATCTATAGATACATTTTTATCGGCAAGACTGCGAGTAAGCCCATAACAATGGGTACCCAAACCACCCACCTTAAAAGGCGGGTATTCCCATCCGATCATCGCAACTTTCATTATTCTTCTTCCTCACCTAATGGCACAGTTTTCATAGTTGACAAATTGAGCTATTACGAGACTCACATCTCTCCTTTCTAACCTAACTCAAACTAGTATCAATTTTTCTAATGATAGTAAGGCAACCCGTTAGTCGTAAAACCTACTTTTATCTATAAGCTTTTCGTTTTTTTATACTGCATTTTTAAGAGGTTATTACACAGCAACCTCTTACTCCATTATAACTCTGGTTCAATAGTATGTATACTTTACATTTCCGAAATATATGTCTCGACTGCTAACTAATTAATGATATACTTTTTTAGAATATAATTTTATCTGAAAACTATAACATCACTGCCATGAAACAATAATTTTATGCCGCTGTCACCCAACAATACAAAATGGGTTGGGTGTGATTACAAAACCATCCCAATAAAGCAGCAGCGGAGTGGAAATGCAACTCATATCGCGACAGATGTTTGATACCGTGGTTGTCCTCTTTTTCACATCTTGACGTTTCGTCTATTCGATCTGAGAGGGACCCTAATCGCTATCAATTGTTACCTTGATCTTGCTGCTCCAATCACGAATCATGGAGCTCTTCGAATCAAGGCTATTAAAATCATGATAAAGGTTCTTAATTAAAGTTTCGCTCTTTTTATCTATATTTGTTAATTTCGCTTCGAAGAGATAATGCTTTATCCCTAGACACTTCTGAAAAATCTTCATTATTTCCAGCAAAGATTATGCCACGGGAAGAATTAATAATTGCCATTTCACCCTTAGTGTTTGTACCATTTTTTACAGTATTTTCAATATCTCCTCCCTGTTTACCCACCCCCGGAATGAGTAGGGGCATATTCTCGCCGAGAATAGTCCGTATTATCTTTAATTCCCCTGGGTAAGTTGCACCGACTACCGCACCGCAATTATCGTTTTCATTCCACTCTTTTATTTTTTTAGCGATGATTTGATAAAGCGGAACTGTTGATACAGGAAGGTCCTGAAAATCACCTGCCGAAGCATTGGAAGTTCTACAAAGAATGAAACTACATCTATCTTTATATTCTAAAAACGGAATGATTCCGTCCTTACCCAAATATGGATTAACTGTTACTGCATCGGCATTCAATGTTTCAAACAAAGTTTGAGCGTACTTACGTGCAGTATTGCCGATGTCATTGCGTTTTCCGTCTAAAATAACGACAATATCTTTTGGTATATACTCAATTGTTTTTTCCAATAAATCAAAACCTTCCTTCCCAAAAACTTCGTAAAAGGCCATATTTAATTTATATGCACAGACAATGTCTCTTGTAGCATCGATAATCGATTTGTTGAAATCTAAAAATGGATATTTACTTGATTCAAAAAGAAATTTGGGCATTTTATCTTTATCAATGTCTAAACCAACACATAGTAAGCTGTTGTTTTTGTGAGAGATGCCTAAAAACTTTTGTTTAAAGTTCATACAAAACCATACAAATAGAACTTCGCATATAAAAAGATGCTATCCAGTTAGTTATTTAACGTCCTGTCAAATACAAAATGTAGATGGAGATAATATATGGAATCTGCTCTTGGGGACTTGGGCATTCAACAAGGTCTTTACCGATAATAAGGAAACTGATAAACGAAAACAATAATATGACGATCATATCAAATGGTAGATCCCTAGAATTATTAAAAAAAGAACTTGGAGAAAAAGCTCAATACATAGACATACCTGATTATCCGATGTTACTTTCAGAAAATTCTAGGCAGTTTATGGCAAAAAGCGTAATTTATTGGCCTTTATTTATCAAGAGAATAGAATCGGGTTTGGTTAAACTTTCAAAATTACTAAGAGAAAAAAAATATGATCTAATAATTTCTGATGCACGATATGATATGTATAGCAAGAAAATCCCTTCTTTTTTTATCTCTCATCAGATGCGGATTATGAATCCACTTCGAATAAAGATGTTTGAATCTGGCAGTGAACTATTTAATCTCTTTTTTTTCAAAAGATTCTCTGGTGTAATAGTACCAGATTACAGGGAAAATAGTCTATCTGGAGATTTGTCACACAATCTAAAAAAAATTGATGAAAATAGGCTTCACTATGTCGGCGCTCTTTCTGATTTTAAGAAAAGAAAGATGAAGAAAGATATTGATTATTTGATATCAATTTCCGGACCTGAACCGCAAAGGAGTATTTTAGAGGGGAAATTAGCATCTCAGGTTCAAGATTTAGATGGAAATATTGTAATGACTTTAGGGAAAGTAGAGAAACACTCTAAGATAAAGAAGAATAATATTACTACTTATTCATTTCTAACAAAAGAAAAAAGAGAAGAACTTTTGAATAGAGCAAAAATTGTTATTTCACGTTCTGGATACTCTACAATAATGGACTTAGGAGTAATTAATACAAAGGCTTTGCTTATTCCTACACCAGGCCAAATAGAGCAAGAATACCTATCGGAATATCATAACAAAATAGGCACTTTTTATTCAGTAAATCAAAGCGAGGTAAATTTAAAAAAAGATATTGAATTTGCAAAAAAAACTACAGGAATAAAAAGAAATTGTGATGTAAATAAGACTGTAGAGGACTTTATGGATGTAGTTAATTCAAATATAAAATGTTCATCCTGATGATTTTAAATATTATAAATAATATACGAATAAGATATGCCCCTGATGACTATACCAAAACCTCGCGAAATAATAAAAAACTGGTTTTTCTGGTTAATTGTAATCACAGTTACAGCTATAATTTTGAGATCGCTTCCTGCTTGGACAAACGCTGCATGGGGATGTGACTTTGGGATATATTATGGCCTTACGAACTCTCTTGTGGATAATCAGGAGCTGTTTAACCCATATTATGGCTGGGGAGGATCCTATCAATATTTCCCAGTTTTATATGCTATAACTGGTGCTGCACATTGGATCACAGGTATTGATATTTTAACAATTATGCCTAAAATCGCACCAATTTTCGGCGGTCTTTCTGTAATGCTTTTTTACTTTGTTGTATACGAATTGTTAGGTGATAGAAAAAAGGCTCTCCTCTCTAGTCTTTTCTTCGCTGTCATGCCATTTCATGTTTATCAGACAAGCCACGCTTCCCCTTTAACCATAGGTCACTTTTTCATGATGCTTTCTATTTATTTTTTCATAAAATTCAGACAGGATGCGAGATTTATAACTCCACTTTTTATCTCAACAATTCTACTCATCATGTCTCACCATCTTACAACATATTTTTACCTGGTTTCCTTAATATTCATTGTATTTGTTGAAAATGCAAGTAAAAAGGAATGGACAGCTTCGCTAAAAAAAGATGTTTTGTACATATTGGCAGCAAGCGGCCTGATTTTTTCTTATTGGATTTTTATTGCTACACCAGTATATGACAGTTTTATGAGGAGCGGGTTTAGTGTATGGATCATAAACATAAACTCCAGTTACACAATTATTCTATTTTATATGCTGTTCATTTCAATGTTTGGAATTGTTTGGTTGAAAAGGAGATTAAATTTATTCATTGTTAGGGAGAAACCTACTGCTAAATCTGCAATTGTAAAGTTTTTTTTGACAATGGCCATATGTTTGACAGCCATGGGTATTTTTTCTGTAGTTAAACTACCTTGGACAAACTTCAGTTTCACTCCCTTATCAATTATTTATTCATTGCCATTGATTCTTATCTTTGCATTTGGAGTTGCCGGTTTTAGATATACCAGATTCATACAAAATGGAAGTTTTGTTAGGGGGTGGCTTTTAGCAATACTTATTTCGTTTGTATATGGTTTGCTAACTAACAGCTCAGCCATACTACCACATAGACATTTTGAGTACATTATGGCACCCCTATGTATTATTTCAATATTTGGCATAAGCGGAATTTTCCTGAATCTAAACTATGAACGACTTTCCAAATTTACTGAGAGATTCCATCATATCAGTAAACCATCTCTTTATTACTTTAAAAAATCGAGTCTCTTGCAAAAGCGCCAGTTTATATATATTGCTGTAATCCTCTTTCTTGTTTCTGCAAATGCAGTATCTATTTATCCTTCCCATGTAGCATTAAATGCATCATATGAGGTAATAACAGATGAGAACTTTGCAGTCATAGAATGGATGGATGAGAAATTTGATAAAAACAATAGCGTTATAGCTTCAGATCATCGTCTTGCAAGGATTACAGAAGCTGTTGGATTTAACACTACTTTAGATGAATCAAGCGTTATCTGGATTTCGGAGAATTTTACTGACTACATATATGAATTGGAAGGAATTGGTAAAAACCACAGTAGAATCACCCACATTATAATAGACGATATAATGAAAAACAAAGTAGTACATGTTGGCTTTGGAAAGATATTCTATATGACAAATGAATCTTATGAAAAATTTTCGTACCAACCTTTTGAACTTGCATATAGAAATGCAACTTTAAATCAAGATATGGAAGAAGAACATTGGACGGAAGTTTATGCTGTTAACTGGACATTTATAGGAGAATTTCTGGAAAAAACATAACTTCATTTGTTTTTATAGAGCTCGATTACGTTTTCATATACTTTTTCAAATTGACAACCCACGTGGTTCATTGAGTGTTTTTTGATTAGTTTTAAACTATTTTTGCTCATAGTATTTCTAAGATTTTTATCTGACGATATCTTGACAATGTTGCTTGCCAATTGCTTGCTATTTTTTGGATTAAATAAAAGACCATTATCTAAGCTTACAAGCTCAGGCACTGCACCTTTATTTACCACAACAGCAGGCAACCCTGAAGCAATTGCTTCCATTGTCACAATACTCTGTAGTTCGGCTTCTGCAGGCATCACAAACAAATCAGCAAGTGAATATATGTTGATATAATCCTCCCAATCCAAAAAATCTATGAACGTCGTATTATCAGATACATGTAATGTCTCCGTTAACTTTTTCATCTTTTGTTTATATCCGCCGCCTGAACCGCAGAAGAGAAAATGAGTGTCTATTTCTTTAAGCACATACGGTATTGCTTTTACAAGGACATCCAGATTTTTTTCACTGCTTATCCTGCCAGTATATAACACAACATTTTCTTTTGGTATATTGAATTTTTTCCTCAAATATTCACCATTATTATTGGGGTTGAAAACCTTAGTATTTACTCCATTTGATATAGGATTTATTTTTGTTTTTAGACCCCTATCAATATACATATCTGCTCCCGTTTGTGTTGGTATAGTTGCCCAGTCGACCAAATTAAAAAAGTAGACAAGATATGACCACGAATATTTCTTCATCACATTATAATATCGAGAGTTTAAAAATGGGGAAAGCATGTTTTCGGGCAAAATGTGAATGGAGCCAACAATAGGTATCCCATATTTTTTGGCATGTATCAAAGTACTTATACCTATAGGGTACGGAGAGCAAACATCCACAACGTCTGGTTTGAATGTTTTGATAATCTTTTTTAATTGAAAAATAGGAAACGGGGAAAAATGATACTTATTGTCCATATAAAACGGTAATGTTAGCCCTCTCATCCTGAATATCGTTGATCCGTTATCTTGTTCAACATTGTTTTTAATGGAGAAGCCGGGTGCTAGTACACCAACCTCATTTCCATGTTTTGTAAGTTCATTTACTAAACGGTGTTGGGCAACAGCCCCGCCATCAATATTTGGATAGTACGACTCAGTTGCGAATAATATTTTCATAACAATCGATACCCTCAGTCAATTTTGTAATCCAATGGTTGATAAATAATGCTTACTAAAATAATTAAACCCATGAATTACTTAAAAAGATAAGGGCTGAGCGAAGAAACAATTGAAATAGGCGATGCAAAAACATCGGTTGCAAAATACTGATACCATCCACATCTCTGTTCACATTTTTTCATATCTTGCCTTGCTTGTTTTGCCGTATCTGTTTTTAAAAAATCCATAAACGAACCTTCGGTAAAGTTGTACAATCTCTGACCAATGGTTCTGCATGGATAAAACAAACCACCATCTGAGTCAACAATGATTGAAGATGTTGAGCAACCGTGTGGCTTGTTAATGTTATCTAAAAATCCTTTTGGGGTAGTTATAATATTTGGATATTTCTTCTTAAGTCTGATTATTTCCTCCCTGAATTTTCCAGGGTCGGGATAATAATCATCTGTTCCCTCCAGATGGCATGCTGGCATTACAACGGTTCTTGCCCCCACTTCGTAAATTCTTTTTACTTTTTCCTCTAACGCTGATAAAGTATCTTTTGTAACAACCATCTGAATGCATATCTCTGGACCGAAGCTTTGAAATTCTTCGAGTCTGTTGAAAAAATCTAAGTTTTCATGTCCTTCGTCTATACTTATGTGAAGGTAGTCAATGTGTTTACCATATTCCTCCATAGGCCTCTTATCTATAAGATGCCCATTTGTCGTAAAAAAGAGATAAAATGGTTTTTTATGAGCATACTGTAAAATTTCACCTAGATCTTTTCTAACCAGCGGATCACCACCCTCTAGGCTTAAGACAACTATACTGGAATTACTGATATTATCTAAAATTTTGAACACATTTTCTTTAGAAAGATCTGGTGTTTTTTCCATCCATACATTACAGAAACTGCATTTGAGAGAACACTTATGGGTAACTTTAAATGAGGCGTAAAATGGATAGATATTTTCTCTCGCCAAATAATTTGAAAAAGCATATTTCGTTGTTTTTAGATATTTTCCAAGAGGTAATTTTTTCATAGATTCACGATGGATATAGAGTAATATCTTACTACACATAAGTTTTTTTATTAACCCTCAAATTTTTAGACCGCAAGAAACATAAACCATTCCTAAAATAACGACTTGTGGATTCAACAGAGAAAAAACCAAAAACAATGAAACTTTCCATAACAATCAGTCTCATACTAAGTATTGCAATTATTATACTTATTTTGTTCTTTACAATTGATGCAGAAACGTTGAAATATTTATCAACTCAACAGATAAGATATGAATTTTTCTTTGCTGCAATGGGAGTCAATTTCATCTATTGGATATTATGGGGTGCCAGACTAAGAATATTGAGCAATGCCGTTGATAAAAATGTGAACATAAGTCTGTGGGAATCAACAAAAATAATCTTGGCAAATCTTTTTTTAGCGAATATAACTCCTTCCATGGCAGGTGGAGAACCAGTAAGAATTCATCTCTTAAACAAGAATGGTTTAAGTGTTGGCAGTGCAACTGCATCGGTACTTGGTGAGCGATTGCTCGATGCAATATTTCTTCTTTTGTGCGTCCCATTTGCATTTTTTATTTTTAGAGGGCATATAGAGGTAGAAGCCTTAAGAATTGGACTTACAATAGCAATAGCCATTTTTATATTAGCAGTGATAGTATTTGCTTATGCGTTAAAAAATCCCAAAAAAACCAAATCTTTTTTGATTTTTTTAAGTAATAAGATAAGTAGATTCTCCAAGAAAAAAGATAGTAAGAGTACACGTATAGAGAGAATAAATAGTGAGGTAGACAACTTTCATGACAGCATGGTCTTTTTTCTTTCTACAGGAAAAAAGGCGTTTATAAAAGCAGGAGTTCTTACCGCTGTATTCTGGATAACAGGTTGGATGGTCCCTCCGCTCATCCTTATGGGGCTCGGTCTCAATCCCTTTATAATCGAGTCATGTGCTGCTCAGGTACTCCTAATTATAATTGTTATGATGCCAACAACGCCTGGAAGTGCCGGTGTTACAGAGGGCAGTACTGCAATTTTATACAGTGTATTTATTGGTTCATCGTTGGTAGGCATTTTCGTTATTTTGTTTAGGTTTATAACCTACCATATGGGACTCATAGTTGGTGCGATATTCCAATATAGAATATTCAAATCTGTTGCCTCATTTTCATTAGATGCGATTAAAAAACAAAAATAGTACTTTTAAAAAAGATAATGAGATGTCACATTTTAATAAATTTGGGGTTTTACCCTTAAATTGTTTTTATTAACAACCTTAAAAGTATGTATGTAATTATTTTACTCTCCTCTTCCACGCAATAAATTTTGTAACTTTCTCCTCAATAGTAAGAAAACACCTAAGGTGTTTTCACTTTAATCTATGTGCAATTTATTCTACAACCTAAAGGTTGGGAATTTTTCACTTTTATAATGTTTTAATTTAATTAACATTAACAACCGAGTTTTTATAATTCCATCTTTGGTATTTTTTTCTTAGAACCATCGTAAATTTGCTTGACATTCTTTCGAGAAATGAATCCATATGCTCCAAATTTTTCTGTTCTACCTGTCTTTAAAACACGACCAGTAATAACCTTTTTATCAGTTACATGAATCGCATCATATCGTTCTTTAACCCCATCGTTGTAAACTATTGTGGCGTTTTTTAATATTTCAATCAATTTCATTTAAAACCTCCTTAATTTCCTTTTTTTTCAACTCCTTTTTACTTCTGTACTAGGACTTCTTTCTCTGCCCAGGTGTGTTCAAATATATGCTGCATTGAATTGAACTTCGGAATCATTTCTTTCCAATTCATCTGCGAGTTGCTTTGAGCGTTCATGTTGAAAGAATTATTACGTACAAATTCTCCCCATCTTGCAACGCTATCTGATACTTGGTCAAAACACGGGCTGCACAAGAGGTGTTTCTTTCCCATGGTTGGATGTCGGTAGCCTTCTAACATGCCTAATTTCTTACCACATTCTTCACAATCTTTCATGTCTTTTATCACCGGTTCTACATCTAGAAGAGTTAATATAAAACCCAATTTCCGGATTTTTTATCAAAACTCTAAAATAGTATATCAATATTTACATTTGAGAAAATATCATGGAAAAACTGGATTTGAAAGATAGAAAGATACTGTATCAACTTGACTTAAATTGCAGACAGTCAAATACTCATATAGGGAAGAAAGTAGGTCTCTCAAAGGAAGTTGTAAACTACAGGATAAAACGGATGCGAGACATTGGGATAATCAACGGTTTTTGGACTGCCATAAATTCATTGAAACTAGGATATTATGCCTGTAGAATTTATATTAATTTTTTAGATGTTAGTTCAGATATAAAAAATGAAATAATTCGGTATTTTAAGAATTACAAAAATGTTTGGACATTACATTCAGCTAAAGGGCCTGTTGATTTAGAGGTTGTTCTATGGGTAGATGACATTTATAATTTTAATCAGTTTTGGAATAAAACTCTTGATAGATATGGTAATCACTTTGAAAAATACGAAGTTTCGATTTTGACACAAGTGACTTGTCTAAAGAAATCCTATCTAATATTGGATGATTACGAAAAATCTGATAGAGAATTTTATACAATAAATTGTAGTGGAAATCCTGTGACGATTGATGAACTAGATTATCGGATCTTAAATGAAATTGCTACAAATGCTCGTATCCCCCTGGTAAAGCTTGCTGAGAAATCCAACAGCTCTTCACAAACAATAAATTATAAAATTAAAAATTTGATGAAAAAAGGTATAATTCTTGCATTTCGTGTAGGAATTGATATTTCAAAATTAGGTCTTCGAAATTGTATGATTGATATATATCTTAAAGACCATACCAAAGGAATACAGATAGAGAATTACGTGAAAGGTAATCCATATGTAGAAAATATTATGGATATGACTATAGGTTGGTGTGATCTTAATTTTGAATTAATGGTAAAGAATATCGATTCTTTAACTCAAATTATAGAGGATATCGATAGTAAATTTCCTGGTGCTATAAGAAAAACGAATTTTTGGATGGCACATAAAATTCATAAGGAACGCTGGTTGCCAGAGTTATATTAGGAAAATAAGGTGATTCTTTTTCCAATCATCTTCACCTCCATTAGATAATCACGTTTTTCTCCTGATAAAATGTGTAAACGCTTCAACTTATTTTGTTACACTCGCGCCTCCTAACGTCTTTTTAAAAGATTCCTGGTACCTCCCTATTTATTATAGGTGACCATCCCAATTAAATTTTTAAATTATTTAATGGTAGAACATTAATTTTTAATAATAGATATGTTATTCAGCACATCCTATGAAAAAAGCTGAGAAATGCATAACATGCGGTAAAGGACTGCTTGAACGAGGTTCCACAACATTTCAATGTCCAACATGTGACGAAATTATTGGAAGATGCGGTGGATGCAGAGAACAAAGTACAGAATATGTCTGTCCTAAATGTGGATTTAAGGGACCTTAGGAGGAAAGTATATGGGGGAAGTAATAGCTCTTATACGTCTAATGCCAGATGGGGTATTAAGTGACGATGAAATACAAACAATTATTGATGAAGTAAGGAATGTAATAAAAGAACCGGTAAAACTCGGAAAGATCGAAGTGAAAAATATCGCCTTTGGTCTCAGGGGATTGAATGTGACTGTTTCTGTACCAGATTCAGAAGGCGGATTAGATCCCGTAGTAGAGGTTTTTTTAAAAATTGATAAAATTGAAAATGTAGAAGTAGTCGACATTGGTAGAATCTAAGCTGCTGGTGTATTAATATAATCGGTAAGGTTTTCCAACGCCCCTGCACCAATTTCTGTTGCATAGTAAACAGGATATGCAGAGTTACTTGTATCTCCATCAACTAATTCTGCCAAATACATTTTATTAATATGCCATTTTACAACGTGATGATTTAGTTCAAGAGCATGTGCTATTTCTAGGAGATGCTTACCAGGATGCTCATGTAGATATTGCATGATTTCTCGAGCGTTTTTGTTTCTAAGTATTGCCTCTGCTATCGCTTGTTTTCTTGATTCTATACCACCTTCAACGAGATAGTAAACCTTTTTTCCACCAATATACTTGCTCCGTACTAGATTGGTCTGCTCTAGTTTACGAAGATGCCATGCAGCATTACTTGGTTTCAAATCAAGCTCTCTGGCAATTTCACGAAGATGAGAACCCGGGCACTCATCAATATATTCATAGAGGTTTTTTCTAATCTCTGTGTCAAGTACATTTTCAGGTGTAACATATTTTACTCCGCTTGCCAAGAAAAAGAAGGCGATAATAATAGCTATAGCAACTATTATAGCTGCCAGTGCGATCATAACAGAGCTACTGCTATTTAATCCCAGTGGAAAAGCAGTTGCATAGTCTACGACAGTAAAAAGAGACAATATAAACAAAATTATTATTAATTTCTTTCTAAACCACATTGATTATCCCATCCTTTTTGCATCCAGGCGTGGATATAAATATTAAAAAGCTTAAAAAGTTTACTTATGGGCAAAAAAGCCCATTATGGCTTTATTCTGCTTTTCTATTCTTACAAAACCAAATCGCTCAAACTGCACAATTTCTCCTGTTTCTAACTGTGAAACCGCTTCCTCTGCAAAACCCTCCACCTTCTCAAGGCTATTTGAATTGTAGTTGCCATTCTGATAAAGAAGTCCCGGAACAAAAACACTCATTTTAACAAAGCTTTCAGCTGTCCATTGAATCTTTGCTGAGTCAGGTATTAAATTCTCACCAGCATACTCCGCAAAAATCTCATTGTTTTTTTCTTTAATCTTCACATTATAAAGGTCTTTTAACCTGAAGATACCTCCTATGTTTATTTTTTCAATATCTTCTTTCGGAACAAAAAATGTGTTACCAGTCTTTATGATTCTACTTCCAAGCTTTTCATCAGTTGGATGTAACCGTATTGTTTTCTCTCTTATCGGAGCGTCCTCAACAACGAGTTTTATCGGGTTTTGCACAAAGAAATATCTTTTAGCAATAGGATCAATTATTTTTCTATTAAAAGCTTCCACAATGCTAAATGTCACCGATGATTCAACCTTTGAGATACCTTGAGAGAGTACAAACTGTTTGATAGCTTCTGGCAAAATGCCTCTTTTCTCTAATCCTCTTAGTGTGGGCAGTCTAATGTCATCATATCCAGAAACCATTCCTTTTTCAATTAACGGCTTTATTTTACGTTTGGAAACAGGCATACCCTCTATAGAAAGACGGGCAAATTCCATGAGATGTGGTTTTCTTAATTTGAGAAGTTCAAGCAGATGAAAATAGCATTCATCACGAAGTTCGTATTCCTTTGTCCGGAACGGATGTGTCACTCCACTCAAACTATCTTCAACAGCACCGGCAAAATCATAAGTGGGCCACACCCGATATTTATCTCCATGCAATGGATGTGATTTATCTATAATCCGAAACAAGGTTGGGTCACGCATTGCAGTATTTACACAAGTCATATCCCCCTTAAGTCTCAGAACTGCACCTTCTACTGATGAGGAAATCATGTCCTTCCAAAGATCAAGGTTTTCCTCAGTAGAAATGGCTCTGCAATCGCATTCTTTTCCATGAAAGCGGCCATCTTTAACAGCATCTGGTGGGCACTTACAGACATATGCACCTTCTTGATCAATTAACTGCTCTGCCAGTTTATAGTGTTTCCCAAGGTTATCTGACGTGTGGTATTCTTCATCCCATTCTATACCAAGCCAGCGTAGATCTTCTTTTTGTGCGTCATAAAATTTAAGATGTGCATTCTCAGGGTTTGTATCATCAAAACGTAGGATAAATTTTCCATCATACATGCGTGCATATTCGTGATCAACAGTAGCAGCCTTCGCATGACCGATATGAAGATATCCATTGGGCTCCGGCGGGAAACGAGTAACGACTTTTCCTTTTTCTGCATCAGGAAGTTCAGGTAGTGTAAAATCTCTTTCTTTCTTCTCTTTCTTTAAAAGTTCTGGAGCAAGCTTTTCAAGTTCAGCTATTTGTTGTCCAATGGGTATCTTATTAACCTCTAAACACGCAGAAACTGAAATCTGGTAAATTTCGTTAGGAGATATATTTTTATCTTTAAAAGCAGCAATTACTTTTCCTGCAACAGCTTTAGAATTAGCCGTTCCATTAAACCATATTGCATTTTGAAGAGCGTATTTTCGAGCTGTTTTTCTTATTTCCTCAACTGGCATACTATTTTTCTCTTTGTATCGAATAATCAGCTAACTCCTTCAAAATCTCTTTAGCTTCTGAATCTCTAAGAACCTCTAGAGTTTCTTTTGCTTTTTTGGTATAATTGAGTGCAGTATTTCTTGCATAGTCTACAGATCCCATCTCTCTAAAAAGTGTAAAAACTCGTTTTATATCATCATCTAAGGCGTTTCTATTACCAAACACCTCATCGAGTAACTTCCTATTTTCGCCAGTTGCGTTCTGCATTGAATAGACGGCAATGAGTGTTTTTTTACCGTTTCTAATATCATTTCCAATATCTTTTCCCAGTGTTTTTTCATTACTGCTTAAATCAAGATAATCATCCCATATCTGGAATGATAAACCTAAGTGTATTCCATATTCTGTAAAAGCATTAATTTCATTCTGATTCCCGCCGCCAATTATTGCCCCTCCCCTTGCTGCAAGTTCGAATAATACTGCAGTCTTTTTATGTACCATGTTAATGTATTCTTCTTCTGTAACCATTTTTCTTTGTTCAAATTGTATGTCAAGTTGTTGCCCTTCACATATATCTAAAACACACTTAACAAGACTATGCTCGAGTTCTTTAGATATAGACAAATCGACAGATAAATCATGTATTGCCTCAAATGATTTTGCAAAAAGAAAATCTCCAGTGAGTATTGCCGTAGGTTCTCCAAATTTGATGTGCACAGTTGGTAGATTCCTTCTCATATCTGATTTATCCATAATATCGTCATGCACCAGAGTGAAATTATGTATCATTTCTAAGGCTGCTGCAAAGGGCATTGCACTCTCTACATTACCAAAAACACTTTCACATGCAAGCATAGCTATACATGGTCTAAGTCTCTTTCCTCCGCCTAAGGTGACATGTCGAGCTGCATTGTAAAGATTAGCTGGTTCACCTTCCGGTAGATATTTTTGCCAGTATTTATTAAAAACATTGTATCTTTTTTCTAGTTCAGTTTTCAAGTCCATACTCCACTTCCGCATCAGATAATTTTTCAACATTGTCTACCCCCATTAAAAACATAGCAGTCCTCAACTCTTTAATGATGACATCAATTTCGAAAATTGTAGATTGTTTATCTTGCGTTGCCGGTTTTAAAAGAGTATGTGCGATACCTGCGGCATTTGCTCCCAACACCAATGCTCTTGCAACATCCAATCCATTTCTGATACCGCCGGTTGCAATAATTGGCAGCTCCCAGTTTGTAGCTTCTCCAACCTCAAGAACCGATGTTGGTGTAGGTATTCCCCAATCCCAAAAGGTTTGACCTTCTCGCATGTTATGTTTATCTCCTTTGATTTTAGCACGATAATATTCTACAGCCGAGAAAGAGGTGCCCCCCGCGCCACCCACATCAATACCTGCAATATTAGTTTTTTTAAGACATTCTGCAACTTTATAGGAAATGCCGGCTCCGCTTTCCTTTATCAGTATTGGCCTGCCAAACTCTCTTGAAAGCATATCAATGGTTTCTAAACAACCTTTTGCATGTGCTTCTCCTTCAGGTTGAATGCCCTCTTGCAAAAAGTTAAGACACACTGCAAGAATATCGGCATCTATCATCTCAACCATTTTTTCAGCATTTTCTAAAATTTTTTTCTTATCTCCCCACAACACTATTTGAGATGCTCCAATATTTGCTATCTTCAAAGGGATGTTGTAATTGTTTATTATGCTATACGTATCCTTTAACTCAGAATTTTCAAGAGCAGCTCTTTGGGAACCTACCCCCATAGCAATGTGAAATTTCTCTGCAGTCGCAGCAAGATTTTCATTAATCTTTTTACCTTCTGAATAGCCTCCCGTCATAGCAGATATAACCAACGGTGCTCCTAGCTTTTTTCCGAACAATTCTATCGATAAATCAATTTCATCCTCATTTATCTCAGGTAATGCATTATGAATGAGTGTAACATCATCCCAGTAATTATAATGCGCTGACACATTTTCTTCTAGTGATATTTTGATGTGTTCACGTTTCCTCTCTTCAGTTTGACTCATTTATTTTCACCACAAATTAACGTGTGCTTTGTTTTTTTTCCAATCAATGTATCATATAATCTGTTATCTACATTACCGTTCAATAAAACGATGTCTATACCTAAATTAGCAATGTTTTTTATAGTTTCAATTTTTCCCTCCATCCCCTTGGTAACGTCAGCATACCTATTGGAACTGGTTGTTAAGTTTTCTAACTCATCTATTGTAGATTTTTCTATAAACTCGGCATTTTTGTCAATTTTTGGATTTGAGGTATATAGGCCGTCTTCGTCTAGCGCAAATATTACTTTTTCTGGCTTGAAGTGTTCCGCAAGCATTTGTAAAAGAAGGTCACCTGAACAAATCGAAAAACCCAGTTTTTCATCTAATGTTACATCTCCAAAGGTTACTGGAGTGAATCCTTTATCCAGATAATTTCTGAATACATTATAGTCCATTTTTACGGGTTTGTGATTGTCAAGTTTTAGTATAACATGTGGAGGAATTGAAACAGCAGCAATGCCATTGTCATGTAATGAACTAAGAACCAATGAGTTTAATTTTTGAACCATTGCATGTGTAAGAGAAAAACCTTGCAGCTGCTCATCATTTTTATAACCCTGGTTTAAAGTATACTCTTTTGCAAGAATATGTCCAAATGACCCTGCTCCATGAACTAATATAATGTCCTTGTTTGCCTTTTTAATTTCCATGGATAGTTTATCCGTTACTTCTTTCCTGAAAAAGTATTTTTTTGATTTGTCTGTGATTACGCTACCGCCAAGTTTTACAACAAACATCCTCTCCTACATTCAATTAGCTATAAAAAAGGATTTTGATGTCTTTTAGTTTTTTAACCCTCATAATTTTTGTTTTCTTTTTAAAACTATAGCAACTATAAGAACAAGTATTGCCAGTACAAACGCAACAAGTATCCAAACAATTTTATCTAAAAATGTTTTTTGTTCAGTTTTGTGTGGATAACTAGTTGATCCAAAGGGCATGTGCCCATTAATTTCAATATCTGGATCATATCTTAAAGTCTTGGGTCTCTCCCAATTATTGGCATCGCTAAAATCTGTACTAGGAACATACATTCTTAGATCGGGATCTCCGAAGTATACAACGTTTTCAGCTGAATCCCACCACCACTGTGGAGGACCACCATTATCTCCTAGATATAGAATACCGACATGGCTCATACCCTTTACATATGCCTCCCCCACAGTGTCACCGAGAATAATGTCTCTTGGGATAGATTGTCGCCAGATAGCTCCATACCACGATGTTGGCCATGGGTCTTGCACCTGGAATACTGAACCATGTCGTATCATCATGAGATGAAAGTAGGTATTTGATGTTTGACATATGCTAGTGATGAATCCTGCAGAGTGAAGATTGTCTAATTGATTTTCCATTTGTGTTGCATTTTTCTTTGCCAATGGGTATTTTGAAAAGCTAAGTGTTCCAGTTAATCCGTCGTATAGATTCTCTGTTTTCAATCTAAACGGAATGATTCTAATGATATCTAAAAAGTCATTAATTCTCTCCTTAACAGGTTTACGAGCAAGTACCCAATCCATACCCATAGCAGGAATAAACAGAGACCGGTGATTCGTAAAAGGTATAAAACCCTGCATATCCATTGACATTGTATCTGGTTCTTCAGTTGAACCAAGTTCCCAATCATAGCCCCTCCAAGGGTTTTCTTCTTTGGTAGCACCGGCAAACGGTTTTATTAATCTATGGTTTTTAAAACCTTCTTCAGGATCCCAGAATAATGTTGTACCTCCGTCATTTTGTAAACCGTGTGAAGCGTGTATCCATAAAATCACTCCCTGGTTTAAATTATCTACAACTGCCTCAAGTTTAGTTGAAAAAACAGTGTCAAATCCTCCCTTTTTCAAATAAAATGGAATTACCTCTGTTTCTGACATATCTGGGAAATATGCTCCATCTACTCCATAGTGTTTTTTGTTTACACCTTGATCAATGAGTTCCATCGTAGTTGTTTCTCCAGGGATTAAACCATCAGCACATTGATATTTTGACCCGTAGTATTTACTCGCTCTTTCATTAAATCGATATTTATGAGTTACAAAAGAGCACAACACAGGATACTTAAATTTCTCATCTCCAGATTCACGTTCTATAACAAGCGTGTTTAACAAAGGCTTTCTGAGCAGGCCTCTAAATCCATTTCTTTCACTAACACTTCCATTAATTAGTGTTATTGAATTTTCAGATCCTACTGCGGGGTTTACAAAAATCAGTCCAGGATAAAATACAGAGCGGCTAATCCAATACGATGTATCAATTGGGGTGCCCCATATCCTACCAGTTTTTGCTTCTCCTACAAAAACACGGTCCCATGGGATACCTATGTCATACTGACCAGCGACAGTAATTATTGTTTCTCTCCCTACCTGGTCGAACTCGTTTTCTCTGAGAAAACTGTATACCCTTCGTCCCGTTAACACCATATCAGCTACTGATGGGATGTGTTTATAGCGTTCAGCCACATAATTTCTCCAGAATTGATTATGCCATACGACCGCTGAGGAAAGTTGTGGATGCATATCAACAAGTAAAACTGGACTGCCATGATGAGCGGCGAGATATGCAGCTGGTCCTAAAAATAGTGCAGCTTCTGTTTCTCCACCGGGTTTTAATTCTTTAACATACCAATATGTCCATGGGTCAATAGTGGAAAATATCACATCATTACTTTTGGTAATCGAACGAATGTGATTATATACCTGAGGGAGATCTATAAAATGTTCTTTTATTTTGAAATTATTTTTTATTCTTGCTATTGATTGTGAGGAAAGTTTATTCCCTATATCTATAAGATAGACATATTTAACTCCGAGTTGTAATAATGTCTTTTCTGTAATTTCTGGAAGCACATCATGTGACATATACAAAAGTGGGGCATTAATGGTACTTGCAAGCACTGCCCCTTCTGTTGCTGATGCAAGAGCATTACCTTCTGTTTCTGAGAATTGTTGCTCCCACTCACATTCAATTTCAAAATCAATAGGGGCTGTGATATCATCTAATGTAAAAACACTTATAGAGTAGTTTTCTCCAGACAAACATTCACCAAGCTGATGTATGTACATTTCTTGAAAATCAGTGTTGCTTTCATTAATTGATGTAAAAATCACTTCCCCACTGGGACCAATGAGTGAAAAACCTAAGCAGACATTCGGATTTTCCCATATTAACTTGAAGTGTGCATTTCTACATCCAAATGGTGGGTTATCTGGAATATCTATTTCTATTCCAGGATACAAGGTAACATCAACATGATAATTTACTGTACGTCCTAGTGCCTTCAATAAAGAACCTTGAATTGTTATTAATCCCCCAAACCTACTTTTTCGTGGAGCTTCTCCTTCGGTGGGATAATCTGTTATTCCTATTCTCCATGAGCCGGGGTTATATACATGACCGTACGTATATTCATGACCAATTGGCGAATAAACATTCCATTGTGCAACAGCAGCAGTTTGCATCCATTTTCCGTCCTTTTGGCAGTATAGTTGGAGATCAGGATCCCCAGTAGGAATCATTACTCCTGCCAAGATTATGCCATCCCACCACGCTTCCGCTTTGATGTATTTGTACTTACTCTCTACATTAAACTCATGATACACAGGATTTAATGAGTTTGTCTGTTGGATTTCAAAGACGGATAATTCAGATACACATTCTTTTGGAAAGGTTCCCTTTACAGTGTTTGAAAATTTTTTGTTAGGTTTTTCAAAGTCTTCTTCTATTATTGCAATGACTGCATTGTCCGAATATGACCAATCGTAACTTGCTATTTGACTGGCAAGATTATAAGGGTCTGATCCTTCCATGGTAATATAATCTGATGCGTCCCATTCTTTTAGTTTGTCTTTTTCTACATTAATCCCTATTATTTGATCGAGTCGATAGTCACAAAATGAAATCCAATCTTGCATGAAATAGTCAATTCCGGGGTATGCGTTTAATATCTCCTCTTTTTTGTCATAATTTTTGATTCGGTCTTGATAAAATAATAAAGGACTGGATAGTAATTGGTTTCCATCGTTAAAAACAGCAGTGGGAATTGATGCAAGATATGCATAGTCATCCAGGTAGCTGTTTTCATCATAGTTTACGAATGTAGTTTTTTTTAGAGGAACAACTGGTTTGTATGAAACACCTTGAGTATATCCTTCTGTTTGAATGTCGCTTATGCTAGCACCGATTGTAGGTATAAGAACATTTGCCAGCATGAAAAAAATAATAATCGAAACAAAAAAGATATTTAACCTATCTACTTTGGAATTCATTATGTGTTCACCTAAATTTTAATAGATATTAAATAAAAACAGATATTAATTATAAATAGTTTTTTATTTATATACTGGAAAAAACTTGGCAAAATAAAAGTATTTTAAAAATTGGGAAGGGAGTTTATTTTCGTTTAGAAAAAAGAGGCTTATCTTTATTTTGTTCATGTATTAGCCAGAGGGCAATAGGCATACCACATCCAGGATCTTGCATAGTGCTTCTCGACCATTCCATTATATCATTTTCTGAAGTGTTTTTGGAACATTCTTCACAGACAAAAATTTTGTCGTTAAATACCAGTCCAGATTGATGCTCATGTAAATGAAATTTATTTTGACAAATACCGCAAATTTTTTCAGACATATATACTCCTCATTAACCACTTCTAAATTTCTGTTAGTTGGTATCTCTAATGAATTTAAAGATAAAAATCTTTTGGATAGATGATAAAAAGAGAGAGAGGATGGGATGAATCTGAAAATATAATTGGCAGAAATGCCAGCTTAGTAGGAGGCTGGCATGTCCCCCGCATCTCACGTCTTATTGATCCAGTAAAGTTCTTTTTTATTTATATATATGAGAAGGGGGTAACCGAAAGTATTACCTGGCTCTGTCTCAAAAGTATTCCTCCTCGACGATTTTTCGTGCCAAGATCATGAGGTTATATACGATGATTTTCAATGCAATTTCTACATGTTGAATGTTTCGTTTTATAGAAGAAACGTAACCTCCAAGCTTTCTTTTCAAAGCTGAAAAGACAGCTTCAATATTTGAACGTTGATGATACTTTTTCATCCATTCATCAGGATTCTGTTGAAATTGTTCAACCATTTCGGTA
>JAUWBM010000018.1 GCA_030601705.1 Thermoplasmatota archaeon
ATCTCCTCTGTGGCCAGGGAATGGTTTTGGAGATGACAATAACATCGGTGGAAGAGCCCTTATACCTTTTCATAACTTTTTATATCTTGGAATTACGAATACCGCGGATGGGTGTGAATTATGGAAATTTGATGGGTCTAGTTATCCCAGTAAATAGGATTGACGATGAGGAAAATCATGTGTCCAATACTGTTGTTAAGAACCCCGTGCAAGTACAACTGTCATACAAAGCCATTGAGAAATAACCACCAAACCTTCTCCTCTCTTTTTTTAATTAGACAATCAGCATTTAGATGAAAAAACCCTGTTAAAAATTAACAATAGTTAAATTTATAAACTGGCACAACTATAGGAAATATCAGAGGGGTCGGATACCTTTTGAAAGATAATTCCTTTTTTCATTGTCTTTCCTCCCTTTCTGACCCCTTTTTTACAATATCCCTTCTATACCATATAGCCTAGGTATGATACTTTCCAGCGTATACTCTCTATGTAACAGGGTAAAAGTAGGGTTATCAGTATATATTTTTATTTGATTTTAATATGGTTTTATCGTACGTTACTTTATATGATTTCTAATCCACCTAGGAAAAACCCGAATATGTATGTAAAAAGACCAAGTCCCACCTCGTACATACGTCCTAGATATGCTGAATCTCTGAATACGACGTGGTTGAGCGTCACCCATCCAAAGGTTCTTTCCGTAGGGGTAATTTCGATATAAAACAGTCTAATTGCCAACGCATGATTTACGTTTCCTTTACGGAGTCTATGGAATAACAATCCCTTGAGAAACACTCGACCAACGTCAAGGGTTGGTTCTGCGTCAGGTTCTGTCTCTGTCATCCCTGCTGCAAGGGGGATTGTAGTCATCATTAACATACATACGAGCAATCCCATTATTTTCTTTTTTATAACCTTCACAATCTCACCTCCTTAAAACATCAGTTTTTAATTTGTCAATCGTTAATAAATTAATAAATCTTGCCATTTTTTATAGCAATTTTATGATTGTTTTCTACAATCTAACACGCTCAATTCTTGTTAACACATATTCGACTGTCAAAACATGGTTGTTAATAGAAGAAGAATAATATATTAATAATATTTCATTTTGCTTTATGTTTTGCAATTATTACTATTTCTTTTGCCTGGTAAAATAATTTTTTAATTCTGAAAAAAGGGGAATCATGGCTAGTATTGTTGAAGTTATAACCAAATAAAAACCACTAGCAAAACCCCAACTGGATTGCATGAGCACTGTTTCTTCTAATGATATACTCAATAAACCTTCCCCCTGTACATCGCCGATACTAACTTCAGTTACTTTAGATGTTCCGACATAAAACATTGAAATAATTGCGATAAGCAGGATAATGCCCAATAAATTAAGTAAAAATGAATACTGTTTTTTACCAAGTTTACTAGATATAAAACTAAGACCCAGCAATAGACAGGCAACATATGCAACAAACACTACTTTTCCTAAAAAATCAACAAATATTTCAGGCATTTCAGCGATATCAAAAGTTGTTCTGCTGTCGTAACTGGTAGCCTCTATCATAACTTGTGGATTCATAAACATCTGGGTATTTCTTTCTGCCATTGGATTAGTACTTGATCCTGATAGCCCCCACCATGGCTGAATCAAAGCAATAACTATGAGAGCTATCGCTAAAAACTTTAATAAAGAATTTAATGACAATATTCTTTTAAAAGTCAAAACTACTACTACGCCAATAAAAACGAAAGCAGATCCTACAATAAGTGTTGGAAGGATTGAACTTAATGTTGTAACAAGTTTGATATTTCTGCTATTTGTTAATTCTATCTCTTTGATTCCAACCAATTCTCCACCATTATATGCTTTGATTGTGTAACTAGCTGGTGGCAGAGAGAACATATTTTCATTGGATTCAAGTACTTTTTTTCCACTTCTTAAAATCTCGAAATTTATATCTTCTTCCAAGAGTGGATTTGCCCGTGAATCAAAAAGATCTACAGCGAGATTGAATTCAGCTGAAAATTTAAAGGTAACTAAATCGCCGTCATGAGGCAAATTCAGAACTTTTTCGTCAGCAAAATTGGCATAAGAAATTCGAAGTTTATACTCCCCTGAAGGAATATCTTCGAAAAGGAATTTGCCTGGTTCAATTTCTTCGGGTATCAGCTGAACATTGCCATTAGCTTCATTATTTGACAAAATTGGAGTGATTTCGACACCAGGTGGAAGATTAAAAACATCTTTTACCTCAACTGTTAAATCATAAAGTTCAATATCAACATTAACTTCAAGTTTTATCAAAGATTTCTCAAGCTCTCCATCATAAACAACAAAATCCCTATAAAACGCTTTTAACGTATAAGGATCCCCTAGAGCAAAGGGTGCTTTTAATACGGCCTTCCCATCGATACCTGTTGTATTTTCATCGAAAAGAAAGCCATCTTTATTTAATAAAATAGTATTTATATCCTCTATACCCTGACCGTGTTGGTCGGAGAATGTTAATTTTATTATACGTTCCCACGAACAAAAAACATGAACTTTTTTATTTCCATCGATTGTGACTGTTTTAGCTCCATTGAAAAATTTAGTTGAATTATCGAGTTTCCAAAATACCTTTATAAGGTAATCACCTTCAACAATCTCTGGAAACATTTTATGTGCTCTGTATCTGATAAGAAAAGGTTTCTCTGCAACTCCAGATGTTATGAGATTTCCGTCACGATGTAATTCAATCCACATAACAGGAAAATGACGATCTGTTCTATTTGAAAGCCACGGATAAGTAAACCTAGTGCCTCCAAGATGAGTGGTCACTGTTAAACTATACTTTTTTTGCTCTTTTTCAAAAGCAGAATCTCCGGATAAATAACGATATTTAACTAGTTCTTGATACATTTTTGCTTCTTTTCGAACCGCTGCATAACCGCCCTCTTCAGATGAAAATACTTCGGCATCAAACTCAACAACTAAATCTTCTGGAATTTCTAAATCATGACTATACCCTTTTTCAAATGAATTTCTACCAAAATTTATCGAAGCGTAATCAACTTCAGCGTTAAGGAAATCAAAGTATTCTTTCTCTGCAACTTTTAACTGGATACCATCTCTTTCATCTTTGCCCGATCTAATAACACCTTCATTTGAAGAGAAAATTATTGAAGTGGTTTTTCCTTTCTCACCTTCTCCGTAAGCAATCCAAGCTTCTTTTCCAAGATCAGCATCATCTTTAAAAGATATGATCCATTCACGGTTTTTAGACTCAGGATCTAGATTCATTTGATACTCTTTGATATTATTATCTTCCCCGTAAAAATGCAAATATGGAAATATGTTCCCCACGTTCATTTTTTTTACAATAGAATTCCTTGATTTAAACGAAGCCATCATACCAAATCGTCCATCGATATTTTCTTTCCCTTCTACAATCGCTTCTTCAAGCATTTCGTGTTTTACTCGAACACATAGTCTTTTTTCTTCCACGGGAGAATAATAATATTTATAGATGGCTGTGGTGCTTATGTCCTTTTTATTAGATTCACTTTTGATACCAAATTCGACCATCAGATTTCCGTCAACAAGTATTTCTTTGGAAACAAATGATTGATCTGAAGAACTTTCATCTTGTTCCTTATTTCCATAATAGTAGGAAAAAGCAAAAGATACTATTTGATCAGAATCGAGTATATCTATCTCTTCCCTTTCTTTTTTCTGTTTCACAACGATTTGAGAGAATGCACGATCTAGGAGGTTACCCTCTTGCCCAACGCCATAGACGTAGTAGCCATCCTCTTTGATTCCATAGTATTTTGCCTCTGCCGATATACCAGCTATTAGCGAGTAAGAATGGTAGGAATCTTCAACGCTTATGTGATCTTTATACCTTGGTGGAGATTTTTTAGTATCATCGTAGTACACATAGTATTTTTCATTGCCATTTGCAATTTCTGGCACAAGAAAAACCAAGCCACATTCCTGGAGATGATTTGTATCTATAAAACTTAGATCATATATCTGTGATTCAAGTTCAAACCATTGTTCTTCATTCCAACAACAGACTCGTATCGAGGTTTCATTTTCATTTTTTGTCCAACATGGATTGTCAAAGTTTAATCGAATATCAATTGGCTGATATTTTGCGCAAGAATCGTTTGTTGTGATTGGTAATTGTATTTCTTGTCTATACGACCATTTTATGTTCCAAAAAGGAATTGAATTATCATCTGAGGAACCAGATATAGATAGGGCTGAAGAAAACAAAAGAATAAACATAATGTAAACTACTACATTTGGGATTCGCATATTTTTTCCTTTTTTATTTATTATTATTATTATTATTATTATTATTATTATTATTATTATTATTATATGGACTTTAGATATAATATTACACTTAATAATATAATAATCTTTTTAATCACAGCAATTGTGTGAGAAAAATGTCAAATTAAGAGAGAAAAGTTAGACGGCCCATCTCTCCAAATATAATAAGAAAGGTAAAACCAATAGCAAAGAAAAGATATTCTACATACATAAATGACCAGGCATACACATTTTCGAGTAGTTTGTTTTCGCTTTCCTTGATCAGTAAGTAAAAAACAATGAGGCTTGTGATTGTAAATATAGTTAACGGCATAAAATAATAACTTAGAATGCTATAATGTACTAAAAGGGGAACTAATGCAAATGGTAAAAACATGAAAGGCAGTGAAATTAACGCTGCTTTTTTTGTGCCAAATGTATTTATTAGGGTTCGTGTACCAGTTCTTTTATCTGCCTCACTGTCTACTATATCTTTTGTGGTCATGGCTCCTGTGAAAAATAAAAATGCAATTGCACCAATCACTAGCGGTTCTGTCTGCAGGGGATCGCCGAAAACACTCCACGATGCCAATATGCCAAGAAACCCTCTTGGAATAGCTATCCATAGTTGATTTATAAATAAAAATCGTTTCATTCTCGGTGGAAGGGAATACGTAACAGTGAAAATCATTATGAAAAACACAAAAACTCCAAACCAGACGTTGATTGTTACAGCGCGAAGAAGTGCAAATAAGTAGAAGAGGTACGCAATAGTTTGGGCTTCTTCTGGCCTTACTATGCCTCGTGGAATTGGTCTATACGGCTTAGAAATCATATCTGCCTCTGCGTCTGTAGATTGATTGAGAGCGTTTGAAGCAGCGTTAAGAAAGACAAGAGTAAGACTTGCTTGACCTATGGTAATCCACCAATTAGGGTATTCAGCAAATCTATCGTTATATACAAGACTTGCAAACATTATAAACATTGAGACAAAAAGTGGAGCTACTAGAGTAAAAGGTCGAATTAAATCAAAATATCCTCTGAATCTTGCTGATAAAAATCTTGATTTACTATAAGGTTCTTTCATGGTCAATTTGATTGACATTTCTACACCGTTTCTTAGAGGTAACTAACAGCAGTGTATCTGTTAATATATTAAATACCCTGCCCAAGGGTTTATAATTAGCTTTATGTAAGCCAATATAAATATTTTGCTATTTTTAAAAAAATTTGTGTAGCCCTAAAAGTTTTTAGAGAGAAGGCAAAGCATCACACAATATTTTTGCTGAATTTAATGCACAATTAATACCAATGCCCGGAGCTTTTACGCAGTCACCTATAATGTATAGATTCTCAACAGGCGTCTTTATATCTGATTTTGCATTATCAATTGTTTTTGCTACACCATCAAGATGCCATACTGCAGGATATATTGCCCATCTAAGATATGAACGAAAATCTGGAACAAGTTTTTCAAGATTTTTATTCAACAATTCTCTAAGAGTATTGAGTGTTTCTTTATCTTTAGCTTCATCAGGCGTACAAATAATATATGATTGAACAAGATAATCGGAGGGGGGTGCAAGACCTGATTCAGGTATGGTCGCCATAAAATCAATCATTCCAACAGCATCGTTTCCATCAACACCAATGTTTCTTTCAATGAAATGAAATGTCTTACCAAGTAAATTAGAATCGATTTTTTTCAGAGAGAAATATGCACATAAACTACCCGTCCCTTTAAGTGACTTGATATTTTTCACATACTCTTTTGGAAAATATTTTTCGTCAGCAATGGTGAAAAGATCCTGTACAAGAATATTTGAAACAATGGTTTTAAAGCTATATTCTTTGTCTCCAACAACAACTCCAGTTGCTTTCCTTCCGTCAAAGAGAATCTTTTTCACAGGTTTTTCCAGATGAATTTCACCACCGTTTTGCGTTATAAAATCGGCTAACTTTTGATGGATGCTGCCAAGACCATTTTTTGGATAACCAACGGGTTTTGATCCTCTGTATAAATTTCTTTGAGCGCGAAACATCTCTCCGGTTGAAATACGATCTAGATTGTTTACTGTTGTAATTGAACGAGAAAATATTTCAAGGATGAGTTTCATTTTGCCCGTCCCATACTTCTTTATTGTTTCTGTCATTGATACAGAATCTAATTGTTTCATTGTTTTCTCGCTGGAGAATAACAGTCGAAAGATATTGGGAAGTATCTTAAGCTTGTCAATTCTAGAAAGAAAAGGAAAATCAAATCCGTCATCTTTTATGAAGCCAACATGTGACTCGAGTATCTCAACATGATCATCGAGCTCAGAAAGAACACTATTGAGGTTGGATAAAACTCCGCCACCAATAGCATGGTAGCCCAAATCTAATTTATATCCTGCCAGCATATTTTCTTTAAAAATTATCTCAAGATCAGGTTCTGAAAATGGAACATGCATCCTAAATCTAGATAACAAATCTTTGTAATTTTCAAGGGTTAAAGATGCCGCGTCAAATGAGAGAGCTCTGCCGCCAATTAATGATTCTTTTTCAAATATTGTTATTTTATATCCCTGTTTTGTAAGCAATGCCCCAGCAGTTAAGCCCCCAATCCCCGCTCCAATTATGCATATGTCCGACTCTCTTTTGTCAACCATTCTACATCCTCGGCTTAAAGAGTTTTTCACCGAGAAGCGGTGTGAATATTATATACCATACTATAGGAAAAATAATCAATATCACTGAATACGATATTCCAATAACCGAGACGAGCATTATGGGAACTAAAGAATACCGTAAAAACGATTGTAATCCTATATACTTTCTAATAGTATCCCTATCAAAAGTTTTTATAGATAACAGTTTAATGCTGAAATGGATCACTCCTAATGTTGCTAACGCTAAGACAATAATTTGCCATAGGTTGTATTCGTATCCGAAGAAAACAAATGGGGAAAACAAGAGAATTGTTGAAAATAACCGTATCCCCATGCCAAATGCTTTAAAACGATGAGGGATGAAAATTTTGCCCCTATCAACTTTTACACCCGACCTCGATGCAATGTTGGTTACTCCCATAATAAAGTCATGATCTGAATCCTTAATCCCACCTTCTACAGCGTTCATATGTAGCGTTTGATTAAATGTTAAAAGAAATATAATCCAGATTAATATTGTTGGTCTACCAAATGAAAGAGCGCCGAATAGGAAAACTAATCCCATTGATATTGCAACAAAAAAATCTGATCCGACGATTTTTTTCCCATACAGGTTATAAATACTTCCCAAAACTCCAGCCAAAATTACACATATGATTGCTGCAAATTTAAAATTATCAAGGGTTTTTCCATGCCACAATATAAAAATAAATAAGAATGAAAAAAGAATGCAAAAAATACATATTGTTATTGCGTTTTTCCTTGAAATATCACCACTTACTAATGGCTTACCATGTAGTTCTTTTATTAATTTATCAAGTTCAACATCGGCATAATCGTTTAGAATAAATCCATAAATTGCTGCAAAAGCACCAATAACAAAAAGAATCAATAGGTCGTAAAAATCATAAACGCCAACTGTAATAGCTGCAATGACGGGAGGGATAGCAAGTGCGCCTAGTCCAGGGATACGTAGTAATTTTGCATACGCACTAATCTTATTCATTGGATGTTAGGAAAAAGATGGCGCTATTTGAGTTTTTCTAATAAAATCACATTGTTTTAGGTTGTAAAATTGTTCCATGAACAATGATATTTGAAAGAATGTACCCTACGGCAGGGAAAAAGACTAGAAGACCAGACCAGGGGTTTAGACTCATCAACATAATAGGAACAAGTGCAAAATTAGTTACATAATGACTTCCAATAAGTTTTCTTGCCCTAAACCGTTCAAAACGCTTCATTGAAAGTAGTTTGTGGGATAAGAAAAACATCAGTATGGCAATAATAACTAGCATCAACCATTGAAAATATTGCAAAATGGGTGATTTGCTAAAGTTTTGTATAATAAAAAAGGGTAGAAATACAATTATTATATCTGTCAATTGAATAGAATAAGCAAGTGTTTTAAAACTGGATGAAACTTTTAGATTCCCGTTTACAATTCTTACTCCCATTTGTACCGCAAGTGTTTTTGCTCCTTTCATAAAGTCATTTTCGATGTCTTTCATCCCGCCTGTTACAATTTGCATAAAGAGTACCTGAATTGAACCTAGTACGCAAACTATCCAAGCCAGTTTAGTAATATCGTAGATGCTTTTTACAGGAACGTTTCCATAAAAAGCTCCATATAAAATCAAAAAGAAAAGACCGAGCGCTACTAAAACATCGGTAAATGGAAATTTCTTGCTGGTTAAATCATATAATATTATAAAAAAGGATGAAATAGCAAGAACAACTATTGGAAAGAAACTGTGAGTTGTAACTGCAATATATATTGCAATGATAAAAGCGGCAACCATAGATGCTATGGCAAAAACCCATGCTTTTTTTATTGAAATAGTACCACTTATTAATGGACGATCACTTATTTCTTTAGAGTACTTATCGATTTTATAATCAACGATATCGTTAAAAACAAATCCAAAAGTATGACCAAGAAAACCTACCAAAAACAAGAGGAATAGGCAGAGTATATTGTATTGCTCCATAGCAATGGCACCCATGACAGGTGAAACACCTGTCAATACTGCATTAAACGAACGTGCAAGTTTCAAGTACTCTCTAACCATCATTCTAAAGTCTCAGAAGCAAAAACAGAATAAAAACCCATCGATATTGAAATCGGGAGTGGCGAAACAAAAAGTAACCTGTATTTTTCATTGTTTTTGTTATAAAATGCAAGAGGGTAACTGATAAAATGAACAGGAAAAATAATTGAAAATATAGGTATTTTCCACATGAGGCAAAAGTTAATTTTTACAGATAATGAACAAAAAATAATTACTCCCTTCAAAGAATAGTGGGTGCTAACTAAAATAATAATTTTGTCAAAATTTTCAAGAAAAATCGTTTATTTTTGTTTTTTAGAAAAAGCTGCCATACAACATTTTATTAATAAATAATATTACTTTAACGAAATTAAAATATGGAGAAGGTGGCGTCTGAACAAATTAAAAACGATATTTTTATAATTAGAGAAAAGGAGTATTCAACTAGAATATAAAATATTAATAAGGGGTTTTTTCTATTCTTTCTCATAATGATAATAACTAAGCAAAAAAATTTCGAAGATTTACTAGAATCTAGCGGTAAAGGTCCGGTGTTTATCATAGGGTGCAATGAATGTGCAACATTATGCCACACTGGTGGAGAAGAAGAAGTATTGGCTATGAAAGACGCTTTTGAAAAGAAACAAGTTCAGGTTTCTGGTTGGGTTGTTTTAGAACCTGCCTGTCATCTTAATAACGACAAACGTCTTCTGAGATCCTTTAAAGAGGAGTTGAGCAGGTCAAAAAAGATCCTAGTTCTTGCATGTGGTAATGGTGTGCAAACCATTACAGAGATATTTGATGATAAGGATATCATTTCTGGTACCGATACGCTATTTTTAGGTGAAATAAAACGTGCCAATGAATTTGACAAACGATGCAACATGTGTGGAGAGTGCCTGCTGGATTTGTTTGGGGGTCTTTGTCCTGTTTCACGTTGTCCCAAATCAATGCTTAACGGCCCATGTGGAGGAGCAAAAGAAGGAAAATGTGAGATAAATCCTGATCGGGATTGCGTATGGGATCAAATATATAATCGCCTTAAACAAAGCGGTAAACTCCATTTACTGGATGAAATCCAAAAGCCCAAGGATTGGTCTAAGTCGCTTGAGATGAGGAGGGAGATATAGCGTGAGTTTCAGAAGTAATCTGGAAAAAGTTCTCTCAGACGGTAAATTTGCAGTAACTGCCGAGATAGGACCTCCAAAAGGTTCAGATCCGAACAAAATAACAAAGAAAGCTGAGATGCTGAAAGGATATGCTGACGCTTTCAACATAACAGACAATCAGACAGCAGTAGTTAGAATGTCCAGTATTGCGGGATGCTATATTCTTCTTAAAATGGATATGGAACCTATTATGCAAATGACCTGCAGAGATAGAAATAGAATTGCATTACAAAGCGATGTTCTAGGTGCTTCTGCATTGGGGATAAAAAATTTACTCTGTTTAACAGGAGATCATCAGTCTTTTGGCAACCACCCCAGTGCAAAAGGAGTATTTGATATAGACTCTATGCAACTTATTCAGATTGTAAAAAACATGAGAGATAAAGGAACCTTTCAAAATGGAGATGAAATACTTGCTGGGCGTCCCAATGTTTTTATTGGAGCTGCTGCAAATCCATTTGCTGATCCTTTTGAATTAAGAGTTGATCGTCTCCGTAAAAAGATAAAAGCAGGGGCGGATTTTATTCAGACTCAGAGTGTTTACAACATTGATAAATTTAATAATTGGATAGATGAAGTTAGATCAAATGGACTTGATAAAAAAGTACATATTCTTGCAGGTGTGACCCCGCTTAAATCTTTAAAAATGGCTGAGCGTATGAAATTCCATGTTCCTGGTGTCGATATTCCTGATACAATTTATAACAGAATGAAAAACGCTAATGAGCCTAAGAAAGAGGGATATGAAATTGCTTTAGAAACAGTCAGAGAAGTTAAAAATATAAATGGAATCCGCGGGGTGCACATCACCGCTCTTTTCTGGGAGGATATCATACCCTCTTTGGTTGAAGAAGCAGATATTCGCACAATGCATTAATCTCAATATTTTGCTTTAATTTTTCTAATTGAAATGTCGCTTGTCAATTTGTAATTTTATAGAGAGTTTTTATTATACTATAGTGGGGAAATTATCGTGTCAATAATAGTTAATACAATTCGAGGAAGAGATGCGGAGATGAAACAGGCTAAACAATTCGATTTCAAATTATTAACGAAGCTAAATCGTTCCTGAAGACATTTTTGAATAAAAAGAAAATAATATAAATATACCTAATTAATATACTACTAATAAATATATTTAATTACAGGAAGCTTTAAATCAATCCATATTTAAAACCTAGAAATTAATATTTAAAAAATAAAAACTGAGAGATCAATGAAGTATGCTAACAGCACTTGGAAGACTTATAGAAATAAAACCTTGGTTCGTAATTATCGGAATTCTACTCATAACAGTGGGGTTTGCTACACTCATACCCGCCCTTGAGTTCAAAACCGATTTTAAGGAATTTATGCCAGATGATGAACTTGTTTTGGCAAATTCCCGAGTCCTTGATTATTTTGGAACAAGTCAATTGCCTCTTTTTCTTCTCGTCGAAAAACAACGAGCAGAAAGCGTCATAACACCTCAGGCAATACGAGAGATGTATTTTATTGAAAAGGAGTTGAAGGATCTCCCAAAAGTCAATGGCACCATCGCGATAACGACACTTCTAAATCCAGTATGCTTAATAGAATTTGGTAAAACAATTGATAACTGTTCTGATGAAGAAATAGAGACAGCGTTGCAAGACATGCTCATGGAGGAACAAACAGGTGAAATACAAATATTCTATACCGATGACCCAAATGAGCCAATTGATTATAAACGATATCCGCGAATTTCAAAAGGAAAATCAATTGACAGTACAGACATAAAAAATTGTTATGTTTCTAAAGACAACGATACGATAACATTCTCCATTGAAGTCTATGATTTATCCGATCTTGAATCAAAACTCAGACCATCGTTAACCAAGGTAAATGTGATGGAATGGTATCTCGATTTTGAAAACCTAATCAAACCCGATGAGCTACTTGATATTTCGTATCGAATCGCAGCTCATATCGAACCAACACATCCACTTTGGGAAATTGGAAACGGGGCCTTAGGAAATTTACGAGAGCTATTTCAACTTATCAGAAATAGAGAGCTCTTTAATTCATATAAAAAAGAAGTATATCTCTGGATCAAGCCCCCTCAGCAAACTATGTATTTTCCTATTCCACTCAGCACTGGCAATATTACTTTTGATAAGGGCACTAACAGAATCAATATTATAGTTTCGCGGGAGGAGCTTGGAACCTATGGCATAGCAACCAGAGTTGGTTCCTTTGAGCTTCCTGCAAAACTCAGTAATTTCAATGCAGGAGTTCGTTACTATCAAACGTCCATATTAAAACGTCCTGGTGCTAGAGTCTTAGTAGATACAAGTTTTTTGTTGAGTAGAATTGAAAAAATACGTTCACGACCAATTCTTGGCAGCATTGCGGCACGTATATTACAAAAATATGGCAATATGACCTGGGAAGATTTCGACCAATTATTCGTGATGATGAAACAAACCGACCTTCTTCCTGAGACGCTTGCATTACAGGACATTGATGGCGCATGGACTAAATCAGACGTTGCTCCTGACATAGGTATTTCTAACACGATTTTTTTTATTTATCCGCATTTGTTTAACGATATACAAGTCAATTCATTGGCTTTTCTCTCTAAAGATTATGAACAAACTCATTCACCTATAGCGAGTCTTATTATTGTTCAATTAGATTTCTTTGATGATTACAATGAATTACTTAAAACAAACGAGGAAGTTCTCAACAAAATAACTGAACTTGATAAAAAATTTGATTATGTGTCAGTAGAGGTGACAGGTGAAAACGTTATTTCATCACAAATTAATGAATTAACATCTGAAGCGAATCAGATATTAGGACCTTCAATGTTTATTATTATTATTATTATTTTATTCATTTTTTTCAGGAGAATATCGTATGTTTTTCTTCCAATGCTTACCCTTGGCATTTCCACAATTTGGCTCCTCGGAACCATGACGCTTCTTGGAATATCTTTTAATGTTATGGCAGTTGCCCTTATTCCTTTAATTTTGGGAATTGGTGTTGATTATTCAGTTCATCTTCTCCATAATTATCGAGCGGAACTTGAAAAGGGTAAAACGCCTGCAGAGGCCATAAAAAGATCTGTTAAAGACATCGGAACAGCTATGTTTTTAGCATGGCTTACTACTTTCATTGCTTTTATGTCCTTTTTGAGCTCAAGCATTCCACCAATTAGACATTTTGGTATACTCCTTGCATTAGGAATAACGTATACGTTTATTACTGCTATTACCCTTTCAGCATCTATAAGATATATTCTTGACAGAAGGAAAACACCTAAAATAAAGAGTAAATTTTCATCCTTCTCTTCAAAAGTTACTTTGAAACATATCATGGAAAAGATCTCATCAATTGTGTTGAGCCATCAAAAAAAGATGATTCTTGCGATGGTTTTGATTACTCTTGTCTTTGCATCTGGAGCAGTACAACTTGAGAGAGGATTTGATATGGATCAGTTTGTCCCAGAAGATAATCCTGCGATGGAGCTTTTTAATACCATTGCCGACTACTTTCCATATGCCAGTGAATATCAAGAATATATCTTCATTGAAGGTAGTATAGCTACTGTTGAATCCATAAAAGGCATTGCGCAAACACATAGGAATATCGAAGATGACACGTTTGTTAGTCGAAATACTGATGGCTCCATTAAAGTAACAAGTGTCTACTCTGTGATTCAAAATGCAGTAAAAAACAACCAATCCATGGTTAATGAATTTAATATTGATGAGAAGACAGGTATTCCAAAAACTGATGAGGATGTCCGAGCACTTTTAGATTATCTGTATGAAGATTCAAATTTCAATATGGGCGACGTTGAGATGGGCGAATTTGACATGGGGGAATTGGGAAGCAGTGAGATACGAATGGTCTTGTATAAAACTAATTCACGTTATACAGCTACGATTATTCGATACTATCTCGATGCATCATTTCAGCTTGAAGGAGGGAATCTGCAGGATGATCTTGAACTGTTGAACAAAGAGATCAATGAAGATATTGCAGCATATGGAGATGCAACGGCAGTTGCAACCGGGAATTCTATTATCCAGTTAAGCATTACCACTTCATTGACATCGAGTCAATTTGTAACAACAGGAATTTCCCTTGTTCTTGCAGCATTTGTTCTTATTCTGGTCTATCGAAAGCCAACGCTTGGCCTTATTGCAATGATACCTGTGAGTATTTCTATTATCTGGATTTTAGGCACCATGTACTACTTTGGATACATATTGGATGTTATGACCGTCACAGTAACAAGTATAACGATTGGCATTGGGATTGATTATGCCATTCATGCCATAGAACGGTTTCGACTTGTTGCCGATAAAACGGGAGACATTGAAAAAGCCGTTTGCGAAACAATTTCACATACTGGGGGAGCACTTCTTATTGCAGCGCTTACTACGGCACTTGCCTTCGGCATTCTTGTCCTAGCACCTATACCGCCGGAACAGAGATTTGGTATTATTCTTGCTATTATGATCACGTATTCGTTTTTAACTTCGGTTCTATTTCTGCCACTTTTCCTTGCTCGATGGGCAAAATGGCAGAAAAAACGAAAAGGATTTATTATTTCACCAGGTCCACCAAAGGATGATGTTGATAGTAAAAGAGTTTCGTGACCATATGTGTAAACAGTAAAGTATCTATATGGAGTGATAATACCAGGGCTGTAATTGTGGGGATTATTGTATGGCACAGAAAAGAATGAAAAAGATTCTTGTGACAGGCGCAGTAGGTCAGATTGGTTCAGAACTTACCATGGAGTTACGGAAACGATATGGCAACGATAACGTTTTAGCAACTGGACGAAAAACCAAGCCAAGTAAGATGCTACTAAATTCAGGTCCCTTTGAATTTATTGATATTATTATCAAGGAAACCGTTGAAAAAGTAGTTGATGAATATGATATTGATACTATCTATAACATGGCTGCTATTCTCTCCGCAGTTGGTGAGGAAAAACCTTTGTTATGTTGGAATGTCAACATTAACGGAATGTATAACATACTGGAAATTGCACATGAACGAGAAATGACTCGTGTTTTTGTACCGAGCTCTATTGCTGTGTTTGGTCCTGAGACGCCGCAGGATAATACCCCCCAAGAAACTGTGTTGAAACCAAAAACAATGTATGGTGTTACGAAAGTTTGTGGTGAACTACTTGGTGATTATTATTTTAAACGATTCAATCTTGATATTAGAGGTGTAAGATATCCTGGAATTATTAGTAGTGAAACGCTTCCTGGTGGCGGTACAACTGACTATGCTGTAGAGATATTCTATGAAGCAATTAAGAACAAGAAATATACATGTTTTGTAAAAGAAGATACTGTGCTTCCAATGATGTACATGCCCGATTGTATAAAAGGAACTATCGATCTTATGGATACAGATATCTCAAAACTCAAGCACCACTGTGATTTTAACCTAACTGCTATGAGTTTCTCAGTAGGTAAACTTGTAGATGAAATAAAGAAACATATCCCTGAGTTCACATGTAACTATAAACCTGATTTTAGACAGGCTATTGCAGATTCTTGGCCTAGGTCAATAGATGATAGTGCGGCTAGGGAAGAATGGGGGTGGAAACCAGAATATAATCTACCCACCATGACGAAAGATATGCTTGATAAACTCTCAAATAAACTAAGTTTAGGTAGATGAGTGTTTAAAGAAAAATAGGGAGAGGATAAATCCCCCAGTCACATTTCTATTTTTATCTAATACTTACTATCTATTTTGTTTTGCCAGAAGAATCTATATGTTTAGAAATACTGTTCTACAGGGAGTAACTGAAGCTTGGCATGTCGGATAAAACAAAGATATTATACAATATATTATTATTATTATTATTATTATGGCAAGGGCTAATTTATTTATAAAACAATAAACAAGTGGTATAGTAGTAAAATAATTATATTTAATTTCAATAGTTTCCATGTGAGAATTTTTCAGATTAATTGGTTGATTATTTTCTTCTCTTATGTTTTTGATATTCTGTATAATTTTAAGTATTTGTCCTTCTCTAATGTTATTAATATTATGGAACATATTAATTCCATAAAATATGATTTCATTGATTTTCGTTTCATCCATCCCTTCTATTAAGTTTATAAATTTTTGAAGTATATCTGTTTTATCATATTGTGGTAGTGATATAGTGATTTCTTCTCCTTTACCAACATAATCACAAGTCAAATCCTTACTCTCTTTATCTATGGCTCTATTACTCCTGATATTAAATAAAGGAGATAATATCTTATTAGATTCAACATTATTATATCCAACAACAGAAGTAAATGATACAAGAATGAGTATTACAACTACAAGTATGCTACCTATGAGTATCTTCTTATTCATTTTATCAACTTATAATTTAATTTTCTATTTAGATTCTAAAAGTGTTTTATAAATCTCATTTGTGTAGTTACTATTAATCATTCCTTGGATTTTAGGTTCAGGTGTATGCGTCCAAAAACAATCTAATGCCATCCCAAGTAACCATATTGGCAAAAAAATAAACAACACTAAATCAAAAGGTAACATTGAATAAAATAGCAAAAGAGACAAATACAATAGTGCTAAAAGAGAACAAATCACTGGATATTTATCTTGTAATTCAACATTAGAATCTGATTCAGAGATACAATCACAATCTTCATCAGATTTCATTTCAATGTAAGCCCTAATATCCTTGCTTTCTTCATCTATCGCCCTGCTACTTCTGACTGCAAATAGTGGCGATGCTTTAGCAATAGTAGATGATTTAGTAGTTTGATAACCAACTACTCCTGTAAACGACACCAGAACAAGTATTGCAACTGCTATGATACTACCGATGAGTATCTTTTTATTCATATTCTTTCCCCATATATCTCATAAGTGGCATCTTATTTAAGTTTTAGTCAGCAACGGTGTTTTCATCTAATATGCTGATTCTCTAACCTATGTGATGCTCCCTGTCAAGTTTTACTCTTAAAGCAGAACCAAGATAGTAAGTTTGAGGAAAAAACGTGAATATAGGACAACAACCCCCTATCCTTAATCCAGTAAAACCAGATGCTCCTATGGGAAACATAAATCCTGACCAAAAACTATTTGTATATAATCGTCCAAAAAACTTATCTTCCCATTCTTTAATACCAAATGAACCCCGAGTCCATATCCATCCTTCAGCAGGATAGTACTGCCAATGTCCGACTGGCAATTCGTATTGAAATCCGAAAGTTATAAATCCACCCAGTTCTGCACGAGGAAATCCCATAAAAAAATACAAACCTGAACCATAGAGTAAAATATAAATAAAAGTAAGAAAATTATATAAAAAATCTTCTGGTTCCAATGTTTTACGGTATTCAAAAATGAGCCAAGTTAGTAAAAATGGAGGCACCAATATAAGAAGACGAGATATCGTAGAAGGTCCCAATAACCCTGTTCTGCTTGTACGTCCTGCGATTAAGCAATACTCATTATAATAATCATCCTGAGTTACTGGATTTTTTTACTAAGTTTCTCTAAAAATTTAACAACCTTAGACCTCTGATATTCACCAGTCACCAACTTCTGAGCCTGTTCAACACTCAATCCACCAAGCAAACCATACTTATCCAGTTCCACAACTGCCTCATTGAATATCTTCTCTGTTTCCTCTCTTGTTCCCGTAGCATTTAACCGTTCCCTAATTGAATCAAATAATCTGTCTACTTCCTCAGCATCTCCTTTAGATAACAATACAGTATTTGGCGTAACACCATTGATACCACATACTTCTGTGGTAATCTCAACCAAATCACTATCTACAGATGCTTTGCTGACATTGGCATTAATAGATGGTGCAATAGCAAGTCCAAGGAAAAGAACTATCACTCCAACAACGAGTAGTTTCTTCATTTCACACTCCTATGTCATATGGTTCTGATGCAGGATGCCAATCGAATTGAATCCATGGGACATCTATATAAATTTCCACATCAAATTTTATTAAAATAATCAATGTTAATCCCCAAAATGTTAAATTACCTTTTATAGGCCGAGGCGATGAAGAATCCCAATCATCCCAATAATTCCGAATCCAACGATTAGCTATTCCATAGTATTCTGGATATTGTTCGTTTTTGATAAAATTATTTTCTTTAACAATATTTGGTCTAAATATTGTATTAAAACTATGGTAAATAATTATGCTATATTTATTATTTGCAATGTTGTTACGTTCGATGGTGTTGCCGGCTGAATCAATTTCAATACCCCCATAATTGTTTTTCGTGATGATATTGCCAGTGATTTTGTTTTTATTACATATAAAATCGATACATATGCCAAAATAATAATTGTTAGATATAATATTACCAGAAATAATATTAAATCCACCAGGGGTAGAGATATAAATAAACAAATCACCTGAATCTACTTGGACTCCATTTCCTCTGTTAGAACAGATGATATTGTTAGATATGATATTTCTACAAGAACCATAAGAACAAAAACCATCCCAATTATTGTTAGAAATATTGTTCCCAATAATTGTATTGTCATCTGAATCAGCTAATAGTATACCTGACCCATCATTGTTAGATATATTGTTCCCAGAAATTGTATTATCAAAAGAACTTTCTAAAAATATCCCATTATTATCATTGTTAGATATATTGTTCCCAGAAATGATATTGTAACGTGAGTACCCAACAAAAATTACACCATACTCAATTCTATTATTGTTTGATATATCGTTCCGAGAAATGATGTTAAAATCTGATTCTTGTAACTCGATTGGCCAACAATAATCATAGTAACTAGTAGATATAATATTTCTTGAAATAATACAATTTGATGATTTTTCTAAGTAAACACCTACCCTGCCTATGATGTTAAATCCGCTGATATTAACATAATCTGCATAAACTTTGATAACATAATCCCTGTAGCCATCAATAATTGTGGAATACGTATCCTCACCGATCAGATTGATTGATTTATTCACAACTAATGTCACATATTTATATGGTGATGAATCATTGTACACAAATACGGTATCGCCATCAGACGCATCATCAATCGCATCCTGAATCTTTGTGTAATTATTTGGACCTGAACCACCCACATATAATGTGTTCCCATTACGTAATGGTGTAGTCGAGTGTTTCTCAAGGGATAATCCAGTAGAAGAAGATATAGTCATCCCAAGAAATAACAGCATTATTCCAAGGGTAATTATCTTTCTCATTTTGCTTTCCCCCATATTAATAATGTAGAGGTGATATATTTGTTTATCTATCCACCCCCTATTGATGCATAGAGGCTTCTTACCCCATAAGCCAAAGAGAAAGAAAAAAGAAAGAGAAAGAGTTCGAGTCGAAAGAGAGAGAAGTAAAACAAATAACCATTAGAATGAGAGTATACATATATAGTGTTTAGAACTAACTACAACACATTTACACGTTATTATGATCTTATGGAGAATTTATTCATCTATCTATATAATAACTCCACGACCACATTAACCAGAATCTAAGGTCACATCAGAGTTTATGTAGGTCTTCTTCGAGAGGGTGTAGAGTGATTGATTAGTTTATGTGGTGTAAACTAAGTAAACGGTACGAGAAATTGAAACTCTAAAATACTTGATTGGTTCCATTCAGAAAGTTTTATCTGCTAAACTGCGTTTTATTTATAATACAAGTGAGGTGAGTTTTCATTGGCTGAATTAGAAGAGATTAGAGAATATATGAACGGCAATATCGAAACTATTAAAGGACATTTAGGTGAAAAGTCAGATTATCTTTTAGGACATACTTGTGGGAAGATTAGAAAAGAATCGTTATATCTTCCAGGACCTGATTTTGTTGACAGAACATTTGTTGATTCTGATAGACCAATGCAGGTTTTAAGAAACCTTAAATCAATTTTTAATCACGGGAGATTAGCTGGTACCGGCTATCTGTCAATACTTCCTGTTGACCAGGGAATTGAGCATTCCGCTGCAGCGTCTTTTGCTCCAAATCCAATGTATTTTGACCCTGAAAACATAATAAAGCTTGCAATTAAGGGAGGATGCAATGCTGTAGCATCGACCCTTGGAGTATTAGGTGCAGTCTCTAGAAAATATGCTCACAATATACCTTTTATTGTGAAGATCAATCACAACGAACTCCTATCATATCCAAATAGCTTTGATCAGATAATGTTTGCAGATGTTGAACAGGCGTGGGAGATGGGAGCAGCGGCAATTGGTTGTACGATTTATTTTGGTTCAGAGGAATCCTATAGACAAATCCAAGAGGTTAGTCAAGCGTTCAAGTATGCCCATGAACTGGGTATGGCTACAATATTGTGGTGTTATCTTAGAAACTCTGCGTTTAAGATAAATGGAAATGATTATCATGCCTCAGCAGACCTTACAGGTCAAGCAAATCACCTTGGGGTTACCATAGAGGCAGATATTGTTAAACAAAAACTACCAACTATAAACCGAGGATATGTAGCACTTAATAGAGATGGAGTAAAGTATGGGAAAATAGATGAGAGGGCATATACAGAACTTGCTTCTGATCATCCAATAGACTTAACACGATATCAGATTGCCAATTGCTACATGGGACGAGTTGGACTGATAAATTCTGGTGGTGCATCCGGTGAAAACGATTTCGCTCAAGCAGTGAGAACCGCGGTAATCAATAAACGTGCTGGAGGAACAGGGCTAATATCGGGTAGAAAAGCGTTTCAAAGACCTTTTGATGAAGGTATAAAATTACTCAATGCAATTCAAGATGTTTATCTCTGCAAAGAAATTACTATTGCATAGATTTCCTATCTTTTAAAATAAAAGCTAATAACCTTCTGTGGCATTGCCCGGAGGATGGCAAGTACAATAGCTGAAAAAATACTGACAAGGGCATCTGGAAAAAAAGAGGTGGAAACTGGAGAAATTGTCGACGCAAACATAGATCTTGCTATGAGTCATGACAATACTGTATTGGTCTCAAAAATTTTTAAAAAAATGGATATAAAAAAGGTTTGGAACTCGCAGAGAATAGTAATAGTTCTTGACCACAGAACTCCTGCAAACACCATCAAAACTGCAGAAAATCATAAACTCATTCGGGAATTTGTAAAAAAACAAGGTATCAAAAACTTTTTTGATGTGGGTGAAGGTATTTGCCATCAGATACTTCCTGAAAAGGGGTTTGTTTATCCAGGAATGCTGATTGTTGGAACTGATTCTCATACAACAACCTATGGAGCATTTGGTGCATTTGCAACCGGCATTGGCGCAACTGATATGGCTGCTGTTTGGTCTACAGGGGAACTATGGTTAAAGGTTCCTAAGACATTGAGATTCAATATTTCTGGTGAGTTATCAAAGTATGTAATGTCAAAAGATGTTATACTTTATGTGATAGGCAAAATAGGTGCAGATGGTGCCAATTACAAGGCATGTGAATTTTATGGAGATACTATAGAAAACATGTCTGTTGATAGCAGAATGTGTATCTCTAACCAGGCTATGGAGGCAGGTGCCAAGGCTGCCATCATTCCACCAGATAAAAAGATACTTGATTATCTTAAGTCAAAAACTAAAGAAACGTTTGAAGTAGTCTATTCAGATAAAGATGCAGAATACGAAAAAACGTTTGATTTTGATGTGGAAAATATTGAATCACAGGTATCATGTCCAGATAAGGTTGACAATGTAAAACCTGTTAGCAAAGTAATAGGAGTAAAGATAAATCAGGCAGTTTTAGGTTCATGTACAAATGGTCGGCTGGAAGATTTTGCTGTAGCAACTGATATACTAAAGGGCAAGACCATTTCAAAAAATGTAAGAATGATAGTGGCTCCTGCGTCCCGTTCGGTTTATCTTGAAGCTGTAAAAGAAGGCTATATTGAAATATTCTTAAAAGCAGGAGCTACCGTTGTAAACCCTGGTTGTGGCCCTTGTCTTGGTTTACATCAAGGCGTGCTAGCAGATGGAGAATGTGTGATTTCCTCAACAAATCGTAACTTTAAAGGAAGAATGGGTGCACCTGGAGCAGATATATATTTAGGTTCTCCTGCCACTGTTGTAGCTTCGGCAGTAAAAGGGGAAATAACAGATCCAAGGGATGTGATGTCATAATTCTAAAGGGCAAAGGAATAAAATATGGAGACGACATAAATACAGATGCCATAATTCCTGGAAAATACCTAAATTTTACTAAACCAGGGGAGCTTGCCCTTCATGCTATGGAAGATTTGGATCCGGATTTCTTTAAAAAATTTACAAAAGGGGATGTCATTGTAGCAGGAAGAAACTTCGGATGCGGCTCATCAAGAGAGCAAGCCGCAATGTGTTTAAAATATGCAGGAGTTGGAGCAATTGTTGCAAAATCATTTGCACGAATATTTTATAGAAATGCGGTAAATCAAGGATTGCCCGCTGTTGAATCTTTGGAAGCGGTAGATGCAATTGACAACGGAGATGAATTATTGATTGATTTTGATAAGGGACTAATTAAAGATGTGACTAAAAATCTACGCTTTACCATGCAACCGGTTCCTGAATTTCTACGAGAAATAATTACTGCAGGTGGACTGGTTCCTTGGTTGCGTAAAAAATTATACAGCTAGTTTCCCATCTAATAGATAAATACTGCTTTTACGCCCTTTGTTTTTCTAATTTTTGGTATAAGCAGACCAGGTATCTGTTCTTCTGTTGCAATAAAAAGTCTTGGTTCTTCAGAGATTTCAAAATATCTCTATTTTTCTATCTAATATTTTTTTCCTTTTTTATATGTATATTTTAATATTGGAATTTCTTTACTTCCAATGTTTATTATGAAAAATGGCGAAGGTTGATTATTTTTCTTTTTTGGCATTCGTTCTCCCCATATTACTATTATTTCTCATAATATATAAATATTGTGCAACATAACAAAGTTTACCCGATTAATCATCACCACAATCAACAGCTAATTTTACCACCTGAAATCCAAAGATTCACCAATATAGCGTACCATAACTGCAAAATTTAGGACTGTCAACATCCAAAAGAACACGCTAAAAAGCATTAGCAGACCAAAAAGTATAAGTTTCACTAGCATATAAAGTAATTTACTTAATAGGAGAGATGGAGAATGGATTGGAAAAACAGATCTGCATACGTTTTTGTTAAAACGGTAAAAGGAAAAGCTCATGATGTCTGGCAACGGTTCCAGGGCTGGGAAAATGTGATAGGCACATGGATCGTAACTGGAGAATATGACGTCATTGTCTGGTTCGACGCACAAGATTGGGATACTATACATAGATGCGTAGGCGAAATAAAAAACTGGAATGATGTAGAATACACAAGCTCACATCAGGTATATAACGGATACAAAAGTGATAACTGGTGGTGGGAAAAACCTGCTGGTTCTTGGGTGTTATTCAGAGAAGATAAACTAAACGAGACTCCAGAGAAAATAAAAAAATGGAATTGGATGACAAGTGGTGCAAGTATCCCCGGTGACTGGGATTATATATCCTGGGTAGCAGGCAAAAACTGGGATGAAGTTTGGAATCATTTAGTTGAACTGAAAGCCGAGAGTTGGCAAACTTTCCCTTGTGTTCCAATTAAGTCATGGTGGAACCAAAGTTGGAAAGAAAAATGGTGGTGGGAATAAACCCCACTTTTTCTTTTTTTAATACTGGTTTTGTCTAATTAGTAGAAGTTAACTAGTTAAATTTTAAGTTCTCCCTACTTACCTTTCTTTCATTTTCGAAAGAAATTTTGGAAGATAGAGTTTTTCTGGATGGAAAATGCAAAAAGAATTTTGTTATGTAAAATGTAACAAACGTTGCAATATTTTTACAAAAAATATTTAAATGACAAACGAATACATGCTACATTATAGCAAATATAAATTAAAAGCATTTGGAGGAAAGGAGGAAGGAGTTTTTGTTTCTTCATATTTTATCCCCTAAGAAAAACCCTTTTCCTCCCATTATTTTTTATAATAAATTACATTTTTTAAAGTTCTGATAGATTACAATAAAGTTTGCTTAGGCTTATTTATTCTTTCTCATCCAAATTACAAAGTAGAAATACTAATAATTGAAGTTTGAAAAAGTAGAGACAATACTAGAGAAACAATCATTTTTTAATAGTATTTGTCTCCTTGAAATATCGACGACAATCTCTTTTAATGCCGGCAATTTGTTGTTGAGGAATATTATAGGAAGATTGGGCGTACTCGAGAGCGAAAACCAATCCATGAACAAAAGCACCAACGTTATACTCCTTTTCTTTGCTAAGCTTAAATATCTCATCGGTAATTTTCATAGCGTCTTCAACTGTATACGGCAAAGGTTCTTTTTTTTGATTCATTTTCTTTTTGTGGGCCATACTGCAACATCAAATTTGCCCCTTATATAAATTTGTTTTTTCATTATTCAAGAATTATTTATTCATGCAATTCAAACCAATTTATTTTCCATATGTTTCTTGAAGCACTTTTTCTATCAAAACTTTATTGAATTTCTCTGGCTCCTCACCGTTTGGAGCATGAGCTGACTTATCTATTGATTTATTTATTATGAAAAGCCCTACTCGTTCTTACATATAGTCCCATTCTTAGAACTTCTTTACAAAAAATAAAGAAAATAGATTTTTAATGATGCCGTTTACTTCTTTTTTACTGGAAATATTAATGTAATGATATGTAATATTAGCTATTGTGGAATACGAACTAATAATCGTTAGATACGGTGAAATAGGGTTAAAAGCCAAAGAAACACGTAAACGTTTTGAGAATACTCTAGTAAATAATATAAAAAACGCGTTAAACACAAAACAACTCGCGTGTAGGATAAAAAAGGAAAGAGGCAGGATCTACGTCTATATAAATAAGATAGACGAGAGCATCTCTATCTTACAGCAGATTTTTGGAATCGTTTCCATAAGCCCAGCGATTCACACACACAGTGATATTGATTCCACATCTAAGCTTTCTGTAAGAATTTCAAAAGGAACATTAAGAAGGGGAAAAAGTTTTGCACTTAGAGTGACAAGAACAGGAGAACACAATTATACAAGCCAAGATGTTGCTGTAAGGATAGGTAACGATATTGTGAAAGCAATACAGGCGAATGTAAATCTGACCAAACCTGATTTTGAGTTATTTATTGAAATCAGAAACAAAAGTGCATATATTTTTACAGAAAAAATCCGTGGGGCAGGTGGATTACCACTTGGCACACAGGGCAAGGCTTTAGCCCTAGTAACCGCTCCCAAATCTATATTGGCAGCATGGTATCTCATGCGTAGAGGATGCAAGATACTTTTTGCTAATATCGACGAACATAACACTAAGATTTTAAATTCATTTTTAACAAATTGGTACGCAAATCTCGATATCTTTATAGTTGATACAAAAGGAAAAAATCTCTATGAAAGTTTAAACAAAATAGCATCTGAAAGAAATTGTGATGCTATTGTAACAGGTCATACCCTTTGTAATAATTCTCAAAATGAGCTGTCTGATATTAAACTACTGAAAAAACACATTAACCTTCCGATTTTACATCCCTTAATAGCCATGGACGATGGTGAAATAAGTCAAAAATGTAAGGAGATAGGAATTCCGATATGAATATAGTCATTATGGGTGCAGGAGCGATAGGTTCATTATTTGGTGCGTTACTTTCCAAAAAAAACAATGTGATGTTAATTGGAAGAACTTCTCATGTGAAAGCTATAAGAAAAAACGGTCTGAATATCGAAGATAAAACACAGTTGAATGTGAAGATACCTGCCGAAGATTCAGTTGATAAGGTTACATTTTCTCCAGATGTTTTGATTCTAACTGTCAAATCCTTTGATACCATATCTGCAATAAATCAAGCAATGAAAATTATAGATGACGATACAATTATTTTAACTCTTCAAAATGGGTTGGATAACATTGATATGATAGAGAAAGTGGTTGATAGTAAACAAATAATTGCCGGTACCACTACTCATGGTGCCTTTTTTTCCAGACCGGGTGTTATTGGGCATACCGGAAAAGGAAAAACTACTCTAGGAAAATTAAATGGAAAGAAAACAGGGCGCATAAAACATATTGCAGATTTATTTAACGAAGTTGGCATTGAAACAATTGTTAGTGAGGATATTATCAAAGAAATGTGGGTTAAGGCAATAGTCAACTCGAGCATTAATCCTTTAACCACATTTTTCCAATGTAAAAATGGTTACCTTTTAGAAAACCCAATACTCGAAAAAATTGTGGAAAAAGTATGTAAAGAATCAACAAGTATTGCAAAGGCTAATGGAATAAATCTCTTGAATCAACATACAATTCAAAAAACAAAGGAAGTAATTAGAAGCACTTCCGAAAATCATTCTTCTATGCTTCAAAGTTTTAAAAAGGGAAAGAAAACCGAGATTGATTCGATAAATGGCAAACTTGTTGATATTGGCAAAAAGAACGGGGTTGATTCCTCGATGAACGAAATTTTGGTTTATCTTGTTACGTCCATATCTAATTAGTAATTATTACTGATTTTAATGAATTGGTCGATAGTTTTATATAAATTGCTGACCATATTAATCTTTGATACTGGGGGACAATTATAAAAATGTACCTGCGATACAAGCAAAAAATAATAATCGGCGTATCTCTGTTAATAGTGGTATGTTTAGTTGTTTCCAGCGTTTTTGTTTACGTTCAATTTTTTGGCGAAGAAAAAGAAACAATAACAGAGGGACCGGTGGAAAAAAAAATAGATGATCGCATAAGCCCATATACAAATCAAGGGCTGATTCTAGAAATTAATAGGATACGGCATCGAGGGCTTCTGGAAAAATTATTAAAGATCGGTACCTCTTGGAGGGAAAAACCTAGTTTTTACTTCATTAGTAACATGGATGATCTTGAATATGTCAGTAAAGACGTTGAGGCATTGGGGTCATCAAGTGAGACCTTGTTTAATATGTGGGATACAATGTTTCATGAAAATAAAGTCGTGAGAGATGTTGATGAGGAACAGGAAACCTCGGAAATAACACTCACTATTGTAGAACGAGTGAAAAAAGGGTTACTTGGCCGGAGGTTTCAAGACTTTGAACGAGATACAATACACGTCACATATGATTACCGTACAGGTCGGTGGAATGGCGATGATAACTTTAGGGATTATGATGGATATGGTCACTATGTTGGTAGTTATTTTGAGATTTGGTTCAACATTTATCAGATAGATGCTGACGGGGATTTCATACCTACGTGGACTGAAGTAAACGTACTTGGGACGAACCCGCAAATTGATGACTCGAAACTAGATCCTGATGGAGATGGCATTCCAACTGCTTGGGAGTGGAGATGGGGCTATAACCCCCATATTTGGGATGACCATGTGAACCTTGATCCTGATATTGATGGCCTTGAAAACATTGAGGAATACAAGATGGCTAAATGGTTCGCTGATCCCTTCTCACAAGACATCTACGTAGAAGTTGATGGTATGGAGCGTGGCGGATTTTTCGATCCCCCACACGTTCTCTGGGTGGAATCACAACAGGCTATTATTGAGCGGTATTGTCAACATAATATCAAATTGTACATAGATCATGGTTGGCCAGATACCCCAAAGAACGGTGGCGGTGAGCTTTTACCGCATTATGGAACTGTTTCACAGGATTCTGGTATGATTTTACAGTTTTACAACAATTATTTCCCAGATGAAAGAAAAGGAATATTTAGATATGCAGTTGTTGGCCATAGTGGGAATTTCAATCATCCTGCGAAATCTAATGTATATGATACGATGCATATTGGTGCAAACATTAAACAGATGGTTACAGGTAATCTTAAGAAGGTTTTTTTACAGCATAAACACCCAATTACACCTCGAGCGTGGCGTCTTTCTGTCGGTGCACGGCTCATGCACGAGCTTTGTCACACTGTTGGTATAACCCCATGGAGTTTTGAAGGATGTGATAATCTATCGTATTTTGCGAGTAAACAAGCAAGAAAACAATATGATGAAACATGGGGCAATTATTACAGTGTAATGAACTATTATTATCTCTTATCTGATATGTCACTGTTTGACTATTCTGATGGAAGCAATGGTCCGCCCTATGATCAAAATGACTGGGAACACTTATATTTGCCGACTTTTCAGACCGATGCGTTTGTTGTTGAAGAGATATATTTTGGTCCGCCATGTACGGATAAAATAGTCGATGAATTGGGGTCACGAGTGAGACTGGAGGCACGATCTGACAACTGGAATTACAGCGAGCAATTAACACAGCGATACATAGATGACTTACAAGATTGGTCTCCAATAGATCCTATAAAAACAGACTTTCGGGTATTCGTGAAAACAGATGGAGCAAATATACCAAGCGACAGGAATATCAGGATCTATGGTAAACCGATAGTGGAACCAACACACGCAGAGTGGGTCCTTGTAAAAGAAGGATATGTTAACGAAGATGGTATGATTCAGTGGGAGATTGAAGATTAAATACACATCTTCCCTGGTATTTTAGGGAATAGTGACGCATCTTCTACTCTTGATAATCCACAAATAAATCTCGTTAGTCTCTCAATTCCAAATCCTGTAGATGGCGGTAGATCATTTTTTGCTAATTGTAAGTATTCTTTAAATTGTGAAAGTTTTTGTCCTTTTCTTAGGATTCTATCTTTTATCCTGTTGTACTGATGTTCACGCTCTCCACCAGATAAGGCTTCGCCATATCCTTCAGGATAGATTAAATCCATATCTCGCAGATAGCCTAAATTTTTCTAGAAATATCTATATAATAACAACATTTTCATTATTGGTAAATAAACTCGGGGACTACTTATGAAAATATTTGTGGCACGAAAGATTCCAGAACCAGGATTGGATTTACTTAGGAAGGAATTTAAATTAGAAATAAACCATTATGACCGCGTTCTCTCCAAAGAAGAGATAATACACGGATTACAAGAAAAGGAAGGTCTTCTTTGTCTTTTGACTGACCCAATAGATAAAGAGGTTATAAATTCAGATCCAAACCTGAAGATGATAGCGAGTTATGCAGTTGGCTATGACAACATAGACATTAAAGCAGCAACAGAGCGAGGCATACCAGTCAGCAATACACCTGGTGTTTTAACTGAGACCACTGCAGAGATGGCGTGGGCACTAATATTTTCTGTTGCCCGCCGTATTGTCGAGGGAGATAGATTCACCAGAGCTGGAAAATTTGAAGGTTGGGCTCCCACACTTATGCTTGGACAAGATGTATCAAAAAAAACATTAGGGCTCATTGGTGCAGGAAGAATTGGAACAGCGTTTGCTCTAAAAAGTAAAGGGTTCAATATGAACGTTTTATACGTAGACAATAGAATAAATGAAACATTGGAACATGAATTGAACGCTAAAAAGGTAGAATTCTCTGAAATCCTAAAAAAATCAGATTACATTTCCCTTCACGTACCTCTAAATAAGGCAACCCATCATCTAATCGGTGAAAAAGAACTAAAGACCATGAAGAAAAATGTAATTCTTATCAATACCTCTCGTGGACCAGTCGTTGATGAACAAGCACTCATTAAGGCATTGAAAAAAAACTGGATTTTTGGAGCTGGACTTGATGTATATGAACACGAACCAGAGATCCATGGAGAACTGAAAAAACTAGACAATGTTGTACTTCAGCCACACTCTGCTTCTGCAACATTTGAAACTCGTACAAGAATGGCAGTTATTGCAGCTGAAAATATGATAGCAGGACTAAAAGGTGAAATCCCACCAAATTGCGTAAACAAAGAGGCGTTTAAAGAGAAAATTATAAAGTAAACACCCAAATCTCTGGTTCTTTTGGTATCTCTTCTTTTTCAATATCAATTTCATCTCCAACTTTAAGGACTTTATATTTATTTTTTTCTAAAAAAGGATCGACACCAACGATAGGCAAAGATAGCCCTTCTATCTTATAGTGCATTGGTACAGCAATTTTTGGTTTTATTTTATTTATGGTATCCCAAGCTCCTTCTGCATCTATGGTATAAGTGCCACCTATTGGAATAAATAAAATGTCAATATCTCCAATCTGCTGAATCGTCTTTTCATCAAGTTCATGGCCAAGATCGCCAAGATGGCAAAACGTGATATCATCGCAAATAAACTTAAAGATAATGTTTCTCCCTCGTTTCTTTCCGCAGCATTCATCATGAAATGATTCAAATCCATTTATTTGAACGTTTGAAATGGTTCTTTTCCGTTCATCTGTTACAATTTTAGAACCATCTTTTTCCACTGATTTTACGCTATTGTGGTCATAATGATCATGCGATACCAGGATAATATCTCCTGCTACATTTGGTGAATGTATGCCTATTGATCTTCCGTCATGCGGGTCAGTTACTAATGTTACGTCATTTGTGATTTCGAAACATGAGTGACCATGCCATCTTATTTTAAGCAAATTTTTCTCCTCCCAAAAATTACAAAAGTTGAATTGTTTAGTCAATTTAAATAGATTATGGCCGCAGTCTCCCAAATTTAATATAATCTATTGAGTCACCATCAACTCTTGCAAATACAATTTCCTTATTTACAGAATGTGCAAGTCTCACTGCTCTGCTCATCTCGGTCCATATGCTTTTAAATCCTTTTTCAACCACATGAATTAGATATTCGGCATGCGTTTCATCTATTTGTTTTGTATACGCACGGAAATGGGCACCGAATTTGAATCCTGTCTTCACAATTAAGCCCCGTTTTTTCAAATCTCTAAAAACAAGAAGTCTTGATTGAATGTCCGGCTGTGATTTTTGAATAATTTTCTTAAACTCTTTTACGGTAAGTTTTTTTCCATTATCCGTCTGGATATCAATAACACCTTTTTCTGAAAGATACAATGCTTCGACCAGAGATAATTGCAACCCATCTCCAAACGGTTTACCAAAAAACTCTCTTTTTAGTAAATTTTCTGATAATTTTTTATCGAAGAGTACAATTCTATTTTTTAGAAGAAATCCATCTCCTTTTGGAAAAACATTCTTGCCAATATCTCCCCTAAGATCCAAAGATGTGACGTCGTAATAAGTGATATCTCCTTCTTCATCAACGATTCCAAACCATAATTCTCCGTTCTTTTTTGTTACCTTATTTATCAACTTCTTTGTATCTTCTAAATCTAAAATGTCTCTTTCGGAAAATGCAGAGATGAAACGTTGTTTTTCATTGACATCTATACCTTTTTTTTGTTTGAATTGATAAAAAGTAGTAGGCTCATTTTCTTCGCATAGTTTTATTGGATGCCCCCTGTTTCTCAAATCCCTGAATAAAAGATATTTTTTTCCAAATTCAGGAATCTGCTGCACAGCAATTTTAACAAGATCTTGAAAGCTCATCTCATTTTTATTATGAAATATTCTAATTTTACTTTCACTTAATAAAAAAATTCCTTCTATTAAATCCAACCGTATCTCGTTACCAGAAAGAGATTTGCCGAAATGACTCCTGGTATAGAGTCGTCCAGCATCCTTTAGTTTTTTAACAATTATTTTGTTGTCAACTAATTCCCCTGAAGCTTGCATTATAAAACGTAAATTGATAGTCTTATTTGTTTTTTTTGTAATAACGTTTTGTAACACGCGGTTTGTTGATCAAAACCAAGTTTCAGATTTTGAACAAGCTAGACCTCGAATTTTGAACGAGTTGCAATGATGACGAAACAATAGTTCATATGAAGGAAAAAAACAGTGAAGCGGGTGAAAATATGAAATCATTGAACGGTGAGAAAAGCCACGGATTTTGAACGGAGTTGAACAGGATTTAGGTTCTGGTGTTTTAATTTGCCCGTTAAAGGGCCGTTGAAAGCTGTGATTAAAACAAAGATGGATAATGTAATCAAATAAGTGGCAAATAGGTGGTAAAGGATGGGATTAAGGGGATAAAAGTAGGATTTAAATACTCAAGCATCCATAGATATATGTATCATATGGAGGAATCATTCTGAAGAAAGGCATAAGCATCGGAATAATAGTATTGTTCATCACAACGACAGTCAGTCCTATGGTTATAGGATATAATGTTAATGAGAATAGTTTGGTTCTTAGTTCTACCAGCACTCTGGATTTATTATCTAAATCCTCAGGACTTGAAGTTCCAGCAAAAGAAGAAGGTAAAACCGAACTAGAACTTGCTGATATCAATAATGATGGACATTTAGACATTATCTGTGTTGGTGACCATGGTTCCCCTTATATTAATAGTGGTCAACATGGAATCATGGTTTGGCTAGGTGATGGAGTGAGTACATGGTCAGTTGAACAAGTTGGTAATTTTGGCTATGGTGGTATTGAAGCAGGAGATTTAAACTTGGATGGGTACCTAGACGTGGTTTGGGGAATACATCATGCTTATGGCGAAACCGGTTTTGGTGATACTTTAATTGGTGCTGCATTAGGAGATGGCACTGCTACAAATTGGGAAGGATGGGCAACGGGACTTGGCACTGGTGGTGAAGAGTGGGGCATGTTTGCAACAGATCTTGCTGATTTTAATTGTAACGGCCTTTTGGATATTATCTCTCAATCATTTGGAAGTGGCAATGGTTATCACTTGTATGAAAATCATGGGGATGGATCCTGGAGTCACGAATGGGCAATGTCTGGAGAAAATACTTATAATAATATTGAAACAGGTGACTTTAATGCAGATGGGTATCCTGATTTCGTTGGAAATCGTTGGGGAACCTATGTTTATCTTGGAGATGGTTCTTTTGATTTTACTCTAAATCAAGATGGTCTTCCAACTGAAAGTTGGAATGGTCTTGATTGTGGTGATATGAACAACGATGGATGTGATGATTTAGTAATTGGCTATAGTTCATCGGGGGTTCGGTGTTACAAGTATGATAAACAAAATGATGATTGGGATTTAACATCTGATGGTTTACCGACCTCAGGATATCATTACCCGCAATTTGGGGATATAGATGGAGATGGAAATTTAGATATTATTACTTATAGTAAGCCAACAGGTTACGTTTTTCTTGGCGATGGTGACGGTAATTGGGTTGCTGATGCAACATTTACTATGCCATCTGATGGTGGTTATTCTGCTTTTGTAGTTGATGGTGATTTTGACCATGATGGACGTGAAGATATTGTAATACAGGCAAGGCAAGGTAGTTGGCCCTCGTATCAAAATCAGTTGAAGGCTTTTTCTCCATGGCTTGAACCAGCTGAACTCTCTGCTTTAGTGCAGATTCCCCATGGAGGTGAAACGTTTAGGAGCGGATCTATTCGTAATATACGTTGGCTTTCTGCTGTTCCTTCATCGCAAGGTAATGCAACTGTTGAAATTCAGGTATCTCTAGATGGTGAATCAGGTCCATGGGATACAATTGCATCGGATATTCCAAATAATGGCTGTTTTCAATGGTTAGTTGATGCGGGTGGATCTGAGCACTGTAGGATTAAAATTATAGTTTCTACATCATCTGCGAGCGCATCTGCTATATCGGCATCTGATTTTACCAGTATGGGTTTTAATGTGGATGCTCATGGTCCTTATCAGGGATCAATAGGTGAGCCTGTGCAATTTACAGGTTCGGCAGAAAATGGAACGCCACCGTATGATTATTATTGGGAGTTTGGAGATGGCGATACATCTGATGAACAAAACCCAACACATATTTATGATGATGCTGGAAATTTTAC